>CAYUDB010000161.1:0-6533 GCA_964443405.1 uncultured bacterium | reverse complement strand
AGCTTGATGCCCGGTCGTAAGTTGAATGTGCTTATCGGGTTGCCACGCATACGCTTATAAACATCCGGAATATCGGCAATGTTCTCGTCGGGTGCGGGCATAATAAAATCGGCGGTGGAAACCTCTATAATTTCGGAAGCTTGAGCTATGAAGTAAGTTGCACTGTCTGCGAGTATTATAATGTTTTCTTGAAACTTGAACTCTGCAAGCACACCAAAAACAATGTAAACATCATCGGGCGAAAATTCATCTTTCCCTTTTGGAATTTGCCGTGCCTGCTTCTTTGCCTTGTGGTATGGGTTGGCTGTTCGGAGCTGCTTTTCAGTCATGTCTTTTGTGATAGGTTCGGCGAAAAGCGCCACGAAAGCTATGAGAAACGCTATGAGCCATATTTGCTTCTTCATGTAATTACCTCCCGTTGTTTAGCGCCCGCGCCAGAAAAGCGCACCGCTCTTTGGTGAGTTTATCGATGCACGAGTTTGGGTAATAGTTCCTGTGGAAAGCTGAACAGCAATTGTAGCATCGTCGGTCAAGCCAACGTGCGCAGCTGGTGCCGAAGGAACACCCTCGCCTATGCTCACGTAATCGTAAAGCCATCCGGTGGAGCTTAAACCGAGAATAGAAGTTTCACCAGGCAAACCAGTGAGAAAATCGATACCGTATAGTCTGCTCGAACCACCGAAGGCACAAATATCGGTGGAGGGAACAAATGTTGTGAAGAAAAGCGCCCCACCAATGAGAATCGGAGTATTGATAACTCGCTCGCCCGTTACTGGCAATGCCTTTTTCCAGCCGCTCTTGCTGTTAATAAGCACTTTAAGACTATCATACTTGATGCCAGATGTGCCCGAATAAACATAAGTCCCGGAGTCGGTTGTCTGCACAGTGCGACTAGATACATCGAATAGATTTCCCCAGCGGACAGAGTCGGTGCTGCTTTCGGATATTGGGTCTTTGATACCAACCATGTATTGGGTATAGTTCTGTTCGTCGCGGTCGCGTTGCGAGAAATATCTGCCAGTACCTGCAAATACCCAAATATTGCCATAATCGTCTGTGGTAACAGCCACACCTGCGGTTACTGCCGCAGGAAGATAAAGCAATGTAGTCACCGACCATTTTGTAAAATCGGAGCTTTCGTTTGTAGTAATGCGGTAAATTCTACCAACCCAACGCCCGAGACTATTATCGTAAACAGAAGCACCCACGTATATTACATCGGTGAGCGCGTCAAAATCTTTATCGATAGTTACTACATCGCCGCAGTGAGCGTTGTTGTCGGGCAATTGCCATTTGTTCATGCGATTTGCACCCACAGCGTAAAACCAAGGACGTATGCTCGAAAGACCCTGAGTGTTCGAAGGACCAGAACCAAAAAGTATGTACCATTGTTTGAGATAATCGGTATCGTAAACTTTTGCCACACCAGGTTGTGCAGTTGTAAATTGCAAATTCGGATCGTAAAATTCGAACATTGGCGTGGGGGCATCAGGATCGGTAACATCGAGCACAAGGTAGGATGATTTGAGTGTAAGTGTAGTTCTATAAGCCGATTTCAAATATGTGCTCGTGAGAGAAGGCGTAAGGTAAGGTTCGTTTCCAAAACGCATGCCGCACACTAAAATTGTGCCCCAACCCTGTGTATGCGTGGCATCAGCTGCAAACATACGCACGTCGAACGCACGTGGGGTTAGGTCAACAGAATATACATGGCAATAATTTGGATCAATTTGCCATTTTAGTTGTGGCAAACTGCTAAACGGCACTACCGACCAAAGTTCTGTGCCCAAAGTATTGCTGTTGTTTTTGAGCTGCCCGAGAGTAGAACCATTTTGCTGTTCGATGTAGTTGCCCGCGTTAAAAGCGTGAACTTGTCCATCGTTTGCGCCAACATAGAGCACGCCTTTTCGCGACTTCCATTTGTTGAAGAAGGCACGATACGAGGCATCGTTGAAGATGATATCGTATCTGTCTGCAGGCGGACCGACAAATGTAGGCGACGAATTGATAATATCACCGAGTTTCCAAACATTTGTGCCCTGCGAACGCGAACGATAACTATCGAGCATGTAATCTATACCGCGAGTATAATTTATAACTGTTTCGGCACGAGCGGTTGTTGAAACGTCGATAAATTGGCGTAAATCGGCGGCATTTAATGTTGTAAAATCTTTGAAGCCCTGTGTTTTAGGATCACCATCGCCTATGAAAGTAGCATTTGCCAAATCGTAAACAGCGCATGGCATAACTGTTTTCATTGTGCGACTTGCGGCAGTTCTCGCGAGCATCACTTCACCCGCGCGCCACACAGATTTTACAACATCGAGGTCAACAATACCTTTGTCTTCGTCGGCAGTGCCATTCCCATCATTATCTTTGAACTGCGATATCATAGTTTTGTTCAACGCACCATCGAAATAAACTCGAACGATATAGTCTTTTTTCATGTCGAGGTATGAGTTTTGGTCGGTATCCTCGCGCAAATTGCCGTATGGATCTATCCAGAGCGAGTGGATGTTGCCGATCCACAAGAGTTGTGTGGAACCAACGAATTTTGCAGGCTGGAAAAAGCCTTGATAGACAACACCTTGTCCTTTTGACGTGTTTGAAACAACTGACACTGCCGAGGATGATGCAGCTCTACGCAAGAGGTTTACAAACACGCTTGTAAGCGCTTGCTCAAGCAAATAACCATTGCTCGCCATGAAAAAACCATCTGCCACACCGTTGCCATCCACGTCGTATTCTTCGGTGAGGTCTGGGCGGTTATTGTTGTTTTTATCGTCGAATGAGCCTTTTTTACCTGTTTCGTTAAGCAATTTCACCGCATTATCGTCCTCGCTGAACAAAAATACTGCATACGTAGTAATTGTTTGCTTATTGGTAAAATCGCTACGCAGATCTGTTGTGTGCAGCCAATATGCGATATCGTCGAGATAATGGGTAGCGTATGTGCAATCGTAACCCGGGTAAATAGATGTAGGCGGGCAAGGATCGTAACCATCACCATCTGCATCAAGTGGAATACCACTATCCCAACCTGAACTTGACGATGGAAATGTTTTATCAGAATAAGGTTCACCGTCGGTGCAAAGGATAACAAAGTTCTTTTGGCACCAACCATCTATGGGATCGATATTGCTATAAACTGCTTTTGAGTTTGATCTTGAGTAGCGATATGTGTAGAAATCTGGTGTGCTGACATTATAATAGCCTGTAGATTTTCCTCTAAAGTAAAATGAAGACTCGTAGAAGGTTTCGGTAAGAGGCGTGTTAGTTTCAAAATTCATGTTTCGAATGGTATTGTACATGCTATCTACAGTGGCAGTACCGCAAGCATAGTTGAGGCATCCACCTTCATTGGTGGTGTTGTAATGCATAAAACCGAGTTTTACTCTATCGTAAATTTGCTGCAGAACACCTTCAGGGCGATCATTTGTTTTATAGTTGCTTCGAATGGCAAAGGATGCCGAAAAATATTTTGTGCCCGATGAACTATATGAACCGCTTGGTCCGGATGTTATGGGAGATCGCCATGCACTGTATTTTTTCCATGTCACTTGCTTGGAATTGTGCTTAACTGTGAGAAGATAATAATAATTATTGTCGCCTTTGATGAAAACCTTGTTCCAATAACGGCTAGTCTCCTCGTTTCCGCCGCCTTCAAGCTCGTAAATGAGGCGTTCGCCTGAGGCATAGGTTTTGTTTTTTATTCTGCCGCCGGTCATCACTTTGCGCAACACATCTCCGCGGCGCATGGTAATACAGTTGAGCACATTACCTTCGAAGCGCCAGTTTGTGCTTGCAAAATCTGCACGACCTGTCCAGTCTTGCACAACTTCATAGCACAAACTTGAGGTATTGTATTGGTAATGGCTATCCAAATCGGCGTAGCCATAATATTGTGTTCCATCATCGCAAGTCCAGTAGCTGCTTTCCTCGCCCCAAGGTGAAAACATCATCGACCAAGAGTTGTCGAGCACCATTAATACATTTGGTGTAACAGTGCCCGACAAAAATGGCGGGACATTACACGGCGTAGTATGTGCGGCATCGTAATAGATTGGTTGACCAAACAATGCCCCAAAAAATACCAGTATTGCAAAGCACATAGTAATATTTTTCATAGCGCACCTCCATTATCAGAAACTTTTTTTCAAATTTTATACAAAAAATAGTTCTCAAACAACAATTCATCTCATAGAAGAACCTTTTACAATGCCTCCCCATGTTTAGGCATTTACATTACGAGTTTGTTGATACGTGGCGCTTGCCTGTTGCACGACGCGATTTAAGCTGCTTAGTGCATGTTTAATTTGTGCTGCACCGCAAGCTTTAAATTGTTACCAAAGTAGTCACAGTTAACTCAAATGTAACAGCGGTAAATCATCGCACGGCAACGCCGACAATTTTCTTGTAGGCTGTTTCGATAGTGGAGCGCTCACGAACAGTGCCCTGAGCATCTGAAACTATGCGAAAGAAAACAGCACTACCTCCTGAGGACATACCTGTGCCAAGACCTGTGTAACCCGAACCGCCATAAGCGATATTTGCACCCGAAACAGATGAGGTAAAAAGATGCTGTAACGCAAGGCTAATGTTTTTATCGTCAAGGTTGAGTGTTGTATCGCCGGGTGTAGCTCCAGTTTCGACGGCAATTTCGGCTGCGAGCATGCCACGTTCTACACCAGATTCTGCTGCCTCGAAAACCGAAAGATAGCGCCGGTTACTTCCTGCAATACCGCTGCCACGAACAAGTAAGTTCATCGAAACACCAGCAATTATCATCATAAACAGCAAAATTAACACAACTGTCATCATGGCAATGCCAGGACGAGCTTTTTTGCCAAAAGCAAACATTTCACCTTGTAGTTCGTTTATGGCACAAATAGATAAAAAGTTGTTTTGCAGTATTTTTCTCATAGATTCCTCGGTCTTGCTGAATTTTGCCAAAGATCATATCGGAAATTTCTGCCCAAGTTATTGAAATTCAACACACTATTTTCAACTTCCATGCTGTCTTGAGGAAAGACGAAAGTCTGTTCGCCTCTTGTGGCAGTTACAACAGTGAGGCGCATGAGTAAAACATTGTCGGCAAGTTTTGGGTTTGCCTGAACAACAGCGAGGTTGTCGAAAATTTCACCATTTTCTTGAACTCGGTTGCCGTTGCGATCGATCCAGTATGACACTTGAAAACTGACAACATCGCGAATGAAAATTTGCCCATTGCGCAATAGGTTGCCGTTACGCACTGTGTATGTTGCCATAAAAGGGTTGCCGGTGGTGTTGCCTGTAGCGAAAACAAAATTTGCTGTAGAGCGAACAGTGCCATTGAGTGTGAGCAAATACGCTGCTTGTCCTGTGGGACCAACTGCAGAAGTGGTCTCATTGACAACATAAAATGCATTGCCCACGCGAGCTTTTGTGGCAGATAATATAACTACTCTATCACCCTTGGTTATGTTGTCGGTTGCATTAGGCCATTTGCGAACCAGGATTTGGTTTGAGTTGATCGAAGGTGAAAGCATGTAAGTCCATCGTCCAGTGCCGCCTTCCATAGTGAAGCCCATCGAACGCAAAGTGAGGCTATCGGAATTGTTTTGTGTAGTATTGTCGTTGCTGCTCATAGGCAATGTGGTAGAAGGCATTCCATAACCCGACATGAAGATATCCCATTTTAGGATGTCGGCACTAGCTTGAAAATCGGATTGTGCCATAGTTCGGCGTTCACTTGAAAGTGATGTTGCAAAAAAGCTCGAAAAAACATAGAATGTAGCCGACATCAAAATTGAGACAAGTATAACCGCCACCAAAAGCTCAGTTAAACTCATACCACATCGATTGGTGAAAGAAGGGGAATCGCTGTTTTGTGCATGTAAAATATTGTTTAACAGAAATTTTATCGATTTGTGGTTCATCTTTGCACCGCCGCTTTTTGGGTTAAGAAATCCATTTGGAAAAATTCGTTGCGCGTATTATCGCGCCACCGGACGATGATGTTTATGGTTTTTATGCCGGTTATGGGAATGTTTTCGGCAATGTTCCAAAACACAAAAAAGCGTTCAGAATCTGTATCGATTGTGTCGAGATGATCGGGAGCCGTGATATTCGCAAGGTCGAGTGTGTCGCCATCATCAGAGAGTAATGGGTCGGTGTAATCGATAGCGCGGAAACGCTCGGCAAATTCGGATGCCACAAGGCGCGCCTGCGAAGAGCGTTTGCTGTGCATGTTGCTGTGAGTGAGAAAAACCAAAACAGGCGTTATCGCCATAACACCTATGGTGAGCAATGTGAAAGCAATAAGCACTTCCACAAGCGTAAAACCTCTGTGCTCAGTTCCATGAGTTGTTTCCATATTTCCTCACAATGGCATTTCCTACGTTGTTGACGAAAACTGCATACGTTTCAGTACCGTCTGTTACATATACAACACCCGATTGCGCAACACCGCGACGCGGTAAAAAAGATATTCTGTCGTTTGTAAAAGTAACTCCATCACTAGGTATCGCAGCGCCATTGGGACCGTTGCCGAC
>CAYUDB010000160.1:0-6534 GCA_964443405.1 uncultured bacterium | reverse complement strand
CGAGGATTATGATTCCTCTGCTCTACCAACTGAGCTATGCCGCCGTGGTGAAATGAAGATATTCTTGCCAAAGTAAATGTCAAGACTTTTTTGAGGGTATCGAAAAAAAGACAATTTGGAGGCACAATGTTCGAGCAACTTTCCGATAAATTAAACTCAGCTTTCAAAACTCTAACCGGTCGCGGCAAGCTATCTGAGAAAAATATTGGTGAAGGACTTGCCGAAGTTCGCCGAGCTTTGCTTGAAGCCGATGTCAACTATAAAGTGGTGAAAGATTTTATAGAAACTGTCGAAAAAGATGCAATAGGCACAAAAGTTTTAAATTCCGTTCAACCTGGTCAACAGATAGTAAAAATAGTATTTGATAAGCTTGTGGAGCTTTTAGGCGGTGCAGACGCACAAAAGATTTCACTGCCCAAAGCAAATCCAACTGTAATAATGCTCGTAGGTCTCCAAGGCTCGGGCAAGACAACTCATGCGGCAAAGCTCTCAGTTTGGTTGCGCGAACGTAAATGGAATCCTGCCCTTGTCGCATTGGATATTTATCGACCGGCAGCTATTCTACAACTTGAAACACTTTCGAAAAGTATTGGAGTGCCACTGGTAAAACCTGCAATGCTCGAAAAACCCCCAGCAACAGCACAACGAGCAGTAGCGGAAGCTAAAATGCGCGGTTGGGATGTGCTCATTCTTGATACCGCTGGCAGATTGCAAATCGATGAGCAAATGATGCGTGAACTTGAAGAAATTCAACTCAAATTGCGTCCACAAGCTGTTTTTCTCGTAGTCGATGCGATGACGGGGCAAATTGCTGTGGAAGTAGGACAAGAATTTACGCGACGAGTTGGAATCGATGGTTTTATACTTACAAAGCTCGATGGTGACGCAAAAGGTGGTGCAGCAATTTCACTGCGCGCGGTTGTGGGCAAGCCGATACTTTTCATCGGCACAGGGGAAAAGCCCGATGCCATAGAACCTTTTTATCCCGATCGTATGGCTTCCAGAATTTTGGGCATGGGTGATATAGTTAGTTTTGTCGAAAAAGCACAAAAAAATGTCGATGCACAAAAAGCGGAGGAAATGCGGAAAAAATTGCTTCGCGCAGAGTTTACTTTCACTGATTTCCTCGATCAATTACGTCAACTGAAGAAAATGGGTGGCATTGCCGATCTGCTAAAACTCATTCCGGGTGCAAACAAAATCGATCTCGATTTTGATGATAAAGATTTTAAGCACATTGAAGCCATCATACTTTCAATGACTCCAGGCGAACGCGAAGATCCCGATATGATTAACGGTTCACGGCGCAAACGTATAGCCAAGGGTTCGGGTACATCGGTTCAAGATGTGAACAGGCTGCTCAAAGAATTTGATGCCATGAAAAAAATGATGAAAACCATGAAAAAAGCTGGCGGAAAAGGCAAAATAGGGCTTCCGTTTGGCATGTAGAACCAAATGATAACAGCATCTATAATTACAATTGGCAATGAACTGCTACGTGGTCGCACAGTGAACACCAATGCAACCGCTATCTCACAAAAACTCACAGCACGTGGGCTTACGGTTTTAGGTCACACAACGGTTCCGGATGTGATTGACGATATAGTTTTTGCAATGAAAGCTGCATGCCAAGCAAGTGAATATGTTTTTGTCATTGGTGGTTTGGGACCAACTAATGATGATATAACTCGTTTTGCCGTGGCAAAGTTCTTGGAGACTCCTCTAGAACTTTCTACTGAATGCGCAGAGCATATTCGCAATTTTTTCGCAATCCGCAACATACCAATGCCACAAAATAACCTTGTGCAAGCTCAAATTCCATCCGATGCCAAAGTACTCGAGAACCAACTGGGCACTGCAAACGGTTTTTATAGCGTTAAAAATGACGTCAATGTTTTCGTTTTGCCTGGTCCGCCTCATGAGATGCTAGCAGTTTATCGAGAATGTGAGCCGTTTTTGCCGAAAACGTCACATAAGGCTACACTCATTCTGAATTTTATTGGCATCAGCGAGTCGCAACTTTTCGATTTTGTGTCGAAAAATTTCGATTCAGCTCTATTTGATGTAGGGTATTACCCATCATTGCGGGGGATACAACTTTGCATTTTTGCCGAAAAACAGGCTACTATCGATTCGATGCGAAAAACCCTTTACGCCTGTCTCGGCGACAAAATCTTTGCCGAAGGCGAAAACTGTTCCATCGAAAGTGCTGTAGGAGAGTTATTGTGTTCCGAAAATGCAACTTTCGCTGTGGCAGAAAGTTGTACTGGAGGTTTGTTGGGTGCCAGAATAACTGCCATTCCAGGCAGCTCCAGGTATTTTAACGGTGGTGCTATAGTTTATTCAAATGAAGCAAAAAGCCGAGTCTTGGGCGTCGATGCCGCTCTAGTTGCACAGTATGGGGCTGTTTCGGCAGAATGTGCTAAGGCAATGGCGCTCGCTGCCCGTAAAACTTTTATGACGAGTTTTGCACTGGCAATTACGGGCATTGCTGGTCCTGAGGGTGGTAGTGAATTGAAACCTGTTGGCACAGTTTACATTGCCTGTGCAACCGACGAATATGTGCTTGCACGTCGTTATCGTTTTGCGGGCGACCGCAATTCGATTCGAGAGCGTGCTGCAACTACAGCTTTATATTTGCTTTTCGCATCGTTAAAACACTTTACCGATGAAAAATACTTTGCAGATGGTGGCATTTTTGTGTAAAAATTTAGAGATAAAGTGGTTCAACGAAAACGTTGGCATCGAAGCCGAGTGTTTCAAAAACCATTAGGAAGTCTCTTGGGAGTGGGGCAAGTAGTGTGATTTTTTCGTGGGTCATCGGGTGCTCTAGCTCCATACGGTATGCATGTAGAAGCTGTCTTGTGGTAGCAGCGAGAATTTTTCTTGCAAGAAGCCTGTGCTGTGGTGCAACACCAGATAATCGCTCTTCGCTGCCACCATAGTCTGCATCGCCCATTACAGGATGAGATATGTGCGCGAGGTGTACACGTATCTGATGTGTTCTGCCTGTATGCAGTTGTGCTTCGAGAAAATCGCAAAAATCGAAGCTGGCGCGTACGAAGAACTCAGTGCGTGCTGTTTGTGCATTTGGTACAACTGCTCGAAGCAGACGGTTTTTCGGATGGATGCCAAGTGGTAAATCGATATCTACATGAGTTTCACGCAAATGTCCCCAAGCAAAGCACAGATATCTACGTGATATTTTTCGTTCAGCAAGCAAATGTGCCAAAGCATTGTGAGCAAGTGCGGTTTTTGCAAAGACAATCAAGCCCGATGTATCTTTGTCGAGGCGATGCACAACTCCTGGGCGAAGATCACCACCTACAGGTGAAATCACTTTAGTATGCTCGATTATTCCGTGCAGCAGTGTGTGCTCAAAATTGCCACGTGCAGGATGTGTTACAATGCCGGCAGGTTTGTTCACCACGATCAGCCACTCGTCTTCGAAAATTATATCGAGCGGCATTTGTTCGGGCACCAATCGAAAAGGCTCATTTTCTGGAATTGTGATCGTAATCTTCTCTCCACCGCGCAGAACAAAATTTGGTTTTACACCTTTGTTTACGATTTGCACATTTCCTTCGCGTATGAGTTTTTGAATTTGACTGCGCGAAAGCCCTAAATTGCATTGAGATAAATACACGTCAAGGCGACAATGTGCAAAATTTTCTGGCACAGCAAAGGTGTGCGTTTGTTCTGGCGAAGAAGCATTTTCGGCTGATTTCATGGTTGTGAATATACTATTTTAGGGATGTGTCGCAACCTTTATTGGCGCGTTTTGTAAAACAAAAACACTCGTCGCAGATGTGGTCTCGGCGAGTGTTTGGAAAAGCTGGTTTGGCTAAAGATTAGCGAATGAGATGTATTTCCGCTACAGATTTGACAGCGCGATCGGAAAAGTAATCGGGAGAAGGGAAAAGAGCAAATTTCCCGCCGGATTCGTTTTCGGGTTTTGGAATGAGCAGAAAATCGCAGAAATCGTTGCGATTAAAAAGCTCACATGCAGAAATCGATATTCTATAGCCGTCAGCAGCAGCAACCACAAAAAACGTTTTAGCAAAATCTGCGCGTGAAAGCTTATATTGTTCGCGCAAGAAATCGGCAAATGGCACACCTACAAACGTTGTGATGCGATGAAAACCACGCCCACGTCCAAAAAACACTGATGGATATTCCCTAAATTTCGAATTGTTTGGCAAATCGGAAATCTCTTTCATCACAGCTTTACTGTCGAAAAGTAACATGGATTTACTCCAAATGAAGGCTGTGCCTGTTGTGTCGCGTTTTACGGTGAAGGAGCGAGGTGATGAGAAAATCTCAATTCGCACTGGGTTTTCTATGCGCCGCAAAGCTAAAAGGTCATCGCCGCAAATAAGCGCAGTTTTGGTGGGTATTTGCCATTGTTGTTTGGTTTTTGATGGGATAATGGGTGCAACACTTGTAGCAATAATAGTGGCATGTCTCTCGGCAGGGTAGAAAATCTCTCCCCAACTGAATAGAACATAGTTGCCTTGGGCATCGATTACTTTGATCATTAAGTCGATAACTGAACCGAATTCGGTTTCGTTTTTCTTTTCGATTTGTGCTGTTGAAAGTATATCGAAAAGAGATATCCCATCGTAACGGTAGGCACCGATGAAAGCTACACTATCGCCAGTTATTGGAATTGCTTCTCGCACAAGTACTTCGCGGGTTGGCAATTTCGCAAGATCAATTTTTAAGGGTGCTTTAACTTCTCCTACAATTTCAATGATTTTGGTTCCACTAAGTGGAAAGGTTTGCTCATTGTTGTAGAAGTTGTTGTCGTCATCGGCAAACAATGTCGTGATGAGAACAAAGAAAAACATAAGCTTGCGCATTTTCACCTCAATATGGAAGTTTGTGCATAACCTACAATCAAACCATTTTTGCGCAAGTTTTTTCATGTAAGCTAAAGTAAAACTAATTGGTGAGGGCAAAAAAAAGAATATTGGTGCCCATTCGCAAAGCTTGTGTGCGTTTTTCTTCTGGGTCACCGTGAACAGATGGGTCATCCCAACCATCAGCAATGTCTGATTCGTAAGCATAGAAAACTACAAGCCTACCTTCAACAAAAATGCCGAAGCCTTGAGGTGGTTTGTTATCATGTTCATGAATTTTCGGCAAACCTGCTGGGAAATCGAAGAAATAATGATACACACTGTGATCAAAAGGCAGCTCTACAAATTCCTTATCGGGAAACACTTTACGCATTTCCCTTCGGAATGCAGCGTCTAAGCCATAATCGTCGTTTACTAGTAAAAAACCACCGTTTTCTAAGTATTTGCGTAGGTTGGCAGCCTCGCGATCGGTAAAAAACACATTGCCGTGTCCACACATGAATATGAACGGAAACGAGAAAATTTCTGGTGATGCCGGTTCTACAAAACGTCCTGTCGAAAAAGCGGCAATGCCAGCATTAGATTTTGCGAAGGCAGCAAGGTTTGGTAATTCTGTAGGACCATTGTACCAATCTGCACCACCGCCGAATTTGAGCCGTACAAGTTCGACTGCTGCCGGAGAGTTATCGGTTGTTTGTGCAAAAAGCGTAGAGATGCTTAGGCATGCAATTGCAAATATTTTCATAGAGATTGTCGGAATGCGCTTAGGTTTGACGAGCATTGTTGTCCTCATAAGCTAGTAAAGTTTTTTTTAAAATATGCTTTGCCAGTTTTTTCGCAATTCCTTTTGGATGTTTTTGTTGTTTTGCCTCACAACACGAATCAATAGGATTTAATGATGTAAGGATTGGCATGCGAAAAACATTGCACATTTGCGGCGGAATGGTATTTTTTTTAAAACTGTATAGAGGTAAAGATGAAGAAGACCTTTTTTTTCACAATATTTATTGTCTGCGGCATGGCACAGGCGTGGATAGCTTTTCCCATACATAATTCCAAAGGTGATACCACACATTTTTGGTGGACTGTGCCCATGGTATATTACGATTCACATGATAGCCTTACGTATTACTTTGCTGCAGGTTTTGGCGATACTTTGCAGTATTACAATGCCGAATTGCGATATGCACCATCGTCAAAAGCCATGCGCGGTGAATTGAACATGAAGATACCGATTTTTGCGCAAGGCACACTTGTGCGAGCCAGATACCTCGATGCCACTGTAAATGATCCACGTGTTAAGGAAATCACTGTGCCCGAAACAACATTTATGGTTTTTGGCGTTGGTGATACCGACAATGTTTTGGAAAGTATTCCCGAGCAGGCAAAAGAGGTGCGTTTGCGCGTGGAACAGCGCTTCAAATCGGGTGTCGATACAAAATGGGGCATATATGGCACTTATGATGCTGGTAAATATATTCGCGATTGGAAATTCGGCGAAGGTGGCTGGCAAAATGTTCCTGAAACCACAGAGGCACGTTATGCGGGTGGTGGCATCACTTTTGGCTTCGATGGACGCAATGGCAGTTTGAATCCGAAATCGGGGTATGTTTTTTACATTGAGATTGGCGGGCATTATTTGCTTGATGATACTTTAGAATCGGACAAAATC
>CAYUDB010000159.1:0-6623 GCA_964443405.1 uncultured bacterium | reverse complement strand
CGTTCCCCACGTAAAAGAATGCTGCCAAAGCCGCTGATACTACGGCGAAAGTTCGATCATCTTCCCAGGTGGCGTAGGATATGCCCGAAGTGGCAGAAATAACTGCAAAACTGAAAAATCCATCACCCCATCTGCCCGAATAACCCCTCCCCAAACCCGGCACCAATGCCGAAAGAAAACCAGCTACAAAAGCACTTCTGTCGCCTTGGTTAATGCGCTCTTTGGTGCGATGGATGAGAAAATCGAGACTGCCAGAAATATCAGAGTCGGATGCCTTTTTAGACAAATCGGTAAATGTGGCGAGCGCTTTTGGATAATCGTGCTCTTGTAAATGTGCCCAGCCAATAAGGTATTTGCCTGCGCCATAAACCTCTGCTGATGTGTCAATTGTAGCGAGCGCACTTTCGGGTCGTTCCTCGAGCAAAAACGTAAGAGGGATTCGATACGTGGCGAATTTTTTTGCCTCACGCAAATCTAATGATGCCAGATTGCGATATTGCTCGCGCGCAAGAGCAAACTTCCCCGCACGCTCTAGGCTATGTGCCGCGCGGAAAAGCGATATTGTAGCTAAAGTGTCGTCGGTGTAGTGAAACGATAAACGCAAAAACTCCACCGCTGCACGCTCAAATTCACCAAGTTCGTAAAGATGCTCAGCAAAAGAAAAAATCTCGTCGCGCCCGTAAGCACAAATAGTGTCAACACTTACAAAAACTGTCTCCACAACTATTTTCACTGGCTGCGCTGCAAGGTCGAGTGTGTCTTGCGCTGTGCCCGCTTCTTTTGTGTCAGCATGCTTTTTCGCGCTATCTGCAACGTTAATAACACTTTGCGTAGGCGAAGTATCTTGCGCCCAAACAAGCGAAAAGACAAGCAGAACAGCGCAGAAAATATGCTTTCGCTGTGGCGTCATAGGTTTTTTCCCTCGATTACCCAAGTGATGCTTGAGCGTGGCGCCCAGCCTGATTGCCCATCTTCGATTACGATTTTTGCCCATCCGCCGCGTGCTTCGGCAACAGCCACACGTGTGCCCTCGTGAATGGTGAAAAGCAACGCCGAATCGAAAGATGGTTCGCTGTGCACATCAAGTTTCGATTCCATGACAATGGCGAGTTCGCGCTCCCATAATCTGTCGCCCTTCCACCACCAACCGGCAAGACAGAGCGCGAAAATTGTCCACAAAAGTATTGTAACACTTTTGGCTTTGAGCTGAAAAATTGTGTAAATCGTCGAGATAGTTGCCAAGATTGATAGCAAAAGTAGTATTTGCCACGCGCGCCGAAATGGAATTGATTCGATGAAAGACACGAGGTAAAACAGAAAACTGTTACCGTACAACGACTCGATGCGGTCTTGAGTAAGGCTGCGCGCAAAAGCGAGGCTGCGTTTTATTTCGGCGTCTGTTGGATCTAAAAAGCGTGCGCGCTCGAACCATAATATGGCGTTACCCAAGCTTTCCGTTCGAAAATATGCGGCACCCAAATTGTAATACAGCTCGGCACTAACACCGCCCGCATCCACTGCAGCGATGTAGTTTTGCAATGCCTGTTCAAAATTTTTCTCGCGGTAGGCTTTGTTGCCATCGTTGTAATGTTGTGTTGCGCTTTGTGCGAAGACGGGTGCGCATAACATGGCAAAAATCATGCCCAAAAAAGCTATTTTGTAGATTGCGGTTTTCATTTCTCAATGTTCCGTTTTTTTACTATGTTCCTAACTAACAAAAAGTTAATGTTCCTATTTCGAAACGGTGCGCAAGTGAATTCACTTGACAGTTGCTGCAGAGAGTTTTGGAAACGAACGCATGCTAAGTATTAACACATTGCCTTGCAAAAAGTTGTCAAAACAGCGTGTTAACCTAAGCGTCTTTTTTTGCACACAGCTGTGGTGTAAATTATTTTCCGCAAACCGAGCGCGTGAACGCACTTGGTTCCTGTGCCATAACAGTGAACGCAACCAGCTCGCATCGATTAAGTTGTGAAGGAAGCTGTGTTGCATCTAAAGCAATCATTTTGCAGCATCGACGGTGCCAGAAAGCAAATTTGCAGTATTTTTCGGTGATAGCTGCCCTCGAACTTAACGCCACTTCAGTGAGACTTTTCGCAGTGCGCGAGCGTAAAAATGCTGCCAAAAACTGCCGTCGCAGCTCTAAGTTTTTGATTTAGCGAATTTTTCAAGCAGTTAGCGAACCGCCTTGTCGATGGCGGCGAGCAGTTCTTCGATTTGTGTCACAAGCTCACTGATGGGCACAAAAGTGCGGTCGGGTGCAAAGCGTGCCGCGTCGATGGTGTCGAGAGCTTTTTTGAGTTGCTCGAGTGTTTCTGGTTGCACGCCAAAGCCTTCGAGTTTGTGTGTTGCCTCGTCGAAAATCACAGCTCCCGGTTCCTGCGAAAGCTTGTCGCCTAGGTAACCGAAAATTGCATCATAAAGCATGCCCAATGCTGTGCGAAAGTCTTTTGTAGATTGGGCTTGCGTGAGTTTTTTGCGAGCAGCTTTAAGTGCTTTCGAAGCTTTTAGCGCGCGGTAATTTTCCATTAGGTGTTCTTGGCGGCGGCGATAGACTAAGGCTAAGATTATGGCTGCCAACTCGATGGGTAAAAACCAAAGTGCTCGCGCACCAGTTTTTGGCGCAAAGTCGCCAGTTGGCACTTTGGCAAGGTCGGGTTTGATGAATTCAATATCCTTGCCAACAGTTACAACACCGCTTCTTCCGCCAGTGCCGAGGTTTGTGGAGCCAACAACAGCTTTGCCCTGCCCAACTTTTATGTTGATGGGCTGTGATGAAAGTGTAACGTATTTTTCGGCGCTTGGGTCGAAATATGAAAATTCGATGGCGGGAATGGTATATTCGCCAGCATTGCGCGGCACGAGAATAAAGTCGATCTTTTTTGTGCCGCCATAAAGCTCACCTTTTGGTTTTTTATCAACGCTTTCGAGCTTGTCGATGCGCTCGAAATCGGCAGGAATTTTGATTTCGGGCACAGTAACAGCGTCGATATTGCCGGTGCCACCCACAAAAACCGAAACCGTAACAGCTTCTCCCGAAAGTAGTTCTGCGCGATCGGCTTTTGTGGCGAAAGTATATTTGCCCACAGCATCGACGAAACTAGGGGGTTTACCTGCGCTCGGCAAAGATTTCACGTTGATTTTCACTGGGTTGCTGCGCACAACTACATTTTCGGTTCTGCCGAAATCAAAGAAGCTGCGCGGTGGTAAAACTATCGTGCAGGTTATTTCCATTGGCTCAATTTTGGATTCACCCGGTGCCAGCGGAAATGCTGCAACTTTGCGCAGAAGCATGCCGTTGTAGCGCAGTCCTCCTATGCTCGTGGGCGTGAATGCCATGCGATCTGCCTCGAAGATTTTTTCGGTCCACATGTTTTTGAATTCAGCGTCTTTGCCGAAGTTGATATTGCGTAAATCGGCGCGGGTAAAAACTGATATTTCAACTGTAAGCTGTTGACCCACATAAACATTTTTTGCTGAAGGCTCGATGGATAAAAAGAGGTCTTTGTCGCCTGTGGAAGTTTTTGGTGCGCTTGGGGAATTGGGATTGGCAGAGCCTTGGGAAGATGTTGCGGCACCTTTGGAAACGTTGATGCTGATGGGTTGCGTATCGTATTTTTTGCCAGCCACAGTTACAGTAAATGCGGGTATGGTGAGTGTGCCAGTTTTGCGCGGCATGAGGTAGAAGATGTAGTTCATGGTCTTTGATGAGGTCATTTTAGTGCCGACAATTTGCATGCTCGACGACGACGAAGAAGACGTGCCTTGCACAGACCAATCGTCGGTTGGTGGCATTTGTGGTGTGGATATGCCCGATAAATTGTCGCCCGAAACAGAAACTGAGAGTGTGAGAACTGTGTTTTCGGTTATGTTCCGCGAATCGACTGTGGCATTTACGTTTACTTCGGCAAACGCAAGCGCAATTATTGCAAGTATCGAGAGTGCTACTTTTCTCATCATCGTTTAACTTTATTTTTACCAGTCGTTTACGTTTGGCTGATTGTGTGGCTTTTTTTGATCTTTATAGTAATTGTCGAGCTGCTGACGTTCTTGGCGTTCCATAGCCTCCATCAACTGTTTAGCTTGTTCTGGTGTAAGTTGCTGTTTTTGTTGTTGTTGTTGTTGCTGCTTTTGCTGATTTTGCTGTTGATCTTGTTGTTGTTGCTGCTCTTTTTGTTGTTGTTCCTGATTTTTATCTTGCTTTTGCTGTTGTTGTTGCTGCTGCTGCTTTTGCTGTTGCAATTTTTTGAGCACCAGCTCGAGGTTGTGACGAGCATTAGCATCGTTTGGATTTGCCATAAGTGAGGCGGTGTACATTTGAGCAGCTTCGGGCAATTTTTCGCCGCGATAGAGGGAATTGCCCATATTGTAGGCATTTTTCGCCATAAAAGGTTTGTTTGCATCGGTTTTATCAGCGTGTTTCATGGCTTTTTCGCCGTAAAAAAGTGCCGAATCGAGAGCATTGGTTTTGTGAAAAGCAGTGGCGAGATTGTATGCTGCTGTGGCATCGGTTTCATTTCGTGATGCAATTTTTGCAAATGAATTTTTAGCTGCGTCGAAATCGCCTGCCTTGTAATGGCGAATTGCCGCAGCAGTTGCCGACCAGTTGTCGGCGAAAGCAAGCGTGCACACTGTAAGCACGAGAAAAAACTTTGCGCGCATGGGTCTCATCCTCGCTCAAATATTCGACAAATATAAAACCACTCGCAAAACGCGCAAGAAAAAAGGGCACAAATCGTGCCCTTTTTTTGACCGTTATTTTACGAAAATTATCTCTTTTGTGACCACACTTTTTTGGGTAGTGGCACGGATGAAATATATGCCCGAACCGATGGATTTCGGCTGCCAGCGTAAATTGAGAAAGCCGTTTTTAGCTTCACCGTTGAAGATTTGTGCCACGAGTTTGCCTGTGATGTCGAAAACGCAAACCGATACATTGCCGTCTTCGGGCAAGGCAATGGAGATATTTTGTGCTGCATTGAAAGGATTTGGTGACGCTACTAGCGAAAGTGCTTGCGGTTTAAAGCCTTCCGATACTTCCCAGATTGCAGTCCAGTTGTTGTTTGTAACAGCTATATCGTCGATGAACCAGCCTTTTTTGGTAGTGGCGCCGTCGGAACCGAAATGGAAGCGGAATTTAACATAGCCCACGCCGCCAAGAAGTCGGAATTTTGCTTGCGCCCAAGATGTTGTGCCCGAATAGCATTGTGTTTCGGCTTCAAAAGGTGATTCGTCGTTGCGGCGAATGCGATATGGATAACTGCCAATGGGTTGTAGTTGTGTCCAAGTGGAACCGCCATTTGTGCTTATTTCGACTATGCCGCCGTCCCATGCGTAACCCGAGTAATATGTTGAGATTTCAGCATCGATTTTGTGCCAAAAAGTGAGTGTGTCGGCGGGTGTGCGATAGATGGCTGGGGTTTCGAGGCAGGCATCGATGGAATCAGCATAATCTACTGTAGAAAGTGTGTCGCCGAGCTTGAAACAATATTCACCTGTGTGCGGTGTTTCACGCGAAAGGTGCCAAGCGTTTTGGTAATATTGACGCACGCTGTAAGTTTTGAAATCGTAACCACCCCATTCCATTCCATCGAAATATGTGCGCTCGACCTGAAATTCGATAAAGCTTTCATCGGATGGGAAAGAGGCTGCGTTCGATGCGGCGGATATGTCGCGAGCTGTTATGCGATAGTTTATAATATCACCAAGGCGCACTGTGGACGGAAATTGTGCTGTGTACATTCCATTTGTGGTGTCGATAAATAATGAAATTGGCGTTTGTGCTACACCGTTGATTGAAAATTCGAGGAGGATGTTGCCAAGTGTGCCGTTATCGAGCACGCGTGCGCAAACCTTTGGCGACCAAGCGTCTATGCTGCCGCGAGTTATGGGCATATGAGATATAGTCGGCGGTATTGTATCTACTATAACCGAAAAACTGTGCGAGTGAATTGGCGCATCAACAGGAGACGTGCGCGAATTGCCCATTACATCGTAAGCACCTAAATAGTATTGAACTGTGCTGCCCAAAGGTTGTGCCGGTATAGAAGCCGACCAGATATTGCCTGTGACCGGTGCCAAGTTGATGCGAGTCCAAATTGGGCTGCCAACACGGTAGAATAGGCATACTGAGTCGATTTCGAAAAATGAGGTTACGTTTACCATCACAGGATATGGCGTGCTGGTATTTTCGGTGCTCGAAAGTGCCATGTGCATGAGATTTAAAAAGATATCAGGACCAATGCCATGCGCATGATATGCCATGTAGATGGTGCCGGCATTTGGTGTGCCATTTGTAAGGTTGCCGTCATCGTCGTCGAGTGAGAGGTAGGCATCGAGATATTCGTTGAAATTCACGGGATACAGATATCGCGCAAAATGCGCAAGCGAGTCGGCATAACCCACACCAAGCGCCGCGCGAATCATCCACCAAGCACCAGAGACAATTTGAGCATCGAAGTGCACTTCATCTTCGGCATCATCTACTGTGAGGACATTGTCGAGGTCGCGCATGTAGTAACCCGGATCGGAACGATTGGTTTTTTCGCCCATGTAGCGGTTGTTGAAAATTGAACATGGGAAATAATCGGAAAGTCCTTCATTAATAGCGCCCGATTGTCCTT
>CAYUDB010000158.1:0-6662 GCA_964443405.1 uncultured bacterium | reverse complement strand
CGCTATCGCACAAAGATCTCGCTATAAATGGCGACGATGTTATGGCAATATTGGGCATTGGCACAGGGCGCGCAATTGGTGAATTTCTAGATAGAGCACTGAATTTAGTCATCGACGATCCAACACAGAATAACCGTGATTCACTCATAGCTGCGATTTTACAGTGGAAAAACGAAGTTTTGTAACATTAACTTTCTTTTGATCTTATTTACTGTGTAAAATTCATGGCATTGAACCGAAAACATTCGCATTCTGAGAAGAAGCTTGTATATTTGATTTGGAGGTTGCCATGAGAATATCGATTATTTTGATTTTGACAGCTTTTTTGTTCTTCATTGGTTGTGCCGCAAATGCGAACGGTGGCAAAGTGCGTTTGCCAAAAGATATCGCTCGACTTGCAGCAGATGGTAAATATGAAGAAGCTCAAACCCGTGTAGAGCAACTGCTTATATCGCCAAAAACTGCACGTGCCGATTCCATTCGTCTGATGCTTGTGCTTGGTAAATTGCTGACAGCTCAGAAAAAATGGGACGAGGCAATTTCTGCTTACGACTGGCTAGAAAAAAACAGCCCACTCGACAAAATCCATTATCGGCAAGTGATAAAAGTGCTTGCCAAACCCGAAAGGCAAGCGAGCATCGAGCATTTGCCACAAACAATAAACTCACCTTACGGCGAAATTAACCCAATAATCTCTACCGATGGCAAAGCACTTTATTTTATCGTCGATGATGGTATGGATCAGGATATTTTCGTATCGCAAATGGATGATGCTGGTAATTGGTTGCAACGCAAAAACATAGGCAAGCCACTCAACACTGAGTTTTCTGATGGGCTACTTTCGGTAATGCCGGGTGGGAATACCTTTTTGGTCAACAGCATTTACAATATCGACGGCACGAAAGAAATGGGTTTCTCGCTTTCACACGATATGGGTGAAAGCTGGTCTTTCCCCGAACCTGTAAAAATCGCCAACCTCTATAATCGCAATCGTTACACTAGCGCGTGCCTTGCAGCCGATGGCAAAACTTTGCTTTTGGCGCTCGAACGTGATGGTGGTTATGGTGATCTCGATATATATGTCTCATTTATGCGCGATGACGGAGTTTTTACTGCACCAAAAAATCTGGGTCCCAATGTAAACACAATGGGCACCGATGGCACACCATTTCTCGCACCTGATGGCAAAACTATGTATTTTTCATCCGATGGACACCCATCTTTGGGAGATGCAGATATATTTTTTACGCGAAGACTCGACAGTACTTGGACTAATTGGTCGATGCCCGAAAATTTGGGAAAAGAACTAAACACCATTGGTTGGGATGCCTATTATACGGTTTCGGCAGATGGAGACTATGTTTATTTTGTCTCTTCGCGAAAACCGTCACTTGGTTCGACAGATATTTTTCGAGCACAACTGCCCGAAGAAGCAAAGCCGAAACCTGTAATCACAGTCGAGGGCACAGTTACCGATGTCAAATCCACACCTGTTGGCGCAAACATATCCTATTCGCGGTTGTCTGATGAGAAAGTTGAGGGTATTGCATCTTCAAACCCGTTAACCGGTCATTATTCAATAGTTTTGCCGGTTGGTGAGCATTACGGTTTTTCAATACATAAAGAAGGGTATCTTTTCTATTCCGACAACATCGATGCTACCAAAATCGACGAAACCACAACAATTACTCGCGATATAACATTAAAGCCTGTGGAGATAGGTTCGCAGATAGTGTTGAAGAACATATTTTTCGATTTCAATAAAACAGAACTTTTGCCCGAAAGCATTGGTGAACTCAACCGGCTTTTGCAATTGATGAAAGACAATCCGCGCATACGCGTGGAAATTGCAGGGCACACCGATTCCATCGGTTCAGATGATTACAATGCAAAGCTTTCCACTGCTCGCGCGCAGGCTGTTGCTGCATGGCTTGTGGAACGTGGTATCGACACTGCTCGAATTTCGGCAAAGGGTTATGGTAAAACCAAACCAATTGCCACAAACGACACCGAAGACGGTAGAAGCCAAAATCGCAGAGTAACCTTTACTGTTGTTGGCATGAACTGATTTGTTGTATCTTTGCTTTATGCTTTGAACCACAGGCGAATTTTGTAAATTGAAACTCGAAGATTTCTTGCTGACAAAGACAATGGAGAATAGATGACCTCGATACCGGAAATCGCATATCCCGACGCAGGATGGATAACTCGTTTTGTAGGTAGAACCGAACAATTTGAAATAATCAACCGTATCATACAATCTACTGAACATGGCGCTCAACTGCCGATAATTCAAGTTATCGGTGATATGGGTGTGGGCAAAAGCTGGTTTTTGCAGCGTTTACGTTGGTCTTTGCGCGAATCGATCGATACACCGAGTGTGCTTTTGCGCGTGTCGAACCCCGCCATGGCACAAAGCGACCTTGCTATTGAAGCTCTGATCACCAAGCTCATCAACCGATGGAAAATGAATTTCAACCTAACCGAATTTGCGTTAGGGCGTGTCGCGCACTTAAAGGGTGAAAATTTCGATAGATTTGCTGCTTATTCTGCAGCAGTTAAAATCTTGCCCATGCTCGAACAACCCAAAGGCGAAAATGAGCTTCGCCGTATCCTTGTCGAAAGAGGTGTAGATAAATTAACGCGTGTTTTTGGTGCGAACTGGGGCAAACGTTTCTTGAGCATGTCTCCGCACGAGATATCATGGTATCTGCTCGACCTTTTTGGTATGGATATAGACTCTGCTTTACGCACAATGCGATATCGTGCTTTTGTGCTTATGATTGATGATGTAGATTTGGTGCCACTTTTTTATCATAGCTGCCAAAGGATAAAATCTGTTTCCGCACTTACGCTTATAGTAGTGGCATCACAAAAGGCAATGCCTACCGGCGGTTTTCCTGTGGAGACCATACCACTCGAACCTTTGCCGATTTTAGAGCGCAGAGCATATTTTTACCTTCTTGGCATCGATGACCACCGCAAACAGGATAAGATTTGCCGCAAATTTGGCAATTCATCTATCGATTTTGCCATGGGAGTTGTTGAACAAAAGCAGCTTCTAGATCGCAATCCATCGCTCAAAAAGCTTTTGGCAAACATGCTTGTATGTCGAAGACCTTCGCTCGAAATACTTTACAAAATGATGGGCGACACGGGAGCCATATCGGCATTTTTTGCTGAAAGTGCGCTTGTAGATTTACTCGAACATCCCGATAGATTACCTTGGCGCTTCACGTTACATCCAGTTGCACGGCGCTGGGCATTAGAGAAGGTGCGCCCATTGCCAAAACCCGATCAACCTTACGGCACAGAAGTTGTGAATCGGCTTGCGCTCTTTGCAAACAAAGATTTCGCCATGGGCATGCCGGTGCTCTATTGGTTTTGTCGTCAATGCATAGCCGAAAAGAACATAGGTGATGCCATCGGAGCAATTTTCGCTGCTGATGAAATAGTGGAGAATTTTGGCAAAACGAATTTTATTTTATACCATAAGCTTATGGCACTTGGGGCACTTGCGCCAAATTTCTCAAACAACGTGCTTTTACATTATGCTCGCAGAACTTTTCTCTGGCGTACCGAAAAATTCGCTTTGCCCGAAATAATCTTTGCGGCAAAATGTTTTTCGGAGGCGAATAGACACAAAATGGCTATGTGGCTCGCCAAACCTCTGGTTCCCAAAATTTCGGCTGCAATAATCGACAGTGGCGGAAAAAATGCTGCGCTTATGATTTTCAGGTGTGAGGTAAATTTGATTTTGGCACGGTCGTATTTGCACCTAAATGAGCTTAACGAGGCGCAGAATTCTCTCACACGTGCAAAAGAGGCTGTTTTAGCTGCATCGCTTTCCGAAAGTGCACTTGTAGATGAGGCAGCGATTTATGAAATCGAGATTTACAAGCAGCAAGCGTTGTGTTACATTGCAAAAGATCAGCGGCAACAGGCGCACGATGCCCTTGCTTCAGCTATCGACATAGCTACATCTTTCCTTATAGGGCTTGAATACAAATTTGTGCCAGCCGTAGAGCTTTGCCAAAGTTTGCTCGAGATTTTCTTTGCACATGGGCTTTGGGCATACAATTTAAAACGTACCTTAAAGTGGCTCAAGAAAATACTGCGCAATTGCGAACATCAGCGAAACGAAAAAGAAAACCTTGCGGCAACAGCAGTTGAAGTGCGGCTAACTCTATTTTTGGCAAGGATTTATTTGCAAATTGGTGAGCATCAAGACACAATCGACTTGCTTTCGCATACAGAAGAGCTTCTGAATTTGCTCGGTGAGAAAATGCGCTGGAAGGCGGAAAGATGGCACAGACTTTCAGTAATAACCTCACTTTTGCGTGCAGAAGCATTTGTTGCAGGGCGCAATTTCACAAATGCCTTCGATTTTGCAAAGCAAGCACTCGAACGACTTATGCGTTGGGAACTCGACTCGAAACCCGAGAATATTGAGCTTCTAGTTAGTACTCGAATAATTGGCGGCATTGCACTTGCGCGTCTTGAGCGCTTCAAAGATGCTTTGATGTGGCTTAACATGGGTATCAGCGCAGGCGAAAAGGCTTTACTTGCCCCCGAAGTGGTGCATAATCCATATCTTTTGCGCACACTCTGCGGTGATGGTTATCATGAGATAGCGCGTCTCGAAATGCAAAACAATAATTTCCCGCGTACCGAAGAAATGGCACGTCGTGGTATCGATCACTTTATGGAATTTCTTTCGGTATCCGATTCTCCAGACGTGCGTTTTGGAGTTGTGGAATTATACAGTTTCATACTCGAAGTGTTGCCAAAAAATGATTTCGACAGCATCTACGAGACCTATGAAACCGCAGTTAATGTGCTTATCACGGGTATTGAACGTGACGAACGCGGACGAGAGCGTTATATGCGTATAGCAGAGGGACTGTTCAAATTTGCGCTCAAAACATACGAAACGTATGTTGGCGAGTTGGATGCAGAGTTTTTGCTAAATGCACTCTCGCTTTATCCGTTGCTGCACGATCCTGAACTATTGCGCAAAGCAAAGTCACTTTCCGAAGTTTTGGCAGGTGCAAATCTCAGTGGTGATCTGCACAAAAAACTGGCATCCATATTAAAATTCATTGGCGAGAGCCGCACAAACGAAGACGATTATGTCGATATCGCATAAATTCAAAATTTTCGAAGAAAAGCTCGGCGAATGTTGCGCAAAACTTGGTCGTATCCACGAGGAAATCACCGTTTTGGCTGTTACGAAACTTGCTTCACCCGAAGATATTCTCGAACTATACTCATTGGGACACAAAGACTTTGGCGAAAACTATGCACAAAAAATTCTGCCCAAAATCGAAGCTTTGCCAAATGATATACGTTGGCATTTCATTGGTGAACTTCAGGCAAACAAAATAAACAAGCTTGTGGGCAGAATTGAGCTTTTTCATGCGATCGATTCATTCGAAACTGCACTCGAACTGCAGAAACGAATGGGTGAGGGGATGGTGCAAAAAGTTCTCATAGAGGCGAATACATCGTGCGAGAGCCAAAAACATGGTGCTTATCTCGACGAAATCGATGGTATTGTTTCGGCTATTTGTGAAAAGTGCCCGCAAATAAATATCATTGGGCTTATGACAGTAGCGCCTTTTGTGCAGGATGAAACCGAAATTGCGCGGTGTTTTTCGGCATTACAAAATAAGCGTTTTCAGTTGCAAAACGAAGGTTTTGTGCTGCCGCATCTTTCTATGGGCATGACCGGTGATTGGCAAATTGCACTCAAATTTGATGCTACAATTTTGCGGATTGGCTCAGCATTTTTTGCGTGATCTGGTAAATGTGAGTGATTGACCGAGTATCAGCAATTGAAAAAGATACAGTTGTTAGGAAAATAACATCACACTGCGTTATTTTAAGTGACTGATGAATAATAGGTGCACTAAAACCTTATAATGAAATAGAACTTCTAAAAAGCTTAAGTAGTTGTGAAATCATGGTTGCGATGAATAACATTATCAAAATTTTTCAAAATGCTCCAAAATTGTGAGGATTATTTTTTGATCGATGGCGTTTAATTTGGCAATGCGTACGATTACTTTGTGTTCGTTTTCGAGCTGAGTTTCGTCGCGGTGAACAAAGGGTGCTTTAAGGTTTTTTTTGGCAAAACTTTGCCTCAGAATTGCAATTAAATCTTCAAGTTCTGAGCTTTGGGGTGGAACACCATTAATGAGATAGTCGGTGGAGGTGTCGAATACCAGCGCGATTTTTTCGACTATTTTGTAGTTTGGTTTGGATTTGTCTCGTTCGATAAAAGATACTAAACCAGCCGATGTGCCAACGAGGTCGGCTAATTCACGCTGAGAATATGAATGAGCAAGTCTAAGCTGTCGCACTCGCTCACCGAGAGTTTTCGACATATAGTCCTCACTTCGGTAATTTGTGACTGCGCTCAAATTATGCGCTTTTTTTGGAAATCTTAATAAGAAAACAGTGTCTTCGAATATGTCAAGCGGAAATGTGTTAAGGTACTCAAAAATCACAACCAACGCGTAGGATAGTACAAAAATAAAAAGCGGATAAAGCGTGCAGGATCTGCAATTGGACGAAAATAACTACTATTTCCGTAGTATATCGTTGGAATAGTAAAGAAAGCAAGTTTCGCATCGTGTCTCACATCTTACACAATCATT
>CAYUDB010000157.1:0-6695 GCA_964443405.1 uncultured bacterium | reverse complement strand
CGTGCAGTTGACAGAAAACACTTCTCTAGATTCTGAAACTGTGCGCAAGATTCTCTGCGATCATGGTGAACTCAATGCACCAAGCGAACTTACAATCTGTCGGCACCATGAGAGTTACTCAACGCATCTTAGCGTGCTAATGTTCCCCGCACAGCGAAAAATTGAGTATTGCTATGGCAATCCATGCAAAGCTGAAACTTGGTTCACAGCTGCGCTGTAACTTCAAGTGTAGCAATGTATTGTGATACATTTAACTTGCTGTCAGACTATGCGGTAACCTACACCACGTATTGTCTGTATGTTGTTGCCGTATTCGCCTAACTTGCGACGTATGTTTAGGATATGGACATCCACTGTGCGGTCAACTACAAATTGCCTATCCTCGCCCAGCGCTTCGAGAATTTGCGACCGCGTAAGAACCCGCCCTTGGCGTTTGAGCAAGAATTCAAGAATTTTGAACTCAGTAGCTGTTAGTTCTGCAGGCTCACCATCCACAAGCACCAAAAACCTATCTGAATACAGTTCAACACCTTCCATGCGCAAAACCCGCTCGTCTGTCGCTCTGTCACTTCTGCGCAACACCGCTTTCACACGTGCAATGAGTTCTCTTACCGAAAACGGTTTCGTAACATAATCGTCTGCTCCAAGTTCAAGCCCCACAACAATATCTGCTTCAGAACTCTTTGCCGTTAACATGATGATCGGGGTTTCGTTTAAAAGATCGTTACCTCGAACGAAACGACATATTTCTAGCCCATCCGATCCGGGGAGCATGAGATCGAGTAGGATGAGATCGATGGCAGTTTTTTGATATGCGTCTAAAAACTTGTCGCCATCCACAAACGTAAGCACTTCATAGCCTTCGCGTTCAAGATGTAGTTTCACAAGCTCACGCAGATCCATTTCATCTTCAACTATCGCTATCCGTTTCATTGAGTGCCTCCTTTTTTACCCGGGTGACGAACATCTGTACCTGTCATGTAATATATCACATCTTCTGCGATATTTAAAGATAGATCTCCTATACGTTCCAAATTGCGTGTTACAAAAATAAGTCGCATCGAACGTTCAATAACCGCAGGATCCGATATCATAAACGTGATTAATTCACGTATGATTTGTTCGTTTAGTGCGTCAACTAAATCATCATCTGATATAACTTTACTTGCCTTTTCCACATCGCCGAGTAAAAAAGCATCAAGGCTGTTTTTTATCATTAAGGCAACTATTTCGCCCATACGTGGTATATCGATAAGCGGCTTAACAGGTTTGCGTGGTATTAAATACAGCGCATGACCGGCAATGTTCACCGCTTGATCGCCTATGCGTTCGAGATCTTTGTTGCCCTTTATTACCGAGATGACTTTACGCATATCGGTAGCTTTTGGTGCATAAAGTGCAATTATTTGCGCAGCTTTCGCTTCGAGCAGCTTCTCCCCTTCATTTATCTGTGGCTCAAGACGTTCCAAGACTTCGTGCGCAAGAGATTCATCCTTTTCGATAAGTGCCGCAATAGATTTTTGGACCATTTGTTCGGCAAGTGTTGCTTGACGCGCGAAATCATTCAACATCTCATCCATAGCATGACTGAGCATTATTTTTTCTCCGTTAAGTTGCAAGGCTCCGCCTTTGTTGTGCGCAAAGATGCGCAATTTTATAAAACAAAAAACCATGCCTTAAGCAATGGAAATTATCCAAATTTGCCCGTCAAATATCGTTCCGTTAGCTCATTTTTCGGGTTCGTAAAGACCTCGGTAGTCAGACCAAAATCCACAAGCGAACCAAGCATCATGAATGCCGCATATTGTGAACACCGTGCAGCTTGACCGACATTATGCGTGACAATGATAACCGTATATTTACCGATAAAAGTTTCGAGAAGTTCTTCGATTTTAGCCGCCGAAACCGGATCGAGAGCTGATGTTGGTTCGTCGAGAAGCAATACTTCGGGTTTGACTGCAAGTGCACGAGCCACGCAAAGTCGCTGCTGCTGCCCACCTGATAAATCGAAGGCACTATGATGCAGCCTATCTGAAACTTCATCCCATAAATTGACGTCAATTAGTGCCTGTTCAACTCTGTCGTCAAGTTCTTTGCCCAAAGCAAGTTTGTGAATTTTCAAACCATATGCTACGTTTTCGTAAATACTTTTCGGAAAAGGATTTGGACGTTGAAAAACCATGCCCACACGTCTGCGAAGTTTATAAATATCGATGGTTTTAGAGTAAATTTCTTCGTTATCGAAAAGTATTTGCCCACTTGTAGTTATGCCCGAATACAGATCGTTCATGCGATTTATCGAGCGCAAAAATGTTGATTTGCCGCAACCTGAAGGTCCCATTATAGCTGTTATAGTTTTCTCTGGAAAATGTAGCAAAACATCTTTCAATGCCTGTTTGTCCCCATACCACAACGAGAAATTTCGTGCCTCTACTATGCCATGTTCGTTGTCGCTCATTTAGTTAGTCTCCTTGAAATTACCAGCGTCTTTTAATGCGGCTGCGGTAACGAATAAGTATCCCTGCGCCCGAAAGAGCGAGAACTAAAATCAAAAGCACTGCCGCAGATCCAAAAGCTATAGGTATCTGTTTGTCGGGATAAATACCTTCAGTAACTAAACCATATATATGAAAAGGTAATGCCATTACCTCATCGAACGGACTTGATGGCAATTTTCGATTGTAAAACGTTGCGGCAGTAAACATTATAGGCGCAGTTTCACCAACTATTCTGCCCATGGCAAGTATGGCACCTGTAACAATTCCAGATATTGCATTGGGCAAAATAACGGAAATCGTTGTTTTCCAACGTGTTGCACCAAGTCCCAGCGCTGCTTCACGAAATGACATAGGCACAGTTTTCAATGCTTCTTCGGTTACTGAAATGATAACAGGTAAAGACATTATTGCAAGCGTTGCAGCACCTGCCAAAAGTGAAACGCCAAAATTCAGTATTCGGCAAAAAAATGCAAAGCCAAAAAGCCCAAAAACTATTGACGGCATGCCGGCAAGTGTGTTTACACCCACACGAATTAATCTTGTAAATTTGCTCGGCATTGCAAATTCGGAAAGGTAGATTGCCGTGAGAACACCTATTGGCATAGAAAAAAGCATTGCGCCAAAAGTAAGCCAAAATGTTCCGTAAAGTGCGGGGAAAATACCACCTTCGGTCATGCGCTTTAAAGGCGGTTTCGACAAAAATTCCCACGATAGCACATCGCTGCCTCGCGAGAATATAAAATACACAACCACAAAAACTAACACAATAATCGCAAAAGCACAAATGCGCAAAAGCCAAAAACCGTCACGTTGAGCGTAAAGTCTTTTAGTGTTGAGGTCTTTTGTCATGTTATTCACCCTGACGTTTGGCGTATTTGCTGGCGATTAAATTTGTGATGAGCGTTACTACAAAAAGCACTGCCCCAACGGCGAAAAGTGCATGAAAATGTGTGCTTCCAACTGGAGTTTCGCCCATTTCAGCGGCAATAGTTGCGGTCATGGGGCGCATCGGGACAAATGGATTGAGTCGAATTTGCGTGGCGCCGCCTGCAACCATCAATACGGTCATGGTTTCGCCCACTGCTCGACCAAAACTCAAAAGCACAGCAGCCCAAATTCCGGAACGTGCAGCAGGCAATATTATTCTTATAAGTGTTTCCCATTTTGTGGAACCCAAGCTCAAAGCACCTTCCCACAGTGCAACCGGAACAGCCGCAAGCGCATCTTCGGTAACACTTACGACAATAGGTATGGACATTATGCCCAGAGTAATACCCGCCACAGCCGCCGTTTGACCCACTGGCAAAGCAAAAAGCTCTCGTGCAAACGGCGCAAGTATTATCAACCCGAACAAACCGAAAACTACGGATGGCACGCTGCCAAGTATTTCGATTGTGGGTTTGAGAATTTCGCGAACCCTCACCGGCGCAACACCTTGCAAATAAAGTGCAGCTCCAATTCCCAATGGTAACGATACAATCATTGCCACAGCGGTTACCACAAGCGAACCCCACAGCATGGGTAACAACCCAAATTGTGCTTCAGCATCGGTGGGATGCCACTTTGTAGAAAAAAAGAAGTCGATGAAACTAATTTCGCTGAAAAAAGGTAATGCATTCGCGAAAAGCATAACTGTTATCGCCGCGAGAATCAACAGTGTTGAAGTAGCTATCAAGCCGAGCAAAGTTTTCGCCATCAAGTCTCTCCGTAATCGTGAACTTGAAGTTCCTTTTTTGCGGTTAAACAGGTATTTGCCGAAAATTAAGATTTTGTTAAATCATGTTGCATGAAGTGCTTTGTATTCTATTTTTCGAAAAACTAGGGCATCTACCACTAAATAAAGAATCTCGAAGCAAATCGTCCCCACATGTAATAGTAAACGAGATGCTCGGTTGCCCAGTAAATTGCTAGTTTGGGAAACACTAGCAGAATATAATGATAACACTTCGTGAAAATCTTGTTTGGCACAGGTTTAGTTGCAACACAAAGATACACTGCATCAATGAGAAGCATGCATTTCACGATCATCCAATAATGAAGGTTGGCAAAACGCGGAAGAAATAAGTATGCTATTTCAAGTGGTATACCAAGATCTGCCAGTAGAACTACCAACACTGGTGTAATCGCAATCATTATCAATCCAAACACAATTTTACCGTTATATATTTGCCCTGCACCTGGGATAAAAAACGACAAGATTATCGTTATTCCCAACCTTCGGAACATATTGACCTCCAGTTTGTTTACTTATTTCCTGTCACGTGGAATTGTGATAGTTTTGCCGAGACAATCGTATTCGCTAAAACTATGTTCTATTTCCGTCATTTCACCTCCGAAAGGTGTGGGGCGGCAAGCCGCCCCCTATTGAATGCAGTGTTCACTTAGTCGTAATATGATTTGCATTGTCTCTTGATGTAAACATCATATCTGCTGGAATTGAATAACCCTTTAAGTCATGGGGGATGGCAAAAATCTTGCCAGATATTGACCGTTGCAAATTATTCGTCACTCCCTCTGGCAAAAGATTATACATTGCTACACCGCAAAGTTTCCCTTGTTTGTAGTAGTAATACCCGCTGTGAGGGAACAACAAGAGTTGTTTTTTCTCATAGAGCAACGTGATTTGTTCAATATTTCTACTAGAATAATATATCACTGCGCATTTTACATTATGATTATTGCACGCAATTACTTGCATATCATAGTTACGTATACCAGTATTCAAAAGATTTTTAAGCGATATGTTATCTAACCCATGTATATCGATAAACCTTATGAAAACCTCTTCGTTCTGTTCAATTAAGCTACGTACAATTTGTGTATCGTAGTTCGATATTTGCACCATATCGCATTGTAAATTATTAAGTTCACGAGACTTTTCAGCCTGCGCAAATTTCGCACAATAATAATGCGCAAGCCCAGAAAAAATACCATATGTGTGAACACTCACCAATTTTTCATGTTCATTATTATATTGCTGCGTCAAGAAGCGCAGATAATACTGCGGCAAGTTGTGATTTGTCGCATTAGGTGCATAGTTGCGGTGAAAACTTTTGTGAAGCGCCCAAACTGTTGTGGCATTTGTATATGCCCGCAGCGTGATGAACTCAACGCTCATTTGATAGCCACACATAACAAGTGCAGCCAGCACTATTGCGAGTGCATATAGTTTTATTTTCATAATTCACCTCGATGTTGATATAAATAGCAATCGCCATTTCACGCTAAACGATTGTGTTTGTTCAAAACTGAATACATAGTATTTGCCCATCGATATATTCGAAATATTCACTCATTGTTTTACTTTTGCGCGGCTCGTAATAGCACCATGAACATCCTGCGAAAGCACCGTTTTTATAGGTTATAAGCTTTGGTGATGAAACTTTTGGCAACAAACCACTATCTATAAGCTGCAAAATGCGGCGCTCTTCAGTTTTGCCTTCATAGAAAAAGACAAATTTACGTTCCGGATTGTGCCGCTCTGGGAATATCACCTGTTTCGACATCTTTATACCTGTAGCAAGGCGAATCACTTCGACATCAACTATATTATGCTGTTTAACAACGGGCTGCAAAGCATCTGCCGAACGAACAACTGTGTATCCACGAAGCCTTAACCATAACAAGAAAAACTCAATCTTGATGCCATGCCAAAATTCATACCGCAACATGTGCAGTATTCCGCGAAAATAACCCAGCTGTTTTACAAAACGAACATGATACCACGCACGAGAGCTTCCATTTTCCAATGACATATAATGCAATGCAAAACTTCTTGCACTTCCTGGCGTATTAATTGGTTGATTGAAAAAACTCTCGCTTTGCCGAAGCGCATGGCAGTTACGCTCGATAGCCTCGAAACTGCTTGCAGACACATATTTTGCATCGCAGACGACTGGCATAACATACACCATCGCAAGAGCATATGCTATTGCTCCGAGCAGGTAGAGTGCATATCTTATGTATTTCATTTTATCTCCTCTTGCGTGGTATTGTGACGTTTAACATGCGCGCATATTTGAAAAGGGTTGGATACCATGTCGTCGAATAGGCTCATGCCGGTTTTCCATCCCAGCTCCACTTGCGGCGCGGTTGTCTGCTGACGGATGCGACCAAGACAATCGTATTCACTAAAACTATGTTCTATTTCTGTCATCTCACCTCCGAGAGGGCGGGGGCGGCAAAGCCGCCCCACAG
>CAYUDB010000156.1:0-6730 GCA_964443405.1 uncultured bacterium | reverse complement strand
TTTGTATCGATACGGCTGAAGAGTAATTATCTTGAGCTTTGGGCAAAGGTTTTAGTGCTTACACAACAAAACATGCGCACACGGCATCGCCGTGGGCGCGTTGTTGAATAACAGCTTTGAAGTCGCTGGCAATGAGCACAGCGAGTGAATGTCGATGACGTTCATTCGCCATCGAGAAAATCGAGTACCTGTTGAGGAAAACGTGCGTCGAGCAAGCGCTTGCGGTTTTCGGGTTGCCGAAGAAGAATCGAAAGGCTGGCAAGAACTTGCAAATGAAGGTGTATGGAAGTTACGGGAACGAGCACAGCAAAAAATAGCTTTACAGGTTGTCCGTCGAATGAATCGAACTCGATGCCCTTTTCGCTTTTGCCAAAAGCGATAGTCAAACCTCTGCACGCGGTGCTGCGACCGTGTGGAACTGCAACTCCCAAGCCCATACCCGTGCTAGCAAGAGTTTCACGCTCCATGAGTGCATCGTAAGCTGCATCAAGCGAATCGATGTGCTTCGATTTGACAAGAAGCTCTGCAAAACGACGTAAAACTTCCTCTTTGTTTGAAGCTTTCAGGTCGAGATCGACGAGATCAAAACCAGAAAATTGTGAAAGCTTCAAGTTCGCGGCAGCCATCCTGCCGATGATATTTTCGTTATCCAAGTGTTACTCCTTTAATCACAACGGCTTAGCTTCGTCGGGCAAAAGAACAGGTATGTCCTCTTTCACCGGGTAGGCGAGGCTGCATTTTTCGCATATCAGAACTTCGTGCGGCTCGGTTTTGTATTCGAGCTTGCATTTACATTGCGGACACACGAGAATGTTCAAAAGTGCCTGATTGAGCATGTGACCTCCGCTTGTGTCTTTTTGCAAACTTAATAGATGCTCTTCAAAAAAGCAATTTTTTTTTGCAATTTTTGCGAATCTGCAGTTTTTTCGCCATTTTTTACCGACAAAATCCTCCAAGCCCAATTTTTGCCTTGACACAAAACCACACCCAAATACTTTACATAATTTACAGGAGGAACAACAATGCGACTTACCACGATCAAAAACATCAAAAGAAGAAGAAAGCACGGTTTTCGTGCACGCATGGAAACCCACGACGGTCGTCGTGTGCTTTCGCGTCGTAGAGCCAAAGGTAGAAAAGTGCTTGTAGTCACCACACCTCACAAAGGTCGTGTCGATTAACCGGTAACTGGTTCAAACGCACGAGTGCAGTCATCGTTCGCTGCTCTGACATCATTGGCAATTCTAATAATCGCTTTGAATACACCTAACTGTCCACTATTCAATGTAGTAACAGTGTTTGTGGAAATTGGTGCTCTCTCAAGCAAGCAAAGAGCGTTACATAAATGGGTGCTATCTTAGCCAGATGAAGCAAGTTTGACGGAAACTAATGCGAAACGACGATAGGCATAGTTGGCGTATGTGTTTACTATTCGACGGCAAAATCCTTTTATGGCGGAAACGCCATGGCTCCAGTAGCTATGGCGATTTTGCTGTTATAGCCGTTTTTGCAGAACTCTTAAGTTTTGCATCGTAGGCAATTCTAATAATCGCACCCACTAAGTTTAAATGCAAAACTAACTGCTCAATATTGTAGGTTGATTAATTTGTTTTGAGTTTGCGAGCAAAATAAGCTGTTCGCGCCTTAGCCTGTGAGTATCTGATAGTTGATGCTCAAAACTACAGCTAGCTATTGCTTCAACCATAGATTACTTGGCACAAAAAGGTTGGCAAAACATATTAGCAGTAATGTGTGATTTTGCGTATTATATACGCAATGTCAACATATTTTCCTGTGTATTGTGGTGTGGTATGAGCTAATCTTTCCCTCGTATAAGGTGAATAGCCGCATGATGTTGCTTCAAAGTATATGAAAACATGTGCCTACCATCATTTTTTGCCACAAAATATAGAAAATTTGTGTTTGCAGGCGCAAGAGCAGCACGTATAGCACTTTCGCCAGGATTGCATATTGGTCCGGGCGGCAAACCAAAAACACGATATGTATTATATGCAGATGTATCGTTTAAATCCGCACGTGTCAATGGCTTATCAAATTTGCGCAGACCATAAATTGTAGTTGGATCGGCTTGCATCATCATATCGATTCGCAAACGGTTGTGATACACAGAGCTTATAATAACTTGCTCTTCTTTAACTTGCGCTTCCGCCTCTATAATAGAAGCCATTGTGAGAACCATATTCATATTCCAGTGCATGGCGTTTGCCTGTGCTGTGTAATCTGGTTTCCAGCGACGCTTGAACTCGGTGAACATGATTTTTACAATATCTCGTGCAGTCGCAGTTTTGGGAATGTTATAGGTTTCGGGGAAAAGATATCCTTCCAAGGAAGGCGCTTGCACACCCAAACTGTCGATAATCTTCTTATCAAAACATGCTTTTACAAAGTCTAGTGAGTCTATTTCAAAACGCTTTTGCACAGCGCCCGCAATGTGAAAAATTGTAAAACCTTCTGGTATGGTGAGAAGTATGTCGAAACTACCACCTTTCGTAAGCGATTCCATTATATCCCATGTGGACAAGCTTTTCTGGTAGCGAAAACGACCTGCACGGAATTTTTTATCCATGCCCGTTATACGCGATAGTATTCTAAACTCTAAAGATGAGCGCAAAATGTTGTTTTCAACAAGTTTTTCGGCAATATCTTTTGCCACAGCACCATTAGGAATTTCCACCCATATTGGCTCAGTGAAATCTGAATTCCCTCGCACCGAAAATATTCTGCGATACTCAATATATACTAAACATACTATTATGGATAATATTGATAAAATTAATACAGTAGAACGTTTATAAGTCATCTTCCTGCTCCATATATTCAGTAATACGCATTGAATCGAGATATGTTTGCAATATACATGCTGCTGCAACAGAGTTTACACGCTTTTTGTTACGAGAGAACTTGACTCCAGCATTTGCAAGTTCACGCTCGGCAAAAGCTGATGAAAAACGTTCATCGCACAATATAACATTGTAGTTTTTCTCTCTAAGTTTTTGAGCTGTAACAAGTGCTAAGTTTGCCATAGGCGAAAGTGTATCGTCCAAGTTTTTTGCAAAACCCAAAACAATCTTCTCCGCCCTGCATTCGCTGTAATATTTTTCGATATGTGCGATTATCTCGCCGCTATTGCGTATTTCAACCGCCTCTCTCTCAAAAGCATACAGCTCACAAACATCTGAAACGGCAAAACCTATAAACTTGGTTCCAATGTCCACAGCAAGGTATATCATAGCATCGAAAAAACTCCGATTTCATCTAAAGTCAATCTTTTTATCGACATATTGTTTAACATAATGCGTAATTGATACACCCTGCAATTGCAAAACACCATCTCTCAAAACAAGGTTTTGCTTGCGGAAATTGGTGATTTCCCTATATTTTAAGCATGGAAGCGAAACAAAAACAATATGTGCCATCCACATTTTTACCCGATTTCAAATGCCAAGCTGCCGCACGCAGCTTTTTGTGGAAATCCACTGCTGGAAACCGAATTGGGTCTTCCTACATTTTTTATGGTGCCGAAGGTGTTGGCAAGTTTGTGGCTGCGCTCGAATGGATAAAATTTCTCAAGTGTGAGAACAAAAACGAGTTGCGCCCATGCGGAAAATGTTCCGCTTGCAGAACTATCGATCTTTGGGATAATCCCGACATTCTTATCATCTTTCCTATGCCAAAAGAACTCTGGGAAACCCAAGGCGCACCACTTACCGAGATTCTCGAAATTTTTCGCGTTAAACCACACGTCATTCCCACTTTCGAAAAAAACGCTTTCATCGTTATCGACCAAATTCGCGAAATTCAACGATTTCTCGCCACACCGTCAACGTATCCTTCTGGCAAATTCGTAATCGTAGCAAATGCCCATCAGATGAATCTGCCAGCCGCCAACGCATTTCTAAAAACTCTCGAAGAACCACCAGAAAACGCGCACATCATCCTCACCACATCGAAATTCGAATACCTTCTACAAACCATACGCTCTCGTTGCCAATGTGTAAGATTTGTGCCACTTCCACAAGATGTGCTCAAAAATTTGCTTACAACACGTTACGATATATCTGACCATGCCGCCAATGAAGCTGTTATGCTCTCTGAAGGCAACATCTTACGCGCATTGACTATTTCATCTGAAAACTTCAAGCACACTCGCACCGACGCGCAAAAAGTATTGCACTACGCTACAACCAATGACGCAATTTCACTTTTCGATTGGGCAGATTCATGCACTGGCAAAGCCGATTATGCCACAGGGTTTTGCGTGGCATCACTATCTTTTATTCGAGATATTACAGCAACATTTTGCCATGCACCCGTTATCAACACCGATTGCGAATCGACAATACTTGCAGCGGCACGAGCACTTGGTTCGGCAGAACTTGCACAGGAGTTATTCGACCGTGTCCACGATTTCGAAAAAAAACTTGACCGCAATCCACAACTATCACTCTTCTACTCGGCACTTGCCACAGGTTTTTTCGAAATTTTCTCGCGAGCAAGCACTTCGGCACCAAAAAACAAAACTTGATAACATCAATATTCTCAATAAAATAGAGGGCTAAATGACCAAAACACCAGCGCCGGTTAAAGTTGCCGTTGTGGGCACAGGTTACATGGGAACTCTACATGCCAAGAAGCTGGCAAACATTGCAAACGCCCAGCTCATCGGCGTTTTCGATATCGACCCCATAAAAAAACGAGATACTGCAGAAATTGTTGGAACAAAACCGTTCGACACCTTAGACGATGCTATCAAAGCTGCGGATGCCATAGTCCTCGCATCTAGTTCGTCCACACACGGTAAAATAGGCATGCAAATAATCGAAAACGGCGTGCACTTGCTCATCGAAAAACCTATAACTGCATCGGTGGAAGAGGCAGAAGTGCTTGTCGAACTCGCTGCCGAGAAAAACATTGTGCTAAAAGTGGGACACATTGAGAATTTCAACCCAGCACTTGCTGCAGCACGCAAATTCATCGATAACCCCATTTTCATCGAAGCACACAGGCTTACATCTTTTCGCGAGCGCGGCACAGATGTCTCTGTTGTCGAAGACCTTATGATACACGATTTGGAGATTTTGGCACGCATTTGCGGCACACAACTCGAATCTATGGATGTATCTCAGGCACAGGTTCTTACATCATCACCCGACATATCAAACGTGCGGTTAAAATTTTCAACAGGTTGTGTGGCAAACCTGACAGCCTCTCGCCTTTCACTTGCACAAAAACGCAAGATGCGCATTTTCCAAAAAGATGCTTACATAACAATCGATTTTGCAGAAAAAGCAGTTACAATAGCGCAAATTGCAAGCAAATACGCCGATGATGCGGCGATAATTAAACTCGGCTCCAAAAACGTCGAGCTTTTTTCGCCATCGGTAGAAAAATACGACCAACTCGAACGCGAATTAGCCGACTTCATCGATGCAGTTCGCAAACCACACTTCGAACACCCAACATCTGCTATATGGGCACTAACTGTCAGCAAAGCCATAACCGAATTTCAAAACTAGTATTAACAACGAGATGGTTATGCATCTCGTTTGCAAAGAGTTTTTTCACCTTGCTGCCGCAATTTCATAAAAAACTGTGCGGTCGCAAGATTTTACATATGCTAATAATTGCAGAAATATAGGCTTTTCCATTGAACCAAACTTAAAACACCCGTTTTCGAACAATGCGCACAATTTTCGGAAAAATTCATTTTGCCAAAAAAAACTTTACCCGCGCTGTCATCGACGGCAATTCACTTTTACTCGACAATGGGATCACTGCACCCGAGAATTCCACAATTTTCGATTACAGCAACCATTTGATTTTGCCCTCACTTTTCGACCATCATGTGCATTTTTTCCAAACTGGCATATACGACATGGCTTTAGACGCATCGGAAATGCACACTGTGCGAGAACTACTTGCCCTCATCACAAGCAAGGATACTTCAAAACACATGGTAGGCGAAATTTTATGGATCTGGGGCTTTGACCCAATCGATAATATGCCAAGCTCACAACAACTCGACTCGATCTGTGGTAATTTGCCAGTTTTAATACGTCGAGCAGATGGGCATTCCTGTTCGCTTTCGTCGGCAACGAAGAAAATGCTGTCGCTCGATTTACCCGAAAACGGCATCGTTTGTGGAAAAACCCAAGAACTTGTAGTGCAATATTTTCTCGAAAAAATCCCCGAACAAACAATAGAACAAGCTGCGTTCGATGTTTGTCACAAAGCGCGCCTCGCAGGTGCTTCAAAACTTGGAGCATTTATTCCTCGTGCCGACTGGGTGGCAAATCTGCAAAAATTTCGAAACAAACTGCCGTGCGATGTGGAAATTTTCTTCGAAAGCGAGGATGTGGCACTTGCAAAAAAACTGGGTGCCGATTATGCAGGTGGTTGTCTTTTGCTCGATGGTTCATTCGGTTCTCGCACTGCAGCACTTTCTTCGCCCTACACCGACGATCCAAACAATTACGGCGTGTTATATTTCTCCAGCGAAAGGCTCGAAAAGTTTTTTTCCGATTGCACAGTACATAATATGCCAGCTGCAATGCACGCCATTGGAGACCGAGCAATAGAACAATTCATCTCAGGCGTCGAAAAAAACGTGCACCACAATGCTGGCAATGCAAAAAACTGGCGCATCGAACATGCCGAACTTATATCGCATGAACAACTTACACGTTGCAAAGCACTAGATCTCACTCTC
>CAYUDB010000155.1:0-6735 GCA_964443405.1 uncultured bacterium | reverse complement strand
TTGTAGATTAATAAAAAAGCCGCGATAATCGCGGCTTTAAGCTTGAAACGCGCATTAGTTATCAATCTAGCGCTCTATTTTGAGTACAGCAAAGAATGCTTCTTGTGGAATTTCCACAGCGCCAACCATTTTCATGCGCTTCTTGCCTTCCTTTTGCTTTTCGAGTAGTTTTCGCTTGCGTGTGATGTCTCCGCCGTAGCATTTCGCCGTTACATCTTTGCGGACGGGCTGTACGCGTGCGCGTGAGATCACTCGCTTGCCGATAGCTGCTTGTATGACAACCTCGTACTGTTGGCGGGGGATGAGTTCTTTTAGTTTGGACACGAGCTGTTGTCCCCAATGGTAGGTTGCATCGCGGTGAACGATCATTGATAGCGCATCGACAGGGTCTGTGTTCACAAGAATGTCGATTTTCTCAAGTTCAGATCGGCGGTAGTCTGCAAAATCGTAATCGAATGAAGCGTAACCGCGCGAAACGGTTTTCAGTTTGTCGAAAAAATCGAAGATAATTTCCGCCAATGGAATGTCAAACTTCAGGCAGACGCGTTGCACATCGACATAATCGGTGGCACGATATTCACCGCGTCGTTGTTTGACCAAATCCATTATGGAGCCTATAAATTCGTGTGGCGTAATGATTTCCGCAAACACAAATGGTTCCTCAATACCATCAATTTTTATGATATCCGGCAAGTCGGATGGACGCTCGATCCACACTTCGCCGCCACCGCGTAGCAACACACGGTACGCAACATTCGGCACAGTGGCAACAAGATCTAGCCCAAATTCGCGAAACAGACGCTCTTGTGTTATCTCCATGTGAAGCATGCCTAAAAAGCCGCAGCGAAAGCCAAATCCAAGTGCGGCAGACGATTCCGGCTCGTAAGTGAGAGCCGCATCGTTTAGTTGAAGCTTCGAAAGGGCTGTGCGAAAATCTTCAAAATCGTCGGGATCGGTTGGGTAGAAACCCGAAAACACCATGGGCTTCGCCTCGCGGTAACCGGGTAGTTGCTCGGTTGCCGCGTTCTCGGTCGAGGTGACTGTGTCGCCAACTCGTGCGTGCCGAATTTCTTTGATGTTCGCGATTATATAGCCCACTTCGCCTGCATAAAGCGTGGAAGTCTTTTCAAGCTCGAGCTTTAGATAACCCAGCTCGTCAACTAGATATTCCATGCCCGTTGCCATAAGCCGAATTCTTTGCCCTGTGGTTAACGTGCCGTCCACAACGCGAATGTAGAGCACAACACCTCGATATTTATCGTAGAATGAATCGAAGATCAACGCACGTAAAGGTTTAGCAGAATTATCTGCAGGGGGTGGCACAAAATCGACAATGTATTCGAGTATCGCGGCAACATTCGCGCCTGTTTTTGCCGAAACGCGCAAAATGTCCTGTGGTTTGCCACCCAAAAGCTCGACAATTTGATCTGCAACGTCATCAGGTCGGGCAGCCGGCATGTCAATTTTGTTAATTACCGGCACGATTTCAAGATTGTTTTCTAAAGCCAAGTATATGTTCGAAACCGTTTGTGCCTCAATACCTTGCGCCGCATCCACAACAAGAATCGCACCTTCACATGCAGCAAGTGAGCGCGAAACTTCATAGGCAAAATCCACATGCCCTGGAGTGTCAATTAAGTTAAGTTCATAAGTTTCACCATTTTTTGCCGAATAGTCCATTTTTACAGCATGGGCTTTTATGGTGATGCCACGTTCACGCTCGAGTTCCATGTCGTCGAGAATTTGCTCGACCATACGTCCCTCGGGCACAGAGCCAGTAAGCTCGAGCAGTCGGTCGGCAAGTGTCGATTTGCCGTGGTCGATATGCGCGATGATGGAAAAATTGCGAATCAATTTAGCGTCTTTCATAGACTGCCAAAATATCGATAATTTTTCATTCCACAAGTTTTTTGTCAGCAAATTCCTTGCTAACATACAGGCATTGTGTGAGGTTTTGTCTATATCGACAGAGAAGCATTTGTCGAAGAAAATCACTAGCTACCTGACCACAAAAATCAATACGACCCTAATATAATGAATGCCGTGGTGAAAATGCTGAGGTAAGAAAAGTATTGTGAAATTTTAGCAAGCACTATGCAGCCACAGGCAAATCCTTTCATTGCCGCCCTTGACAAGAGTAAATGAGTTGGTATTTTAGAAATATGCTTGATCCGCGTGGACATTTTCTCGAAACATTTTGCGAAATCGACCTCGATGCGTTTGCGCATAATATTGCCGCCATACGCAACTGGGCATGTGAGCGCGATGTGATTTTGGCGGTGAAAGCAAACGCATATGGTCACGGTGTTGTGCCAATTTGTCGAGAGGCATTGCGCTGTGGCGTGCGCAAGTTTGGTGTTGCTACTTTGGTGGAGGCGGTGCAAATTCGCGATGCGGGTATCGGTGGCGACATAATCATCCTCACACCGCCAACTGTCGAGCAATTGCCGTCGGTAATTTTTCACAGGCTCACGCCGAATGTAACAAGTTTGGGTTATGCGCAATGTCTTTCACAAATTGCAACTGATTGTGGCAAACGCGTTTCGGTTCATATTGAAATCGATACTGGCATGGGACGTACTGGCATCGACTGGTTCGACGCAGTGGGTGAAATTATCGCGATGGCAAAACTGCCGAACATCGACATTGGCGGAATCTTCTCACATTTCCCAGCAGCAGACAGCGCAGACAATTCCGACATAGATTATACGAAAATGCAGCTCGAAAAATTTTCGCGTGTGGTAAACACCTTGCAACGCGGCGGTATTGACATACCATGTGTTCATATATCAAATTCGGCAGGTATAATGGCGCACCCTCTTTACGGCAATTGCGTGCGCCCGGGCATTGCTGCTTACGGCATTTACCCCGATACAACAATCGAACATAGCATCAAACTTACGCCAATTGCCACACTCAAAACACATGTTGTACAAATTCGCAAATTTGAACCGGGGCAATCTATCGGTTACGGGCGTACTTTTACAGTAACAACGCCTACGCGAGTTGCGATAATTCGCGCCGGTTATGGCGATGGTTTGCGCAGGGCACTTTCCAACCGTGGTGAAGTTGTCATTCGCGGCAAAAAATGTCCCATTGTTGGGCGAGTCTGCATGGACACAACTATGGTAGAAGTTGGCAATGAAGTTGTTGAAGGAGATATTGTTACAATAATTGGCAAAGATGGCATCACCGCTGAAGACCACGCGCGCTGGACATATACCATTCCCTACGAAATACTTACGGGCATCTCCGAACGTGTGCGGCGCATTTACCTTCGTGACGGCGAAGTGTGTGAGGTCGCCTGATTTCGCAAACTGCAAGCTAGTCACCGTAATGAGCACTTGCAGACATCCAAAGTCTGCAGTGAAACCGATTGGTAAATATAAACTTAACGGTAACATGCCACATTTCTAACCTGCATAAATAATTAGGTACTGGCAGATCTAAGTTTTGTGAACCAACCCAGCCGCCGAGTCAAATTTTTGCATGTTTTTTGTTTTCGAACTTACTTTTTTGCAAGAGCGCAATGAGTCATCTATATGCAATTTTTTTCGTGCACGAGGCGCAGCTCGATTTGCCTGCACCTGCAATTTTCGAGATTTGTGGAGAAAATTATAGTCTTGCGATTTGCGGTGGAAAACATAGCTTCAGTGTTGTTGATATTGAAAGCTCAAAGCATTTTATATGTGGCGTCACGTTTGACGGATCCACACCGACTTCAGCGAGAAAATGGCGAGAGCATATCGAGCAGAATACGCGACCCGAATATGGGCATTTTTTGCGAGTATCGTTCGATGGAACAAAGCTTTACGCCGAAAATGATGCATTAGGTTTGCGCGATCTTTATTTTGCCCGCAGTGCGCGAGCAGTCTTCGTATCCTCAGATGCATATTGGGTGGCACGAAACGCGTATAATGTTGTTGAGCTTGATATTAACGCCTTTGGCTCCCTGTGGAACACTGGTGGGCAACTCAATTTTGACTGCATTCTTAAAAATGTACGCAGACTTGGTGCGGGGGGACGAGCAATTTTCACCGAAAAAACAGAGAATCTGACACAAAGCATTATCCATTTTGACCGCACCGGTGCCGGTTCACTTGATGACACATTAGCAAAATTTATGCAAATTGTAAATTTAAACCCCACTTTGCCAGCAAAGCTAGCTTTATCAGGTGGTTTAGACTCGCGAGCTATTTTTGCTGGATTACTCGGTTTGGGGCGAAAAAGTGAATTTTTTACAGCAGGTTTCGTAGATGAACCAGATGCTATTATTGCAAAACAACTTACGACACTTGCGCACATGAATTTTGCTTTTGCATCACTTGAACTGCCAACAGGAGAAAAGCTACTTCAAATTTGGCAAAACCACGCACGCGAAAAGCTTTTGACAGCACCATTGGCTGTTGCGCCTTTGTTATCGGTCATAAGTGCGCAAATGAATGCGCTAAGTTTTTGTCTTGATGGAGGTTTGGGAGAAATTGTGCGCAGACGCGTTTACCGCAAACTATCGCCTTACGATAATTTTCCTCTCACTCCACGTCGGGCAGTGCGGCTTTTGAAAAAGAGTACTCCAGTTATTTTTTGCGCAGAAGTGCGCAAAACTCTCGATGAAGCTTTCACGCGAGATGTGCATGCTGCGTTCGAACTTTTTCCAAATGCAAATGCGGCGCAGCTCGCAGAAAACTGGGCAATATACTTCCGCTCTGCAAATTTTCAATCGCATGAGCAGGCACGACTAGATTGCATTACACAAGCGATAATGCCTTTTTTGCAGCTGCCATTTTTGCGTGCAGCTCTCGATATGCCAGCCCATTTGCGAAAAAATTCAGCAGTGCATCTCTCTGTAATCAAACGATTTACCCCATGGGCAACAAAAATTCCACTTGCGCGCTTTGGTCGTATTCTGCCCTTTGCAATTGCAAAAAATGCCTTACTTTTGCGCTTAAGCCTTCCGCTTTTCGATGATTTTGGCAATAGATTTCAACGCAATTGGTTACGGAATAATTTTCAGCTATGCCGCGAATTTATCGAAGACAGTGCTGCATCAAATTTTGTTGCGCAGTGTGAGCTTTTTGATGCACCAGAAATTAGAAGAACTGTTCATAATTACTTTTCTGGTAATGATGCTTACTATGCTGCTCTCGACTCATTTCTGTCGTTATACTTTTTGCTATGTCCAAAATGAGCTATTGACAAATAGAACTTAGGTATAATTTGTTGTGAGGAAGAATTTTCATGCGGAATATAAGTTTTTATTGTGCTCGCGCTTACACTAGAAGCAAATGGGCGATCATAAACGGTAAAACAACTTTTAAGCGAGGTAACATGAAACGGTATTTGATGTTAACTGTTGCAACACTCTTTTGCGCCAGCGCATTCATTGGTTGCGAAGAGGCAGCAAAACAGCTCACTACTACAATATCCGGAAAGGTAACTAACGGTGGTACAGCAGTTTCGGGCGCTGTTGTTCTGGTTGTACGTGTGGAGCAAACTATTTCCGAAGGTTACAGTCTTTCCAACGGCAGTGTTAGCCTAGCAGATGGCAAATACACAGTCCTTGATGCCGACACAGGTCATTTTTTTATCGCTGCAATCGATGATGTGAACGATAATTTCAAATTTGACGCCGACACAGATCGCATTGGTTACTATGGCACGCTTATTGATAGTCTTGGTTTCGAATTTGTGCGCCCCGAAACTGTAACCCTTGCCGCAAAAGGTAATGATATCGAAAATATCGATATCATTAAACTTTTCGACTTTCCATTCTGAGCTAAAAGTGAGCAATGGGCACTCAAGGTAGAATCTCACGTTCTTTTGCGCATAGTTTTTTGCAATACGTTGCTATAGAATGAATTATTCTGAGTTTCCAACAAAAAACCCACTCTTTTCAGAGTGGGTTTTATTTTTTCGGTCCGGTATTCTAACCCTATTCGGCAGTAACGTTTTGCTTTGCTGCTGCATCTTTGCGTTCGCGCTCAATTGTTTCGATGTAAGCAGGATCGGAAAGTTTCAGGCGCATTGCCTCCTCTGGTGAAAGCTGAGGAAGTGGATCGTAGGTGATGCTACTGCCACGCCACCACATAGGTTGTGCCGAATTTTGTGTATCGCTTTCGTTGAACATGAAACCGTCGAGCTTACGATCGAATTCGGGGGTGACGATTTCCGCAGGCGCTTCATGCTGTGCAGCACCCTTGCGCACAGCCGTAACCGACCATGCAAATTGCAAATTCGAGCGACCACCATTTGCCTCAACAACGGTGAAACCGCTCTCGGAAATCGATGCCAAATAAAGACCGTTGCAGCAGCCAACTGGTGTTACAGTTACAACTGGCAACATTTCCGTATCGATAAGCCCTATAAAGCTTTTCGGGAATTTCACCTCGCAACTACCCTCGTTAAGCTTGCCGTATGCGGCATAATGAACCATAGCTTCGGGCGAAATCATATCGTAAGCCACGATTTTTTCGTTATCGCCGTTGTCCACAACTGTGGCGCGGAAACCGGTGGTGTATTCGTCGCCGTGTGTGTAGAGCGCGAATCGCTCGCCCCAAATTGCCGCACCGTAGATTTCACCGCGTATCCAGCCGCCGAGGAAGTCGGCATAGGAACCAAAGCCGATACCGCTACTTTCACCCATGCTCACGCGCGAGGAACGCAAAAGACCAGAACACGAAACTGAAGATGTCCAGTAAGCGCCATAGGTAGAGCTACTGCTATTCTCGTAAGCAA
>CAYUDB010000154.1:0-6773 GCA_964443405.1 uncultured bacterium | reverse complement strand
CTCACGATATGTGCTATCCTCTGGGTTTGTAAGTATGCTATCGACGACATAGTCGCGTGTGAGATTGGTTTTGCCAAAGCAAAACGCGCCTCTCAAGAAAAACGGTCCGGTAACGTAGCCGCCGCCAAGTGCAAACTCGTTTATCGTCGAAGTGAGCTGACGCATTTTGATTTGCTTTGTGAGGCAGTCTTTGCCTTCTTTCAGTTCGAATGTGTAATTTTCGGTGGGACCAAAAGTGTAGAGATACACTCCAACAAGACGTTGGTGTTTAGTGCGGAAATCCTCTTTTTCGCGCAATTGGACGAGTTTTTCGCCTTCCAAACGCTGTTGTTCTTGGGCGCGATTGTTTTGGACTCTACGTTTGCCCTCGACTTCGGATTTGAGCAAATTCATTTGTCGAATGCCCGATTTTGACGATTCGGTGTATTGTCCGCCCGGTCTTTTCGCCAAATACTGTTCGTAGTATTCTATGGATTTATTTGCGAGAGGTTCGGAGATGTTTTGTGAAGCCTTTTCACCGAAGAGTTGAGCCAAGTTGTAGTAGTATTCCGGTGAAATTTCCACAAGGTCTTTCCAAGCATCGAGATATTCGTACGCGTTTTCGAGAGCTTTCTCATAATGCGAAATAGCCTGTGCAGTATCTCCCGATGAAGTTAGAATAACACCTGCGCAATAATGCAAAAACGCGTTTTGTGGGCGCAATTCCACTGCTTTCAGAATGTATTTTGATGCAGTGGAAAGGTCGCTTTCCTCGTAAGCCTGCCATGCGTAGTTGTAGAGGAATTCGGGGTTGTTGATATTTGGCTCGAGCTGTCCCACCATCGACGAGAGCGATTTGCCTGTGGTGCGTGCGAATTTTGGTGGAGCTTGGAAGAACGAATCGAATTCGCCTGCCATGGCAATTGAGACTAATAAAATTGAAAGCAACAAACTTGTACGCATAAAAACCTCCGTGAGGAAAACTATTTGTTTGAATCTGGCAAACCAAGCCACGCTAAGGGTAAAGTTGAAAATCGATAATGGCAATTGACACTGCGAATGTAATCGAGCACATCTTTGTACTTAGGTTTGTTGAACCATTCGCCCAATACATAAACATATTCAACTAGCAGACCCAATGGGGCAACAAGTTTTATATATTGTTTGCGTTTAAAATCACAGGTTTGCAGTTTCTCATCCGCAGAGCCTGCAACCTTTTGAAATTTCACCTCGATGATAAATAGCGTTTCACGAACAATTACAAGCAATGCATCATCGGGCAAGAGTTTTCGTGAGATAATCGCTTTCCAATCAATACCGTTTTCTTTTAGAAAATCATAAAAATCATACTTTTTAAAACTCCGTGCTACAAGCATTGCGTTGTAAAAGATAAGATTACCAGCACCTGCATGGTTTGGTTCAATACGGTATCCGGAAATACCTTCAAGTGCTTTGATAAAATCTACTTTTTCCTCAAAACGTAACCCGGTTTCAGTATTTGCACCACCAGAACCACCAGTTATCATGTTTGTGCTCCTTCAAAGTTAAAAGTGCTTGCACATTGTGCGATTGCAAAATTCAGCCTTTTTGAAGATAGATCGGCAAATTCTTTCTCTATTTCACAGCCAATAAAGTGCCTACGCAATTTTATGGCAACAACACCAGTTGTAGAACTACCAGAAAAAGGATCAAACACTATATCACCTTCTCGGGTGCTTGCCAAAACTATTCTTTCGAGAAGGGCAATGGGTTTTTGTGTTGGGTGCTTACCGAATTGCTTCTCGTCATTGTTTGGGGCGGTAAGTGTCCAAACAGACTTCATTTGCTTTCCCGAATTCATTGCACGCATCGAGTCGTAATCGAAATAATGCTTCGATTTACTGTTTTTTGCAGCCCAAATAACTGTTTCTGTTGAATGAGTAAAATATCTGCAAGCCAAATTTGGTGGTGGGTTAGGCTTTTCCCATGTTATGTTGTTGAGAATTTTCATGCCCAGTTGTTGCATAGCAAAACCAATCGAGTAAACAATATGATGGGTACCAGAAACCCAAATTGTGCCATTTGGTTTCAGAAGCTTCTGGCATTTCGAAAGCCATAGCATGTTAAATTGATGATTTACCTCTGGACCATTAGATTTATCCCATTCACCTTTATCAACAACCACCATTTTGCCCGATTGACATGTAATGCCACCGTTGGATAGAAAATATGGTGGATCCGCAAATATCATATCGAAAACACCGTTGTTATGCGATTCTAGCAATCCATCCATAAAATTGATGCAATCCACGTTATAGAGCCATACACCGTGTTCAAGGCTCGCAAATACAGTAGAAAGTTCTAAATTTTGTGTGTTATTAAACTGTAACATCTTGCATCCTTATGGAGTTAATAGCGAATATAGAGCAACAATTTTGCGCGTCAATTTTTTTTAAGTTGGGCGGCGATGGCGTTGACAAGCTCTTGCGCGCTGAAAACCGTTTTAACCGGCACAGGCAGCGATTTCGTAAACATGTCACCATAACGTTTGAGCACCACACGCGGGTCGCAAATAACTAAAACACCGCGATCGCTCTCGGAACGTATGAGCCTGCCAATACCCTGTCGAAAACGTATAACCGCCTGCGGAACTTGATATTGTATAAATGGATTGCCGCCTGCTGCCCGAATTCGTTCACATATAGCCTCGGGATACGGATCATCGGGAACAGCAAATGGGATTTTTGTAACGTAAAGTATTTCGAGAGTTTTGCCCGGCGCATTAAAACCTTGCCAAAATGATTCGGTGCCCAAAAGCACACTTTCGTGGTCTTGTAAAAATTGGCGCGCTACACTTGTATTTGAGCCGCTTATGCGTTGTGCCAAGAGTTTTATGTGATGCTTGGTGAGCGCCGGTTTCAACATTTGAAATGCCTCGCGAAGCATGCTGTAGCTGGTGAAAAGCACAAGTGAACCTGCGCGCGTTTTTGCAGAGGTGTCACGCACTGTTTCAACAACTGATTTTATGAAATAATGCTCGTTTTGCGAGATTGGTTCGGGAAAAAAGCGTGGCACTATAGCCATCAGCTGATTTGGATAATCGAAGGGCGAACCGAAAATTGCTGTGCGCTTGCGTTCCGCTTCAACAAAAACAAAACCCAGTATGCTCGAAAAATAATCGAAACTGTTTGCTACAGTTAATGTTGCCGATGTGAGCACACATGAGTTCACCTTGTCGAAAACTGTGTCGCACAGTTTTTTGCCGATGTCGAGCGGTGCCCAAAACAACCGCGCATCAAGCGATTCTGCAGAATCGGGCGAGGGTGATTCTGCCCAAAAGACTAAATCATCATCGTCGGGAGTGAGCGCGCGAACAAAACCTTGTGCGAGTTCGGCAATTTTCAGCGCTTCGCCGCGCAATTCCTCAACGAGAATTTTGGCATTTTCGCTTGCGCTTTCACCAGCGATGTCGCAGAAAGCATTTATACTCTCGTTTGCCGATTTTAAATATCGTACAAATTCTTCGCCAAGTTTCTTCACAGATGTCAGAAGCTCGCTTGCATTGTCGTAGCGCTTGCGAACAGCATAACGCTGAGCTTTCCAGTTGAGGTAATAATCCATTCTGCCTGCAAGTTCGGCAAAAAAATTATCGACAAAAGCGCGCGCAGCGATAATCGCGTTTTTCGCTCGCGAAAAACTATCTTCAACTTTTTCGAGTATCTTTTGCTCGAGCGCATTGTAAGCGTAAATCATAGTGCCCGAAAGCTGTGAACCTTGTGAGAAAATCGAATCGAGAACTGCACGAAAAACCCAAATGTTCACGTCTCCACCAAAGGCGTCCACTGCGGCGCGCTCAAGGTTGTGCGCTTCATCCACGATGAGATCGGAATATGTGCCGATTATCGCGCCATCTATATCGGAGAGCAATAAAGCATGGTTCACAACAACTATCTGCGCATCTTCAACTTTTTTTCGCACCTCATAAACAAAACAACGCGAGAAATGTGGACATTTTTTGCCAACACATGTGTGCGCGTCTGCACGGATTTTTTCGATTAGCCCCATGCGTGAGCTGTTCATAAAAGCAGTATTCTCGCTCAGGTCGCCCGATTGCGTTTCTTCTAGCCATACGGCAAGCGGCAAAAGTGCCTCGCGATCGCGCATGACAAGCAGCGATGGGTTTTTGAGCAGGCGTTCGACACGATGTGGGCAAACATAATTGCCACGCCCCTTGAGTAAAACAGCTTTGAACGCAAACGGCAAACATTGTGCTACCTGTGGTATATCCTCAGAAAAAAGCTGGTCTTGAAGGGATTTTGTGAAGGTGGATATCACTAGTTTTTCGCCGGTGGCAACTGCGCGAAAAATTGCCGGAATGAGGTAGGCAAATGATTTGCCAACACCTGTGCCTGCTTCTACCATTAGAATTGAACGGTTCTCGAAAGCGGTGATGATTTCTTTTGCCATGCCTTGTTGTTGGGGTCGCACTGCGAAGTGTTCCATTGTTTTGGCAAGTTCGCCCGAGTTTTCGAAAAAGTGCATTACCTCGCGTTCATCGAATGGACGCGTGTCCAAATACGCTGTGCCGAAAACATTGTCGGTCTCCATGAGGTATTTGCGACAGAGTTCGGGTGGCTCGAATTTTTCGCTCATGCGGGCTATGCGTGCATTTGCCAATAACTGCGATGTGTCGGAAAGCCCAGAAGTTCCTGCGAGGAATTCGAGGGTGTTAAGTTCATTGTCGTTGATGGAGAGCAAGCGTTGCCACAACTTGTGTGCACAAGCAAGAGTGAAACGTGCATCGGGAAGTGCACGGTGTGCATCATCTTGCTCAATGGCGAGAAGGGCGCAAAGTGCCTCGAGCGAATGTGCCGTTGCATTTGGATAGAGCATGCGCGCCCAAAAAAGTGTGTCTATCACCGGTGGCGCATATGGCTTTTTCCCACAACTCAAAAAAGCATCGGTCAAAAACCCAATATCGAACGAAATGTTGTGCCCGATGACGATATCTTTCTTCAAAAATGCCAAAAGTTCTGAGGCAATTTCCTCAAACTTTGGGGCATTTCGAAGCATTTCGGGCTGTATGCCTGTCAGCTCGACAATTTCTTCGGGCAGACGTATTCCTGGGTTGAGAAACGTTTCGAACACATGTTCACTGCCGTCTTCATCCACGCGCACAGCGCCTATCTCGATGATTTTATCGGTGCCCGGGTAGAGTCCGGTGGTTTCTATGTCGAGTGCTATGTAAGACTTATATCCAAACAAATCGCGCATGTTCACCGTCATTGCTAATTTGTGAAAATTTACATTTTTGCACGCGCAATGAAAGTTTAATTTTGCACTATTTGATAGCGTGAAGGTTTCACCGTCTTTGCGCGCGCAATTTCTCACAGCCAACATCTTGCGAATATCGAATTTCTGCGATGCCGCGAGGCATATTCGCAAATATTCGAAACGGGTTCGTAAAAATCCATTACTCCATCGCCACAATCAATGCAATTTGTTGTTACACAAGCTGTTAGTTTTCAGGCAAGCATGTATCCTAATGTCGCCAATTATCCGTCAATCACCTTGACGGTGGCTAGATATTGTGTGTGCAAGCTCGCGTTTTCGGGAATAGACCGAATATCGGTTTTATTTCACGTAAGTAGTGTTATTCAAAGGAGAAATTTATGCCCGCGCGATAACATACTTCGCCTTTTTGCACAGTATAGGCGTCATCGAGGTTTTCGATATCCTGTGCCAATAGATTTGTCGCATTGAAGAAAATCTTCATGTGCGAAGCGAAGGCACATGATATGCCGGCATTAAGCATTTGGTTGTCGGCAAGGTCGGTTGTTAGACCATCGGGGTTATCGGGTTCGGTTCCAGAGGCGGGTTTCCAGTTCCAGGCACTGCGGTCGAAAACTGCGTGCATCGATGCAAAAACATCTATATTGAAATTTCTAGTAACTCTTTGTAAATAAGACAGTTTTCCATAAAATGCAGAACCCGGATAATATGGCAGTTGTAGCGAATTATCATTGTTTTCGTTGTGAATCTGGGTCCAGCCCGCCTCGCAAGCTAGCCCAAATGTGAAATTGTAACGTGCGCTTAACTCGTAACCCATTATTTTAGCACTAGTTATATTTGTGCGCACCCATTTGTTTATCGTGGTATCTGCTTCCCATGGTCCGGAAAAAACGGGCACTATCAGGTCATCGAGCAAGTTGTAGTAACCATATGCGACAAGTTCCAAGTTTTCGACAGGGAAAAGCTCGATACCTAAGTCGAAAGTGGTGCTGTATTCGGGGTTAAGTTCTGGATTGCCAAAGCGATATGCTGTACCACCATGACCATACCCTTCCTCGTAAAGCTCCATCAAAGATGGTGCGTGAAAACCCCTTCCCGCAGCTGCACGAACTGTCAAAAGCTGCAGTGGAACGAAAATCAGCGAAAGCTTGGGTGAGATAACTGCATCGATGTTCTCGGTTTTGTCGAGGCGCAACGAAGCCATGGCATCGAGGTTAGTCGTTATCTTGTAAGCATTTTGCACAAATAAACCCGCTGAATAGCGCTCGTGCTCGGGTGTTGCTGTGCGTGAAAACGAGCTTTGTGTGTAATCGCCACCGATGGCAAAAGTATTTCGCTCACTTGTAGCCCAAGTGATGTTGAGAGAAGGTGTTAGCTCTGTTTGTTCTTCGGCGGAAACATCGGAGTGCCATTTTGCGTAATCAGTTGAAATATTTAATATTACAGTGGATAAGGGCTTGGTTTCGATTGACACCGCAGGCATGAGCAACCAGCTATATGCATCGACGCCGGAGGATAAAGTA
>CAYUDB010000153.1:0-6797 GCA_964443405.1 uncultured bacterium | reverse complement strand
ATCTTGACAAGACTTCTTGTTTGCCTATAATTAAGGTATGAAATTTTCAGCAATTTTGATAATTCTGTGCACAGCTTTGTGCAATGCCCAAGCTTTTCACGTGGAGCTGAACGTGCAAAACTCGACAGCAACACTAATCGACTATTTCAGTGGCTTTGGCGTGCTCGAAAGCGCTACTAACAGCTATGACGCAATATGGGATTATCGCAACTTGCGCCCAATGTTGCCGTCTTTTCTAGATCTTTATTTTCCGCACGATGATTCGCTGCGCCACGATTATTGGGCACCACCAAATAACTTCAAATACTCCACCGACTTCCGCAGCATTGCCGACACCACACACACATTCTACTTCGACGTTGAATGCGCATCCGATTACACCGAAAACGTGGCTATTTTTTGGAACGAACTCGAAACAGTGGCTCCATCCTATCTTGTCGAAATAGGACGTGTTGGCGGTAAGGGTGTAAATATTTTCGTTACCGACACCATCTACGAATCATTGCGCCGCGATATTTATGAGTTTAAAGCATTTGTGAAAAAAAATGCCTACAATAAGCTCGAAATTTTTCCGCAGACCATAAACCTTACAATAGGCGAAACTGTGATACCGCGAGTGAGATTAACTGGTGCACGCGATACGCTTGAAATTCAAGCGACACTTACAATTACCGGCAGCGGCGCCACGCTCGAGGGCAACAAAATTCGTGGAAACGCTCGCGGCTTTGCACTGCTTATCGCTGAATTTCGAGGCTGGCAGGATACAGCACAGGTGTTTATAACCGGTGATGGCTTGCCAGTAAGCATAAGTCTCAAAACAGGTTGGAACATGGTTTCTTTTCCTGTAATGCCGTCCAACCCTCGAATTGAGAATTTCTTAGAAAGCTTTTACACATCGTTTATTCGCTACAACGAGACCTATTCACTGTTCACAACAGTTTCCGAAATCACTGCAGGAGAAGGCTATTTTGTGCTCTCCCCCATCGACACAACTATAACAATTGTCGGCACACCTTTCACACATTTCGCAAAATCTTTCCGTCCTGGGTGGAACGTCTGTGGTGCGGCAGTTGTGCCCATTTCATTTCCGCGCACGCATTTTCGTGATTTTTACCGCTCGGAGCTTTTTCGCACACAAAGCGAATCATACACAACATCACTTACTCTCATGCCCACTGCGGCATATTGGATTTTCACCACTCGAGACACGACATTTAACATAGCACCATAGATATATAATGGAGGTTACTGTGAAAAATAATCGAACAATTTCGTCACTTCTGCTTGTTTTGGTCATCTGTACTTGCTCATTTGCCTACGAAAGCTACATCGAAAGCTTCATGGACATGGACTATTGTGACACCAAGAAAACCACCGGTGGCTGGAAAACCGACGATGAAATCGCATTTGTGCGCTCAAAACCACCTTACGAAAGCTCTGTGGGATGGGTAAACGATCCATCGGGCACGCCGAAAAAAATCGCCATACTCGGCGAAACCGCAATCTGTGCCGCAGGTTCGGGCATCTTCGAAGTGAACGTGTATTCTGGTGCAAATACATCTTATCCGTTTGTCGGTGTAAACTTCGTTGACATAGCCATAGATGGTGGCTATGCTTTTTGCGCCAACGAACTTACGCCAGGTGGACTCAAAAGCATCGACCTAACCACACATACCATTCCTGCCGGAGGCAGCGTATCTTGGGCTACACCTGGTTATGGCGTTGCGATTTTCAACGGTTTTGCCTATGTGACAGCAGGATCGGAAGGGCTAAAAAAAGTGGATATCTCCGACCCAACCTCACTAAGTGTTCCTTCATCGGTGGTATGGGCTGGGAACAATGCTCGCGGCATTGCAATTTATAGAAATTTCGCCCTTGTAGCAGATGCATCGGGGCTTGCTATTATCGACCTAACACCTGCAACACCAACTGTCGTTTACACCACCACCGCCGAAATAAACTTCCAAGCCTATGGCATTTCCGTATCGGGAAACACTGCTGCCTTAGCCGCAGGTGACAGCATCTATGTGCTCGATATTTCTGAAATTGGTGACGGCGATGCTGATTACACACCAGTTGTGCTAAACCGCTTAGGCTCAATGAACAACGCTCAAGAATGTCTCCTCTACAAGAAAATCATCTACGCCGCCGACGCAACAAAGGGCATAAGCATGTACAACTGCGATAATCCGCTCAAAACTTGGCTCAAAACAAACATCCCCATAAGCTCATCAGCAGCTGGTGGCGCGTCCACATCCGATATTGTGGTTGCAGGTACATTACTACTTGCCTCTGCCGACAACGATGGCATACAGTTCATAAACGCAGGCAGCCTTAAAGACCCTCTGCCAAATGTTTGGACACACACACTTCCCGGAATAGGCGGTGTCGGGCAAATCATATTCCGCGACGACAAAATATATGCCATATCACAGCTCGCTGACGGTGGATTTTACGTAGTTGACGCGGTAACCTTCACACCACTTGGCAGAACTACCGCCATAACTGGTCTCATTTCATTCGACGTTTCGGGCAACAAAGCTTTTGTAAGCCACGATAACGCAGGTGCCGGTCGAATTTCTATTATCGATTTCAGTAACCCTGCATCGATGATAATAAGCACATTACTCAACAGCGCGAGTTACATTTATGCTATAAAACTATCTGGCGGCTTTGGTTACATTGCTACCGAAAACGCTGTGCACAAGATCAACCTTTCCACTGGCGCTATACTAAACACCTATAACGCAGCAGGTCAAATATTCGTAAGCCTTTTATGTGATGGTAGTTACGTTTATGCGGGCACACAAACTGGTGCAGGACTGTACAAGCTCAACGCAGCCGACCTATCTTTTGTGGACAATTTCCCAACACCACGCGAGGTTTGGGACATATACAAACGTGGCAATTACATCTATGTGGCTGCAAACAGAGATGGGCTATACAAGCTCGATGCTACCACTTTAGATCCTGCTGGTTGGGCTATAAATCCCATTCCTACAACATCTTTCTCAAATGGGCAACCTGCTTCACTCGCGTTTTTCGGAGAATACCTACTTGTAGGGTTTTACGAAAAAGAAGATAATGACCTCTACATTCTCAACTCGAGTACAGGCGCATACATTGGCGAATGCCCAGGCGGAACATGGTTCATAAACTCGATACAAACTTTTGGCGACATGGTATATGTGAGCGATTACAGCAATGGCATTCGCGCATGGGAGATAGGCGAAAACAAACCCGACACAAGCGATTTAAACACAGTTTTGCATTCGACAAAAGTCAACACTTCCGATTTTCACTATATAAGCTTCAAGAGCACCAATTACTGGGATCACTCAGACGACGATTCACCAGCGGGCAGATCGGACACTGTGTTCTATGAAATGCTTTACACACCAGTTCTTGGCAATCAGGATACAATAGTCATTGTGGACGAACGCGAGGATCCCCCGCCCGACATTTTCGGTAACCCTACTTTTTATGCACTCCCGCTTTGCAACGATCTACAATGGCGTGCTACAGTTCGTCAACATAGAGAAGAAGCTTTCACCAATGCAGTGGACATCACTCCACCACCAGCTGCGCCAGCAGACACCTTATGGCGGGCTACAAACGTGACATTACGTTATTCTTTAGATGGCTTATTTCGTCGTGCAGCTCATACCACACCTGCCGAAGGTAGTGAAATAACTGTCATGTTCGACACATTGGCTACTGCAGATGCAATCCTCGACGCCTACGACATTCTAACTGCCCCAGATGCAACAGTTTACATCGAATATGATGGCAATTTCTTCTCAACACTTGCACTACCCTTCAACATGATTTTGCCAAAGCTTATTTTGCACATTGAACGAGCAACCAGCCTCGATTTTGGTGATGGCGAGAATGTGGAATTCTTTTTCGGTGGCACAGAAATTCATGGAGACCATTACTTCGACGTAGGCGCTTACGAGTTTTTTGCGGTGCCCCGTGCGTTCACATATGTTCAATATCGCATAAAACGCGGTTGGAACATGATTAGCAACATGTGCACTGCACCTATTGACGCATCAGATTGGGGTACAATAATTTACGAATATGATGGCACAGGATATGTGGCTACTGATACATTATATCCAAGCAAAGGATATTTTCTGGCTGGCGACGATGAAATTTTTAGGGTTCAAGGGATTACAGCGCAAAAGGCATCATTAGTTCTCACTCGTGGCTGGAACCTTATTGGTGGCATTGCGACGACTATACCGGCAAGTGAACTGTCCACACATCCCGAGCGCAGTTTAGTGCCATACAGTATATTCACAATGCATTCAAACATAAACGCTTACGAAGTAGCCGATTTCATCGAACCACAACATGCGTATTGGGTTTTTGCGGTGCGCCCGTGCACTCTCGAGCTAGCACCAGAACTTCTGCACCGTAGTTTTGTGGCAAAAAATGCCATGCGTGAAAATACCGAGCAGTTCACCATCGACGCACTTACAAGCAAAACTGCCGTTAAACTATATTGCGCATACTCAAATGAATGCGATGAAAAATTTAATTTATGGCATGATATTCCGATAATGCCGCCCTTGCCAGATGTCAACTGCAACATAGCTTTTCTGCGCAGCGGAGAAGGTTTTCACCTGAGCAAAGACGTTCGACTTCGCGGTGAGCCTTTTGAACTTGTTCTCAACGAGGATTGCGATATTACCGTTCGAAACATTGACGGAAACAATGCTCTACTTACAACTACCGAGCAGAGCATGAATTTAACATCGGGCGAAAAGGCACATCTTCAAGCAGGAACATACATGCTACAAGCATCGGCAGCTGAAACTGCTCGCCCCACAAGAACTTACATTGAGCGTGCCTATCCAAATCCGTTCAACGCAGCCTTAGCACTTGATGTGGCACTCGCCGATGAGACGGCACAAGTGATGATTTTTGACGTCACCGGACGCACAGTGAAAACATATGCCCTCAGCGGCAGTGGTTTCCATCGCCTCATTTGGAATCCGGCAGAAGATGAGATACGCTCTGGCATATTTTTCGCAAAACTTACGTCGGCACATGCAAATACAGATCCAATGAAGCTTATTTTCGTAAAATAATATATCAATTTCGATTCTATCACGAATGCGCCTCATGACTATTGATGGGGCGCATTTTCATGAACTGCCTTTGAAAAAATTATGATTATTTGCTATTGACAACGTTTTTTCTATGATTATAATAAGAATGTAAATGTAGTTTCTTTGAGATTTGCTTACTCCGAAAGCCTCCTTGCGCAATAACCATAAAAAAAGGAATTCATATGAATAAACTATTACATCTATCAACACTTGCTGTGTTTTTGGGCACGATTGCCATATCAGGAATCTTCTCTCCAATTTATGCGCAATTGTACCACATAACTGGTTGAGTTCAATGCACACGCGCTGAAACTGCTGAAACGGGATTAGCCAAGTTGTGGACTGCAAGCACTGGTGGAACCTGCATAACAAGCATTTGTCTTGATGGCAACTCTGAATTTGATTTCGTGGTAAGCAGTGGTGATTACTGGGTTGAAATAACGAGCGCTTCCTATGCTGTGCGCTGGACATTCGACACTTCACATGAATATGATTATTTTAATTACACATCGCCAAACCGTAAACTAGTCACAGTATCAACCTCCGATGTGCGGGCAGACTTCCTTTACACCACACTTTCTTACGCCGGCACTACGATCGACGACAACCCGACAGCTTGTCCATTGTTTAGCGAGGATTAACCAGTATTTCTTTCGCAAGGAGGCTGAAATGAAAAAAATGCTGCTCACCATAATAGTATGTGCGCTCTCGATTTTACAGGCTTGGGTGCATATTTATGCAGATAAACCAATATTAAACGCCGTTGAAATCGGTAATCGCATATATGCTTTCGGTTATAATAGTGATTCCACCGAAAGACATTCAGGCAGATGGGTCAATCAAGCGGTGTTTATATTATCGGAGAATGGCGATTATGTTACCGAAAACCCAATATCCGATTTTATAGGTGTTGTGCAAAACATAATACTCGCAGATGATAATACATTTTACTGCTCGGCAATAGCTGCAACTCGCGAATCATACCCTGATTCCTATTACGCGGCAGTGATGATAATTGATACGCTGGGCAATATTGTGCGTTCACAATCTTTATCTTTTGATAATACATTGCGCTCCGCAGCTATACAACTAGATAGGCGCAATGACAGTTTTTGGGTCAATATTACAGACTATTACACAAAAAACGCTATTTATGTCCTTGATGAATCACTCCGAGTTTTAACACAACATAGATTACGTTTTGGCACGCCATTAATATTTGTACGGTTTGCGTTATGTTCCGATTTATCATTAATAGGAAATGCAAACGCATATTCGACAGGTACACTTATTTTTCAAACAGATGGCGCCGATTCTATTACACATTCGTCATTTTATCCATCCAACTTCACAACAGACTCAATAACAACAGATTCGTCATTTCAGTATTACGACATAAAACGCAGCAATTCTGGCAGTTTTTGGATATCCGGCATTGGATTTTCGCCTGCGGTATCGCCTTTCATGAGTGCTTTCTGCTGCAAATTGGGAACAGGTTGCACATTTATCGATAAGTTTTATCTCGAAACCGAAACTCATGTTCGCCCGGGTGCAGTGCAGTTCGGCATCAAAGATAACAACGAATTACATTTCATTGTTCTCACTGAAAATGCCGAAGTAAATTTCTACAGTATCGATACTTTAGGAAATTTACTGTGGGAAAACTCATTATCCATC
>CAYUDB010000152.1:0-6937 GCA_964443405.1 uncultured bacterium | reverse complement strand
CATTTGGTGCTGTTTCATTTGGAATTGGCAAATTCGAATACTCGTCCACATACTCGGCTGCGAAACCTGCAACACCGTTTGTGGATACGTACAGCGTTTCGTATGCCTCACCATAAAACACAAACGCAAATGGTAATGGTATTTCGCAAAATCCATCATCCGAACTATCAAAAATCAAAGCTGTGTCGCCAGTATGAGCGAGCCACGAGAATGTTATCTCCGGCTCTGCCGAATCTTTGAACATGTACCCAAACGCGTCAGGTCCACCAACGCGCGCGGCACAAATTCCCAAGGCGACCAAAATAACTGCGAATGCTATTTTTTTCATTCCAACCCTCCAAAGTGTTTGCTTAAAAATAACCTTTTTCTCTCCAAAAGTCAATTTTTCTCAGCTATCTATTCGAAGACAAATGTGCCGATACCATGTTGTGAGCGATTTTTTGCACATTTTTTGAATAGTAAAAACTGCCCACTTTCTCAATTTGGTTTTCGAAAGCAGGCAGTAATGTCATGCAATGGGGTGTGTTAGAAACGTTACTGTAGCGAATGCGAGCTTAGTTTTTGGCTTTGGTTGCACCGACAAGTAATTGCGAAAAAATGCCAATTTTCGCATGTGCAGGCTTCGCGCCATTCCAAATATTATGCCGCTTATCTCAGTTGTTTTTAGAGCTAATTAGCAAAACAGTGCTCACATTAAAAAAACGCTCGAATGGTTAGTTATCTCACAAACAGTTCGCAGATAAAGTTCGCAATGCCCGTAACCATTTTTCGGAAATCGAAAATGATGCCTTTACCAACGTGATAAGCTCTATGATTTTCGGGAAAACTCTGTCAATGGCATTTTAGCCGGCAATGATTTCCTTAACACGAGCAAGTGTTTTGTCGCAAATGGCATGTGCATCCGATTCGAGCTTGGCACATTGTTCGCGCATGGCTACTTTGAACTCGTTGTCGGTGATATCTTTAAGGTTGATGAGCACATTTAGGCAACCACCAATTACACCAGTAAGTGCAATTGAAGCACCAACCCCAGCATCTGAAACCGATGCACGATTTCCAATTTCGGCGATTTCGGCGCAAAGTTTGAGAGCATCAAGCGAGTTTTTCGCAGTTGTGAGCGGCACATCGACTGCTTTTTTCAGCCCTGCCTGTATCGCTGCATCGCGCGCAGATTTTTCGGCGGCAGAGTTTTTTGGCATGCGTATGGCAGTAAGGTAATCGTTGAAAGCTTGCGTGTCGTCATCGATGGCAAACAACAAGGCATCTTTGATAGCCTGTGCCTTTTCGGCAATTGTGATAAGCTGAGTTTTGAATTCTCCGCGCGTGTTTTTATCGGCGGTGAGATTGGCGACCATAGCCGCAAGTGCTGCACCCACCGAACCTGCGAGTGCTGCCACCGATCCACCACCAGGTGCCGGCGATTCGCGCGAAACTTCATCCACAAAGCCTTTGACCGTGAGTTTTGCCAAAGCATTATCGGCGATTTTTGGTGCACCCAATATTTTCTCGGTCATGTCGAATTTCGCCGCATCGTTCAGCCCAAGCGAGCGAACTGCAATGTGCACAATGTCTTCCCAAGGAATGCCTGTGGAACGATCTTGGCGACGAAGGTAAAATTTACCGGTTTCTATTATCGCGTCAAATGGCACCAGCCCAACAATTTCGGAGCCTGTAACCGAAAGCCCACGCTCTTCGGCAAGACGTTTTGCGGCTTCATAAACATCGTGCGTGGCTGTGATTTTGTAATTCGTGAGATTGATGGAAATCTGTGCTATGCGATAATCCTCAACAAACCAGCCTATTGCCTTACAACATTTAAAGATGCCAGCTTTTTTCACCGGTTTACCAGCAAGACACGAGCACGAATCCACATCGTTTTGTTCGAGCAAGCTTTTTACCGAATAGTTGTGTTCGGCGAGGGTATGCGCCTCAAGTTCGTCGAGCGTCGATGCCACAAAATCGCAATTTCCACACGGGAATTTGCCGTTTTCGTAGCGCAAAATATCTCCACGAAACGAAAATGCATCGTCACAACATGCACGCGCCGAACGTCCCTTTTCGCGCAATTCGAAGGCGATATCGGTGGCGTAATCTTTGTTTGTGGTATTGAGGTCGATGTTGTAGGCAATGAGAAAATCGCGCGCGCCGACGACAGTAGCGCCAGTTTTTGCCACATGCTCGTCGAAATGTGCGGGACCAAAATCGGGCTTCATTTTAGGATCGACGAGTTTTTCGGGCAGCGATTCGTATTCTCCTTTGCGCAGATATGCCAAGTTTCTGCGTTCGCAACTCGATGCAGCATATTCATATAGATAGATTGGAATATGGAGTTGAGTTCCCACGCGTTCGGCGAGTTTGCGGGCAAATTCGGCGGTCTCCTCCATTGAGATATTCGCAACGGGAATAAGTGGGCATACATCGGTGGCGCCCATGCGCGGATGAGTGCCCTTATGTTTGCGCATGTCGATGATCTGTGCGGCTTTTTCGATGGCTCGAAATGCGGCTTCACATACGGCGTCTGGTGCGCCAACAAATGTGAAAACTGTGCGATTGGTCGCTTCACCCGGGTCGATATCTTTGAGTTCCACACCTTCGACCGAGCGGATGACAGTTGCAATTTGGTCTAGAATTTTTTTGTCACGCCCTTCCGAAAAATTTGGCACACATTCGATTACGCGTAAATCTGCCATTTTTGCCTCCAATTTAAATTATGTGCATAAAAAAAGCTCATTTCGCAAAAATGCGATGTTTTTTCGCAAAAAGGTGCACGGTTTTTTGGGAAAGAAAAAATGTCACTGCAACGTTGCAATAAGGTTCGATTTTTTTATTGATTTTTTTCGATCTTATTTTATTTTTTTTAAGCTTTTTAAGGAGGGTGGAGATGGAAAAACATACGCAGCAACAAACTTCATCTGAAGTGTTGGTGCAAACCAAATCAACTAAGCCAAAACTTCGCAAATATTTTCGCATACCAATGGTTCGGCACAAACAACATGCTGGCATTGTGGCACATACTGTTTGCCATGCTTTGCAGCCCCTTCAGTGCAAGCGAACATTTTTGGCGTGCTTACCGCATGTACCAAAAACAGGCAGTAATCTTACCCTCGACGACCTCTTAACGCAAATTTCGCCAGACAACATTCACGCCGAAATCGACACTGGGGCGGCATGTGGCAATGAAACCTGGTAATGTTTATGTTCCTGAACGCGGCGATGTGGTGCAGCTCGATTTCGACCCGCAAAAGGGGCATGAACAGAGTAAAACACGACCTGCTATTATTGTTTCGCCAAAAAAATATAACGAGAAGTCACAACTCATTATCTGCTGTCCAATAACATCGCGGATTAAGAACTACCCTTTTGAAGTAAACATCCCAAAAAATATTACAACTTTTGATGGCAATCTATTGCACGGAGTCATTTTATCCGATCAAGTTAAAAGCCTCGATTGGCAAGCACGTAATGCAAAGTATTTGTGCAAATTGCCGCGAAATGTGGTAAACGAGGTTTTGCAAAAACTTGTACTTTTAATAACTTGACGAAACTATACAACTGCTTTGCCTTAAAAGAATCATCCCACTCAAGCCTACCGTATTGTTAATAGCAAATATTTTTCACGATAAACCACAAGGTCATTTAAAAATACGCAATACTTTGACACACACGTTTCGATAAAGTGCGTAAATGGAAATGAACCATTCTGACTTTCCGCCATTGTTTTTACTTTTTGGGCACGCTATGTGCCTTTTTTATTTTTCGCAACCAATTGTTAAATTCATGTTAACCATTTAACGTATAGTTTTTTGCGTTGACAATTCTGCACTCACGAGTATCGTTACTATCTTTTTTTGTGGTGTGAAAAATAATCAAAAAAACACTTGACTCTATCCCGCGCTGAACTTACATTCAGCGACTGAATCTAAGTTCATAATTTGGAAACTGTTCAACAATGGAGCAAAACATGCGGAAAGTTTTCACCGCGCTTGCAGCAGTTGCTGCTTTTGTATTTGCCACTGCTTGCTTTGCAGAAGAATATACGCTCGACAAATGCCTGAGCATCGCTCAGGAAAAAAACATCGGCATCGCGCAGAAGACCGTAGAACTCAAAAAGTTCGAGGCAAAGGTGGGGCAGGCATATTCAAATTTATTCCCAAGCGTGTCGCTCACTTCAGGTTTGGCGTATGTCATAGAGCCAGAGAGCATGACCGTAACCATCGCTGATCCCGAAAATCCACCCTTCGGTCGAACTATGTTCGTCGAATACCCCGATTTTGGCTTCATGAACCAAATCGACTTGCAACAAATTCTATTTTCGGCACAGGCATTTATAGGCGTAAAACTCGCCAAAATTCAACGCGATGTAGAACAAATGAACCTCGAAAAAGAACGCCGCGATATAAAAGCCTCAGTCGAACAAACCTTCTACGGTATCCTCATGACACAAAAGGCTGTGGATATCACTCGCGAGTCGCACAAACAAGATGAAGAACACCTCAAAATCTCTCGCGAAAAATTCGCCAAAGGCATGGCTTCCGAATTCGAGGTCTTGCGCGCCGAAGTGAAGGCGACAAATACTCTCTCAGATCTCGAATCGGCACTTCTGGCAAATAAACTCGCTCGCGGTGGCATGTTTTTGTTGCTCAATTTGCCCTTCGACGAAAATGCCACGTTCAAAGGTGAATTTCCCGAACCCGGTAATTTTTCGCCGACGCTCGATTCTTCACTTGCTTTTGCGCACGAAAATCGATTGGAACTCAAAATCCTCGATCGCACAATCGATGTGTTTAGCAATCTTGTTGGGCTGTATCGGTCGCAACTTTTGCCAAACATAGCTGCACAGGGCAAATTCGCCTTCACCACAGGCTCCGATGAAGTTGGCGACTTTTTTAAATTCGACGACTACGGCAAAGATTGGACTGTGGGTGTAGGTTTGCAATGGACACTTTTCGATGGGCTTAATCGTTTGCAAAAAATATCGGAAGCCAAAAGTGATTTGCAAAACATGAAGCTCACAGCCGAACAAGCGCGCGCAGGTATCGACCTTGAGATTCGCCAAAACCATTGGCAACTTACCCAATACAAAACCGATTTCGAATCGGCACGCGCATCACAACAAGAAGCTCAAAAACTCATGGACATCGCAAATATACAGTTCAAAGAAGGGCTTATAACTTTCGTCGAACTTAGCGACGCACAACTCGCTTTCGATGCCACGCAGCTCAAATACTTCAAAGCACTTTACAACTACAACATTGCCCTCTCAAACTTCAAAAAAATTGTGGGTAAATAAAAATGTTAGCACAACGCTTCGATAGCGGAGGAAAAATGAAAATCAGAATTTTTCTTGTTCTCACACTGCTTTTGCTCATAGCAGGATGCTCGGGCAAAAAGGGAACCGAGTCAACAAACATCGATGAGATACAGAGCAAAGAAGGTGTGCCTGTGCGCGTTTGGAAAGCCGAAGCCAAAAAGCTCGTCCTCTCAAAAAAATACTCGGGCACTTTGCGCGGCAAACAAGAGGCAAATGCAAACAGTTTCATCGGCGGTAACCTCGAAGAAATTCCCGTGCAAATTGGTCAAAAAGTTTCAAAAGACCAAATAGTTGCAAAGTTTTACGAAACCGAAGCTGCATCATCATATCGTCAGGCAAAAGCTGCTTTCGACAACAGCAAAGAAAACCTCGAACGTTATGCAAGCCTACTTTCAGCAGGCGCAATATCGCAACAAACCTACGATAACCTCAAAACTCAACACGACGTCGCAAAAGCCAATTTCGAAGCCGCCGAACGCCAAATTTTCGTCAAAGCGCCAATATCGGGCACTGTTGCCGAAATATATTTCCGCAAAGGCGATAATGTGCAATCGGGTAAACCCATTGTCAAAATCACCGACCCGTCAAATCTCACAGTGCGCATCCAAATTCCCGAAACTGATATCCAATATGTGTCGAAAAACACAAGAGCACGCATCTACTCAAACATCTCTGCCGATACAACATTCGCAGCACACGTAGAAAAAATATCACTCACAGCAAACGAAAACACCCGCAGCTTCGACGTGGATGTAAACGTCGATAATTCGAAAGCAACACCATTGCGCGGTGGCGTTGTTGTGGAAGTTGAACTCGATTTGGTCGAGAAGCCAAAATCGCTTTTTGTATCTACCGAAAACCTCAGCGTGAACGGCGATAAAAAGCAACTTTTCATCATCGACCCTGCAACCAACAAAGCCCTTCTGCACGAAGTGCACACCGGACTTTCTTCGGGCACCATTTTCGAGATAATCGAAGGACTTGCCGAAGGTGACTTGGTTGTCGTTGAAGGTGCATCACGTCTGGCAGATGGCTCATTGGTCAAGATTGTAGAATAATGCACACCATTTACTACTCAATGTGCCAAGCTCAACACCCTTTTGACTGTAAATTACTTCGAGCGCGCCCACAAAGTTTTTCTCAAAACTACGGCGCCAAAAACTTAATGGAGTCGAAATGAACATAATTAAATTGTGCATCCAAAGACCGCGCATGTTATGGATGATAGTGCTCGCTTTCGCTATTTTTGGCGCGATAAGTTACTTGAGCCTGCCAGTTGCGCTCATGCCGAAAACGGAGTTGCCATTTGTGTCGGTTTCGGTTGTATATCCTGGCGCTAGCCCAAAGGAAATCGAAACTCTTGTTATCAAACCAATTGAAAACGCAGTATCGACTATCAGCGGCATAAAGCAGCTCACCTCAAGCTCACAAGAGAACTTTGGCTATGTGTTTTTAGAATTCGAAGCAGATGTGGACGTCAACATTGCCAAACAAGAAGTTAAAGATAAAGTCGATGCCATACTCAATAACCTGCCTACCGATTCCAAACGCCCAATTGTTCAAGCGTTCAAAGTGGGTTCGCAGGCAGTTGTCGAATTTGCGCTTACTGGTCCCAAGTCGAGCCGT
>CAYUDB010000151.1:0-6974 GCA_964443405.1 uncultured bacterium | reverse complement strand
GCTTGATAAAGGAGCTAAATCTGTTACTTTTTATTCTATTGGAAAAACCGTATCAAAAAATCAATAATTTTGCAATAATGAAATATAGTGATAACGCATTAAATATTTTAACTACCAAGTTCTACAAAGGAATTGGTAAAGCTTGGATTGTGAAAAATCTGAAAGGCAACGAAAGTATTGAAACTATTGTGTCTTTACTGAACAAAACAATCAAAGGAAAACTAACAAGTGTAGATGAATTTGAAAGTCTAAAAAATAAGTTTGAAAAAATACTTGTAGAAAAGTTTGACAATGATTTGTGCGATGGAATTGTGGCACTTGGAGACAAAGATTTTCCGCAACATCGCGGAGATGTAAGAGATAGTGAGCAACCTGTTTTCCTTTACTATAAAGGGGATATTGACTTATTGAGCATTTACAACAAAAACATTTCAGTTATTGGACTATTAAATCCCGAAGGCGACATTGAAGAAAGAGAACGAAATATCGTCAAACAATTCGTTAAAAATGGTGCAACAATAGTAAGCGGTTTGGCTTTTGGTTGCGACAGCATTTCACATCAACAAGCATTAGATTCAAATGGTAAAACAGTTGCAATTTTGCCAAGTCCATTAAGCAGTATTATGCCAGCAAGAAACAAAGGTTTGGCATTTAAAATTGTAGAAGAAGGTGGACTACTTGTTACGGAATATGGGAATGATTTTAAAAGCCAAATGGAATTAAGTAGTCGTTATAAAGAACGTGACCGCTTACAGGCTTTATTCTGCGACACAATAGTTTTGGCTGCAAGTTATGCTCAAAATTCTGCTGAACGTTGGAAAATGTTCGGACAAAAACTTGACAACGGAGCGCGTTTAGCTATGGGATACGCAAAAGATTATGGTATTCCGAGAGCAGTAATGTATGACGAACATATCGACAATAATAATCCAATGTTTGATTTAAATAGAGACCTTATCGAAGAACAGAAAGACATTACAATTATTACACAAGACAATATTTCAGATACTGTAACAAAAGTAATGCAGAAAAATCCGACAGTTAAGAACAAAACTGCTGTTCAGAGAAACTTGTTCGGCTGACAAAAAAGTAAATCCAGCACCCAACACACATTGTAGCCAATAAGGGTTTCCGAGTGGTATTTCAAGCGTTCTGCCCCGCATTGGCGTTTGTGTTGGCGGATAGGAACGGAGCACCTATTTCACATTCTTGCATCTAGAACAGATTATTGTATAAAAGTCCCTCCTCCCCAGATAATTTTCTTGACTACCACACACGGTTTCCCTTGCAAGATGAACCAAGCTTCACTATTTTGCTCTGCATTAACTCAGGTGGAGCGAGATGAAATCGTATGATGTCATAATAATCGGCGGCGGCGTCATCGGCACCGCCATTGCCTACGAGCTTTCCAAAATAGGCGTGCGCAATGTAGCACTTTTCGAAAAAAGCTACCTGTCCTCAGGCTCAACAGGAAGATGCGGCGCTGGAGTTCGCCAACAGTGGGGACTGAAATTCAACGCATTGCTCGCCAAAAAAAGTGTTGATATATTCGAAAAACTCTCCGACGAACTCGGTATCGACATCGAGTTTCGACAGGGCGGCTATTTGGTTCTGGCACACACCGACCATCAAATCGAGCAGTTCGAAAAAAATGTGGCACTCCAAAACTCTTTGGGCATACCCTCGCGCTTTGTCGATAAAGCCGAAGCTAAAGCCATTTGCCCGCCACTCAATACCGACAAATTCCTCGCTGCCACGTTCTGCCAAACCGATGGACATGCTAACCCGTTTCTCACAACTTTCGCCTATGCCAGTGCCGCCCAGCGTAACGGTATCACTATTCGCAAGCACACTGAAGTTACCGGCATTTTCTCCGAAAACGGTGCTGTACGCGGAGTTGAGATTGCAGGTGGCGAGAAATTTTATGCGCCGGTGGTTGTAAACGCTGCAGGTCCTTGGTCTAAGGAGACGGCGGCACTTGCGGGCATCGATTTGCCCACATATCCTGAGCGCCACCAAATTTTGGTCACCGAGCCTGTGGAAAAGATGTTCGAAACTATGGTGATTTCATTCCAGATAGGAATTTATTTGCAACAAGTGCCGCACGGGTCATTTGTGCTCGGCATTGGCGAAAAGGAGCACCCGTCGCACAACATCGATTCGAACTGGCAGTTTTTGGAGTTCATCACGCACGAACTTTTAGAACTTTTGCCGGTGATGGAAAAAATCCGCGTGGTGCGCCAATGGGCTGGCTCATACGAGCGAACCCCCGATTCGGCGCCAATTCTCGGCGAGCACCCACAACTTCGCGGCTTTTACAATGCCACAGGTTTTTCGGGGCACGGTTTTATGCTTGCGCCGATGACCGGACGTGTTATGGCGCAACAGATTGCGGGTTTGGAGCCAGAGCTTGACGTATCTCCACTTTCGGTTGAGCGTTTCGCACGTGGCGAGTTCATTGTCGAACCGAGCGTGGTGGGTTGAGTTTTCACCAAATCGCGAGCGTGCGTGTGTGACTATCGTCTAATGACACAAGAACTTGCGCGGGTGTTCACTGTTTTCATTCAGGGAGCGGCGTTACCTTTTTCGGGTGCGCCGCCGTTGAACTTTGGAGCGACATCTAACAGATACGCTGCTGCATGAGCTTTTCCATCGAGACTAAAATGCAAAACGCTGTGGCATTGTTTTACGACGTTGAGGTGCAAATATTTTGTTTTTCGCTCAAGCCTTGTGGCTGAACACTTAATTTTGTGTTCACACGCATTGGCGCAACGCATTGAGACATTGTCGGGTGACATTTGTCGTCTAACTTTTTGCGTTACAACAACATTTGGCAAAATTGCCGCGCAAAGCTTAAAACTTACCGCAATAATACCAAACGCTGTATTGTAATTTTTCAACATATCAAATCAAGGAGTGCCATCGTGAAACAAAGCTTCACCAACGCCGTTCGCATAACCCTCTTCGCCGTAGGGATTTGCGCGTGGGCTTCGCTGTTCGGATGCATGTCCGGACCAAACTACGGCGGTTCCACCTACGACTCTGCCGCAGAATCGGCGAAACTGGCAGAACAAGCTGCCCCTTCAGTCCGATCTGCTATCGACAAAGCCATCGATAGCCCAAATGGCGTTGATGAGCGCTCAAGCTCCGCTGTCGCCGTCATTCCCGACGAGAAAAAGATTATTTGGACTGCCGACGTTCGTTGTCAGGTCTCCAACCACGCAAAAGCCCGCGCCAAAATCGCAGAGATCGTCAAAAAATCTGAGGCGTACATCTCCAACGACAATGAGATTAACAACAGCTACTCAATCGAATCTAATATCACTGTTCGAGTTACCTCCGAAAAATTTCGAACCCTTGTCGATGAGCTTGTTTCCGTTGCCTCCTACGTGGACTACAAGAACATCTCATCAAACGACGTTACTGCCGAGTATATCGACCTCGCCGCACGTCTTAAGACCAAGAAAGAAGTCGAGTTGCGTTTCCGCGAACTCCTTTCGCGCTCAAAGAGCGTCGAGGACATACTTGCCGTCGAGAACCAGCTAAAAGCCTTGCGCGAGGAAATTGAGTCAGTCGAGGGGAGGTTGAAATATCTCGAGAACCAAACTACCCTCAGCACTATTCATATTGCCGTCTATGAGCGCATGAGCACCATTCCACCCGCGCGCGAGAAATTCATCTCCCGAATAATCAAAGCCACCAAAGTTGGGTGGGAAGGCTTACTCGCATTTATCGTTGGTCTTTTCTATGCATGGCCCTTCTTCGTCCTTATGTTCTTGCTTATCATAATTTTGAGAGGTATCATCAAAGCTCGAAAGAAGCGCAAGGCTCGTGCTGCTGCCGCTAAAATCGAGGCAGAAATTAAGCGTGAGTTGTGATAATTTAATAAAACCTTTTGTTATTTATCTAAGCGATGCTGTGTTTGCGCAGCATCGCTTTTAGTTTTACAACTTTTCCTTATATTTTGCCGTTTACAACTTCATTTCTGCGCGAAAGTGATAAGAATTACTGTGGAATAAATATATTATTGCATAATGCAAAAAAGTTGTGTGTATTTTAAATCCGTTTTTCACGCATTATCGAAATATTTACATTTAAAAACATCTAATTAAAATCTAAACTACTTTTTCGCACATATTGCAGTCGATAAAATACTGAAACTCATATTTAAGAAACTATTTTTTTTGCGACTATAGATATTTTCTCTTGTATTGTTGAAAAGTGAATAAATTTATTTGTTTTGTACTGCACATAATATGCATAAACATTTATAGCGAGTTCTCTATTATCTCAAAAAAGCACGCGAATCCCCCAAAAAAATCTTGCTTTTTCCATCACAATTCTATCTTAAGAAATCTTCATTTTATTACTAAACGTATCAACAGTGTGCATATAAACTTTTAGCAGACGAACAACATAAAAGATATAAAAAGCTATAATACGAAATAATAAATAGTCTGGAGAAAAATTGGGAAACGTAAAAAGAGAAAGTTTAGTTTTATGGAAAGGCGCAAATATTTCACTTCTGATTGTGTTAAGTTTATTTGGCACAAGTTTTTCTGCATCGTCCATACCCGATTATTTACCTCGTATAGGCGATGCCATGAGCCTCATCTTCGACGACAAATACAGCGACGGTTTTGCAATACTCGATTCTATCTCGCTTGCAAACAGAAACGACCCTTCCGCAAAAGTTTTTCGCGTAATTGGAGAGTGCTCGCGCATGCACGATAACGAAAATGAAGAACTTGCGCCAAAACTTTTCGCAAAAATAGAGACGCTTCTAGTAGTCTGCGAAGGAAATTTCGGAATCGAGCCACGCGACAGCTGGGAATCATACGTCATGGGCAATCTCGTGGGTCAAAAGCTACTACTCGGCTACGTGTCTGGCGAACAAGGAATCATATCTTCCTACAACGACATGCGCCGCGCCAAAGCTTTGTGGGAAAATGCCGCAAGCGACAGCCTTATCGCCGAAGAAGCGTTCGTGGGTCTCGGAAACCTATGTTATTGGCTATCTTCCAAGGCTGGAGTTTTACGAAGTTTGGGCATTGTTGGCGACAACCGAAAGCGTGGTATCGAAATGTTGGAGCGCGCAGCTAAACACTCGCGCATCGGCAGAGCATCTGCATTGCACTCTCTAATCTTCGCGCGTCTCGACGCTGAAGATACAACCGGTGCCATCGCAGCATTATCGACATTGGAGAAGTTGTATCCATCGGCGCGCACAACGAATTGGGCGAAACTCTTTCTTAGCATGTCGATGAAACACTATGATGAGGTTCCAGCAATAACGAATGTGCTTTTGGAGCATTATATTGTAGAAAAATCACAGTTTAATATAGTTCAGTTGCTGTTGGCAGAGTCGTATGCACAGATGAAGCTCTCTAAGCGTGAGATTTGTTGTGCACTACTGGACTCAGCCAAAACGGCGGGCAACAAGGAAGTGAATATGAAACTCTCTAAACGTGGTTTATCTGAGATGCGCGACGAGATAGAAAGCTTTTGTGCGGCTCGCGTAAAAACTGAAAGGTAATTGCACACAGCAACTCGGTGTCAGCGAGCATTTATCTTGCGGCTGTACTAAAATCTGTGCAGCGCAAGTTATCTTTAAACTGGCATCTTTGACAACTAATAAAGCACAGATAAATATTTCGTGACTACACTAAATAGTGGACGTGCACCGAAATTTTTGCGCGAATCCGCTTACAATCTGAAGTTGAATGGCGAAAGATGTAGAATTTATTAAGCAGTGCGATAATAAATTGGAAAAATTTGTGCCTCTGCTAAGGTTTATGAAATGTATGCAAAACAATAATTACTAGTCATGTAAGATGTGAGCGCAGTTAATAAAGTTTGGGTGGAATGTGTTGTTTAAGTGGTTTTATTGTGCATTACAACAGATAAGCGAATGTTGTGAGTGGTTTTGTATCAAACGCACGTTGTTTGACACGCGAACCTGCACGAGAAACTCGTGCGCCTATTAAAGAATTGGCTCCGCAAAAAAGTGCATTGATAGCGCAAAAATGCTTGCATTTGTTTGCGGGCGGGTTTTTTTACGCACATGAAACGATTCATCGCCAAAATATTCGACCATATTTTTTTCGCGCGCCCGCTACTGCTTATCCCGATTTGGGTGCCCGCCTTTCTTGGCTTCTACCGTTTTGAGGCAGGGCTTGGTTTTATCGGTGAGGCTAAGTTGTTCTTGCTCACTACGTTTATGGGCATCGGCATATATGGGCTAAATCAAATCTTTGATGCAGAGGCGGATGCCGCAAACGCCAAAAACTTGCCGCTCTCATTGAATCTTGTGAGCAAAACTTTTGCGCAAGTTATCACATTTTGCGCGTATGGGGCGGCGCTTAGTGTGGCACTGACTATGGGTTTACCTACAGTGATTTTGTGCGCGCTGGGTTTGCTTCTGGGGATTTTCTACTCGGCGCCACGTTTTGCCTGGAAGGATAAACCGTTTGCGGCACTTGCTGCGAATGCGTTTGGGCATGGTTTTTTGATATACATGTTGGGCTATATTTACGCTTTCTCGAACACCAAACCACAACAACCTTTTGCGTGGATTATATTAGCGCGAGCACTGGCGGTGGCACTGGCATACGGTGGGGTGTATCTTTTCACCACAGTACCGGACATTTCTGGGGACGCACAATTTGGTAAACGCACGTTTGCTGTGGTGTTTGGTGCGCGTAAAACATTTACTTACGGGCTGTTAGCGGTTTTTGCAGCTGGTGCAGTGGGTCTTGCAGCTGGCGAGAACGCATTGTTTCTTACGGCTTTACTCACGCTTCCGTTTTATTTTTATGCAGTGTCGCAATCCGAAATTTCAAAAACTAAAATAGTATTTGCAAACAAATTGGCAGTTTTGCTAATGGCGCTTTTCACGTGCTTTTTTGTGCCGATGTTTTTTCCGATTTTGATTTTCGTTGTGGCAATGGCGGCAATTTATTACCGTTTTCGAT
>CAYUDB010000150.1:0-7000 GCA_964443405.1 uncultured bacterium | reverse complement strand
GCAAGCAAAGTAAACAGTTCACGCTCATCGTGAGTTTCGGCATTTAGCGCACAGTTTTGATAAAACAGCACAGCTTTTTCCTCTAAACCGATGGCAGCAGAAATGGCGGCGGTCTCATGTTCCGCCAATTTTGCTGAAGAGCGCACATCTGAATTGATAACATCAAATGCTATGTCTGTAATCTGCGTATTCACTTGTGGTGGAATGAGTTTGCCGTCACGAGCATAGGTTATATAAAGCTCAGTCAGAATTTCAATGTGCTTTCCCTCTTCGGCAGCCATCTGTTCAAACATTTTGCGCACACCAGAATTTGCAGTGTGTTGTGCCACATTAGAATAGAAAGCTTTTCCGCGACGTTCGAGCAGTAAAGCTCCCTTAAAAACATCCTGCTTGTTGGCAAAATTCATGGTGCCCTCGCTCAGACTGGTTGAAACATCGATTTTTCTACACCACATACAGGGCATGTCCAGTCGTCCGGTATGTCTTCGAAGGCAGTTCCGGGTGCAATTCCCGAATCGGGATCGCCAGTAACAGGGTCGTAAACATACCCACATACTGTGCATTGGTATTTTTTCATCTCATCTCCTGATAATGGTTTATCTGTATTTAAATTATTATCGCCATTTATAATTGGCTCTTCACTGTTGCCAGCATAATGTGGTGCGCTTTTGGGTACACCGCCACCTTTAACGTGATGATAGTAGGCATAAGTCATTGGTGTGTCTTGTGATAACACATTGCTAGATAAGATTTTACCAATAAAAACATCATGTGTGCCGACGTTAACTTTCTGAACTAACTCAAGCTCCATGGTCGCAATCGCATAATCAGTAACCACAGGCGTGCCAGTTGAGGTATATATCACATTGGCATGCAAAAACTTATCTACTTCGCGCCCAGATTTAAACCCCCAATTTCCGATAAACGACAAAGGCGTATTCTCTGACAATATTGATAGGGCGAAAAAGTTGGATTTATTCAAAAACGAATAAGTGTAATTTGCTTTATTTATGCATATGGCTACTTGTGGTGGTTCTGATGTAACTTGAATAACTGCATTTACTATTTGACCGTTTCTTCTACCATTGGATTCCACTGTAAGAAGATACATACCATAACTTAGTTTATGTAATGCACGAAGATCCATTCTACCTCCTTTTTACAAACATATAAAAAAATGAGGCTAATATCAAGAAAAAAACATGTGAAAAAAAGTGCATTTTTCACCGTTACTAATTTCGGTTTGGCTATGCAAAGCAAAACGTAGTTTTGCGCAAAACAATAATAACTGCATGTTAGTCAACTATTAAGCCGAATAATACCCCCGTGAGCGTTGCCATCAACACAACCAATGTAATGAAAGTTAGTGCCTTTTTTGTGCCCATCACCGCACGAATAACGAGCATGCTGGGCAAAGATAGTGCAGGACCCGAGAGAAGCAATGCCAAAGCGGGTCCTTTGCCCATGCCATTTTCGATAAGTGCAGAAATGATAGGTATTTCTGTTAACGTTGCAAAATACATGAAGGCACCAATTAGCGAAGCTGCAAAGTTTGCGGTGAGCGAGTTTCCAGCTACTGCAGTGTAGATCAGTTCTTTGGGAATTATCCCACTGCCACCCGGTGCACCCAACGTAAAACCAGATACTATTATTCCACCAAAAAGTAAAGGCAGTATTTGGGCAAAGAATCCCCAAGACGTATCAAGCCATTCACGGGTCTCGTCAGTAGTAGTGTTCAAAATCCATGCTAATGACACGGTTGCAGCTGCAAAAATGGCTGAAACGTTGCCTAAAGTGGCAACTCCCACTGCAGAAACTGCAATCGCACTCACAAGAAGCTTTCCGATTTTTACATGCAGAAAATACCAAAGTGCAATATATAACGTTAAGCCGCTTGCCAAACTTAAATACCATTTTGCCCAGGCAATTGCCCGAAAAACTACTATTGAATTGGCATCGGTAGCAAAATTGGCGAAAACCAAAAGAGCAACCAGACTGCCAAATATAACTACTCTCCCACGCATGGAAAGTGAATTCGATGTGAGCATTGCTACTTTTTGCTTGGCAACAGGTCTTGTCTCACCTCGAAAAATCAGCTCCATTATTAGCCCTATTACAAGTGAAAACAGGATTGCGCCAACTGTACGAGCAAAGCCAATATCAGCACCTAGAACTTTAGTGGAAAGTGTTATTGCTAAAATGTTTATGGCTGGTCCGGAATATAGAAACGCACATGCTGGTCCGATGCCAGCGCCAGCAGTGTAGATACCAGCAAAAAGTGGCAAAACTGTGCAAGAACACACCGCAAGGACACCTCCAGAAATCGATGCCACGGCGTAAGCAGTTATTTTGTTTGAGGTTGGTCCGAGATAGCGTAAGACGCTCTCGCTTTTCATGAAGACACCTATGGCACCTGCAATAAACATTGCTGGAATCAGACATAAAATCACATGCTCGCGTGCATACCAATTCAATAGTGTTATGCTTTGTAATACAGCATTTTTTAATACATCCGAATTTATCGGCATAAAATAGAAAAAGCAAATGCTGGCGAGTATCACGAGAATTTTCTTCCAATCGTCCTTTAATCGCATGGTATATCTCCAGTTGCACATAAATCTTCTGTAAATATCACCGGATTTGTTGCAGAAATGAGAAAAATATTATTAACACTTTTATAGTGTTTTATTATTTTTCAATTAGTGTCGTTATCTCTTCAATGGTTAATAGTTTACCATAAGAGACAACCACACCGTCAATAACAAGCGCTGGCGTTGACATAACTCCGAAGGAAGCGATCTGCATTATATCGCTAATCTTTTCCACCGCAATATCTTTGCCAAGTAATTCAACTGCCTGTCTCACATTTTGTTCGAGTTTCTTGCATTTCGGGCATCCGGTGCCAAGAATCTGAATCTTCATTTTTCTCCAGTTTAACTTGTTTTAGATCAATGGAATATGATATAAACTGCGATGACTATAACCGCAACTCCAAAGACACGCTTTGTCCAAAGTGCCGCAGTGGTGAGTTGGCGTGATTCGATAAGTGTTTTAGCAACAGCAACTGATATTCCAGCAGCAAATATTAGGGCGCAATGAGCAAGAGAATATGTAAGTAAAAGTAGCGTTCCATATAGGATTTTTCCTCCAGTGGCAATATAGGTGAGCAAAATAACTAACATTGGCGCCGCACATGGTGCCGATACGAGACCAAAACCCAATCCTATGATGAAAGCTCCTAAAGCGCCTGTAAATTTATTTTGCGCCAGTATTTTTGCTTTCGACGGAAAATGAAACACGTCAAGTAAACTTAGACCCATTAATATAAACAGCCCACCAATAACGTATTTCCATGCGAAATTTACTTCGCCAAACATGCTACCAAGCAATGCTGCTGCAAGCCCCATTGAGGTGAACATAACGGCGAGCCCAAAAGAAAAACATAGGGTTAGGAAGAATGCACGCGCGAAACTTACCTTTTCTGTTGTTCCGCCAACGTACGCCATCACCAGTGGTATGCCAGATAAAACGCATGGGTTGGCTGCAGTTGCTAGACCAGCGATAAAAACTAGGATAAATATCAACGGTGATCCGCTTTGCAACGCAACAGTTGCTTTATTAAGTAAAATATCCATTAGTTTTTCCAGTGGTTAAATACATTTCTAACTATAATTGCGAACAAAACATTCAATACTGCTTTCTAGTAAATCACTTATCGTTTTGCTTCGGTTTTTTATCTTGCACCTTGGCAATACTTGCGTTTAGCTTCTCTGCGGTGATTTCCCACGAGTTGAGACGAGCAGCTTCCTTGCCGTTTTTGTCAAGTATAAGAATGCTAGGTGGGGCTACAATCTTATACTCACGCGCAATTTTGTCATCTGTCGATACATCAATTTTTACGATTGAAAACTCAGTTTTTGTTGTGTCAATAGCTCCATAAAAGGATTTTTCAGCTGCCGCACAGTTCTTTTTAGTACAATCACAGGCAACTGATTTTGTAAAAAATACAATAGAGGGTTTACCTGCTTTAACGGATTCGGAAATTGTTGTGATTTTTTTCTCAGACACTGCTGCCATCGAGTTGTCATTTTTCCTCGTGTCGCGCGCAAAAGCAATGCTCAAAAACGCTAGAAGCAGCATTGCAACCGTGATTTTTCTCATTTGTCGCACCTCGTTTGAAATTGTAAGTTATTGTTTTCACATGGTTTATAAGAACTATACGCGTGCAGAATTGGCAAGATACTACCCAGCTTGCTCGCAACAAATCTTGGGTCGAGGGAGTAGAAGATGCATTGCGCGTCCCGTCTATCGCGCAAAATGCCCTCGGACTTCAGTCGTGCCAAATGACGTGAGGCGTTTGTTTGCGAAACCCCAAGTGCTGCACAAAGTTCTAGCACACAATGTTCACCGTTTTCTAGTAAATAGGTGAGCAGTTTTAATCTAGTCTCGTCGCCGAGTGCCTTAAAAAAATCTGCAAGTGCCTGTGTTTTATCAAATTCCATTTTAACCTCATGCTTATATGCAAATATGCGCATAAACGAATTTAGCGCAAGCTTTTTTTTCGTTTACGAAACTTTCTTGGAAAAGTTTTACTTTTAAATATTAAAAAAAATACCTATATGTTTACGCAAATAAGATTTTCATGAAAATGAATAATGATGCTTTCTTATTTGATATCAATCGGCACAAATGTGCTTAACGTGAGCCAGAGAGTTTCTAAAAGTTCTCGCAAATGTGCACCGCTAACACCGCTAATGGTAATCACTTGTTCGCCACCAAATTTCTCATGCTCCCATTTTTCTATGGTCTCAAGCGATGTTGCATCGATTTTGTTCAGTGCAATAATTCGCTTTTTATGCAACATTGCCAGATCGTATGCGGCAAGCTCGGCAAGTAAGGTTTCGTAGGTTTGCAAAGGATTGTCGAGGATATCAATGAGTAAAACCAAAACACGTGTGCGCGATATGTGGCGTAAGAATTCGTGTCCCATGCCTTTACCTTCGCTTGCACCCTCAATTATACCCGGAATATCTGCAATTGTCATGCGACGCATGTTGTCGAGTTGGGCAACGCCCAAATTCGGAAAAGTCGTTGTGAAAGGATAATCGCCAACCTTGGGATGCGCTTTCGTTAATCGCGAAATCAAGGTGCTTTTCCCAGAATTTGGCAAGCCAACTAATCCAATATCGGCAATTAAATGCAACTCTAAAATGATGCTTAGCTCATCACCAGGTTCGCCTGGTTGAGCGTAAGTGGGTGCCTGATTTCGAGGTGTGGCAAAATGCGTGTTGCCCAAGCCGCCTCTACCGCCACGCGCCACAACAAAATCGCCTTCGGTGAGATCCGTAAGTTGAATTCCGGTCTCGGCATTAATTATCACCGTGCCGGCAGGCACGCGCACTATTATGCTATCGGCATTTTTGCCAGTTTTGTTGCCGCCCTCGCCCGGAAAACCGTTTTTTGCCACTATACGCGTTATGTGGTGTAGATCGAGCAAGGTGCCAAGGTGGGTGTCCACGCGAAAAATCACGTCGCCACCTTTGCCGCCATCGCCACCAGATGGTCCACCGTTGGGGCGAAATTTTTCATGCGTGAACGCCACGCAGCCGGCGCCGCCATCGCCCGCTTTAACCAAAAGCTCTATTCGATCTATGAACATTTTCACCCCTTTTTGCGCAAATTACGTGCCACTTCACTTTTGTCAAACTCTTTGTCAGCGGCAGTTGCACCTACTTTCGCCAGCAATTTACATTTTACAAAACGAATTTACTATTGCATCGCAATCGAGAGAGAAAATAAAAGCCTATCGACGATGCGCTAGCATTGTGCAAAAATTGCATAACTCAATGCCATACAATTTGATAATAGCACGTAGAAATGTCAAATCTGAAAAATTTCATCGCAGATGTTTTGTGACAGCACTTACTCTATCTGCAAAATATGCCCCACCAAGCCCACCGATGAACACAGTGCGAAAATCACCGCAAGTGTTTTTTTGGTCTTAGTGTTGACAGAAAAAATTTGGCAAGTATTTTGCTATATTAGGTTTCGGTAAAGAACATTTGGAGGACACCATGTGTGGAATAGTAGGATATGTGGGCTTTCGGAAAGCTGTGCCTGTGCTGCTCGACGGGCTAAAAAAACTCGAATATCGCGGGTATGACTCTGCGGGAATTGCAATAATCGAAAACGATAACTTATTTTCTATCAAGCGAAAAGGGAAAATTGTGGCGCTCGAAGAGCACATTGCCGAAAGAAATTTTGAAGCAAAAACCGGCATAGCGCACACACGTTGGGCAACACATGGCGAGCCTTCCGATAACAATGCTCATCCACACACCGACTGCAAAAATGAAATCGCAGTTGTTCATAATGGCGTGGTGGAAAATTACATGGCACTCAAAAAATTTCTCGAAACACGCGGGCACAAGTTCTCAACCGAAACTGATACCGAGATCATCGCCCACCTTTTTGAGGAAATGCTAATCGAAACTGGCGATTTCGAAGAAGCTTTTCGACATGGGCTGCTGCAAATCGAAGGAACTTATGGTTTGGGCGTGATTTACGAAAAACAACCCGACCGCATCTACGCCGCTAGACATGGCAGCCCGTTGCTTTTGGGCAAGGGCGATGGCGAAAATTTTGTGGCGTCCGATGCGACAGCTGTTGTGCGTTTCACCGACCGCGTCATTTATCTCGACGAGAGCGAATATGCCATTGTTCGAGCCGACGGCTTTGAGATTCGCAACCTCAAGCGTGAGCTTGTTGAGCCGAAAGTGGAGAAAGTAACATTCTCGCTCGCCGAACTCGAAAAAGGCGGGTTCGATCACTTCATGCTCAAGGAAATTTGCGAACAGCCACAAACTTTGCAAAATGCCTGCCGCGGTAGGCTCAACTTTGAAAACGGAAGCACACGCCTCAATGGTCTAAAACCTTTTCACGAAAAGCTTTCCAGCGCCGAACGCATTGTTATAACCGCATGCGGCACAAGTTGGCATGC
>CAYUDB010000149.1:0-7021 GCA_964443405.1 uncultured bacterium | reverse complement strand
CTTATGGAGTTGATCATGCCCGAGTCGGTTTCGCAGATGCGTGGAGGTAAATTGCCTTCGCGCGGGAAAGGTGTTACGGTTTTGGTGACCAGCCCGCCAATGGATTGGAAATCAATTGCATCGGCGATGTCGTAACCGAAACCGGCGCAACCTGATGCTAAAATCGCAGGGTTCTTGAACGCAATACCTGCAATTTCGGTTGTAAGACTAGGAGTTGTCATTTTTGCGTATTCTATCTGATGGAGATTCGTTGGAAAAGAACTTGCCGGCGCGAATGAGCCTTGCCTTTTCGTCGCTTGTGAGGCTTTCGACGCCATACTTTAGCACTTTGTCGAGTATGTAATCGACACTTGCGTCTTCGCGTGGGCGAATTATTGTGAAATCTTGCGGAACACTTTTGCGACCTCGGCGTCTCGCCTCTTTCCATAGCCATAAGTAGATGGCGCCGAAAACCATACCGCCCAAATGTGCCACGTGCGCAATTCCGCTATATGTGGAAAGTGAACCTACCGAGGCAAGAAGTTCGATTAGCCCGAATATGAGAACAAAATACTTGGCGCGCATTGGAACGATAAAGAAAACAAGCAACAATCGGTTTGGGAAAATGACCCCGTATGCCAAAAGCAGACCATAAATAGCACCCGATGCACCGACTGTTATCGTGTTTGTAAAAAGAAAGGCGCATAAACCAGCGCCAATGCCCGAGAAAAAGTAAAACGCGAGAAAGTTTTTGGCACCCCATTTGTTGAGCAATTCGGAACCAAACATGAATAGTGCAAGCATATTGAAAGCGAGATGCAAGAGATTGGCGTGGACAAACATGTATGTTATAAATTGCCAAAGAACAAATTTCTCGCGCAAGAGCATCGGATTGAGACCCAACCAAAACGAGGTGATATCGGGCATAAACGAACCCAAAATAAACAGCAGCACATTTGCAACGATGAGCGCCAAAATCACTTTTTGGTTTTTCTGTCCACCGGGGCTTGAAAAGTATGTTTTCTCGTAGTATTGCATGCCGACAAAATATGTTGAAGCATTTCGAGCACAAGTTTTTTTATGAACAATTATTGCAATATCTTAGCCAAAGCCCGTTTTTCAATACTCCCACCTGAAATTTGCATTCATCAGATAAGAGCCTTCGGGGCTTTGCATAGCCCCGATTGTAAAGTTTCGCGAAAAACGGTATTCAAGCTGGTAAAGTGCACCAAGCGTGTCTGCCTCTCCGATGCTTTGTGAATATTTTAGCGATAAACCGCCAGCGATACGCTTACCTACTGTAAAACGCATGGCATCTGTTTGCAATTCAACAACATCCAAGCCGAGTGTCTGCTGGGCTATTCGTTCGAGATTGTGTGAGACAAATTGCCCCACAAAACCTTGTACCGAGCCTTCGTTTGATATGCCCAAAACAAGCTGTGTGAGATCATCTTGTGTGAACGTGGCATTATCGCTGTAAAACTCCAGGTGTGGTGTTTCCATGTTTCCTGTGATATCGAGCGTAATGCCCAAATTGCCAAGCTGCGTTTTTGCGGTAATGTCTAGTTCGGGATTTAGCGCACCTATCTGATTGAACATTACCGAACCGTTTGTTATATCGAAAGTTTGTCCGTAGAAATAGTATTTTCCCTCGGTCAAATCCAAATTTGCCAGCATGGATGGTCTGCTATCTACAGTTGAAACGAGAATATCTCCGCTTATGCGTGCTTCCATATCTTTCGTAACAAGCCACAGGTTGTCGGTAGATGCTGCAATGTTTATTGGCACCGGTAAAACCATCGGCTCTGGCGACGCAGAACCAAGCTTTTCAATACGTCCATCCAGTATGTTTAAATCTGCAAGCAAACGCATTTCGGGTGAAAGAAAATCGAAATTCCCATCGAGCAACATGTAGAAACCCATTAACGATGATTGTGCAGGAAAGTTTGATAAACTACCATGAATCTCCATAACTGGTGAGCGAAAGCTCGACACATCCAAACTGCCCTGTGCCTTCGCAAAACCTGTAATATCTGTGCCGCCAAACACTTTGCGCCAAATTCGCGCGAGCAAGCCTTTACTTGAAGGTGGCATTGTCTTAGTTGATGCAGAAAGTTCTTTCACCTCAATGCGTGAGCCAATAATTTCGGCATCGAGTTTTATGTTCTCGATAGGATGATCGAGGGGCCATACTGCCATTTTTCCCGAATCCACATGCGCAAATCCAGACAAATCGAGCGAGTCAAGCTTGCCACGCGCCGAAAGCTCAAGTCGGTATCTACCCTGTATTGGCTCCACATTTTCGGAGAAATAAGCCAAAAACGATGGTGTTTTACCATCCGCGTCAATGTGCAAATCGAAAAGCGGCTGTGAATCTCCAAATGCCACCCATCCATGAAGACTTGCCGCCTCACCTTTTTTCCGTAGATTTGCACGAGAAATGCTTATGGTATCGGCACGTAAGTTCGCAGATGCAGAAAATGATTCGAACTCAAGCTTATTGTATGCAATCTCGTTGAGAAAAACATCGAATTCACCTTTACCAAAATAAGTTTGCGAGTTCACATCAAACGCAAAATGACCTTTGGCATTGCCATAGATTGAAGAATCGGCAAAAGCTTTCGCCATAGTATGCACATCAATGCTATCGAAACGACCAGAAGTTATAAATGAGGAATCGGTGATTTTAAACGAATCTAGAGCAATACTGCCATCATAAGCCGATATTTTAAAGGCAGTTGTGGATATGGTATCCAGCACAATCGCAGTAAAAGGTGTCATCAGTTCAAATTCACCATAGTCGCCAGTGAGGTTGGCACCTTCCAAGAAAAAAGTAAGCGTATCGTTCAAACCTGCCATACCCGAGAACTTTAATAGCCCGAATTTGGTCAAAAATGCCTTTACAGGGCGCAAATAGAGTTTTTTGGGTGCCAAATCTAGTTCTGCATATGCAGAATCGATGGTATTTTCGCCATAAGCTCCTTCGAAACCACGTACTTTGAATTTTCCCGAATAATCTGTAGGCGAAAACTCGAAACCCTCACTTATCGCGCGTTTGAAAGTAAGTCCAAAAAAATCCATGTTCTTTGCGAAAACATCCCCGTGTGCGATGATTTTTTCGGCACTTCCACGCACATCCATATCGAGCAAGTAAATGCCACTAACCTTCATGTCACGAAAACCCAATGAACGTAAAACTGTATCAGCTTCATCCAACAAACCTGTTATATGTAAATCGATTACGCCCTGTGATGTGGCATTGCCCCAAATACGCAAAGTGTCGTTTGCTATAAATACAAACGATGTATCAAAACGATCAGTAAAAAATCTCATGCTCGCAGGTGAAATACTTACACCGCTTCTTTTCGCATTTAGTCGAATACTGCCACCATCGAAAGTCAGATTGTTGAACATGCCATGTCCTACATTCGCAACAATATCCATGGTCATACTATCGCCAAAATCGCTGCCTTGTATGCGTGCCGAACCCGTTATATCCGAAGGTAATATATCCAAAACATTCAAATCGAAGTTTTGTGCATGTCCTATTTCGAATAAATATGCTATTGGCTTTTCATGAGTAAAAAAACTAAGCCGAACTTGCTGTGCTGGAGTGTTCCACACTAAAGCAGTGTCAGCTGCAATATTAGCCACACCTTTTCTGCCAGAATAGTTAATTGTAGCGCGCGGCGTTACCACTGGAATATCGAAAACTACGCCATTGACAGCAATATCCAATGCAACAGTATCCTTATGTGGACGGAAAATTTTACCATCGGCACAACACACGCCTTCCAGTATATCGAGATCTAGCAAAGTATCGATCTCGCGCAGAAATGCTTTTTCGCTCTGCACATCTATGCACTTAAATGTAGCACCGTCGAAAGCAAAATCGTGCATTTGCACAAACACTTTCGTGGAGTCGAGTGCTACAAAACCTCGCGCATTTAGAGTGTCATTCTCAATGGAAAGGTTTACAGTCGCAAATTTTATATTCGCTCGACCGAGTATTTTTCCTTTTAATGAATCTGCGTTGGCAGAAATACTAAGTTTTCCGTCCTGTGAACGGATGGACGCATCGCCGTCAAACGAGATAGATTCGGCTGCAAAATGCTTGCCGAAATCGAGCGAAATATTCTCTAGATGAATATCTGATACCGAAAAAGTAGGAATTCGCAAAAAACTTGGTTTACCATCGTTGTCATCGACCAGAGAATGAATTCTCAGGCTAAGGTTCCGTGCGAAGATCACAGGAATGCTAATTCTTCTGCCAAGTGAATAATCAACAGCTAGTGTGTCTGCAAAGAAGTCCACTGCTGTGCTTTTGCTGCGATATACAAAATTGGGTTTCGAGAAAGCAAGGTGCCCTGGCATAATGCGTGATTTCGAATATGTAATCTCGGCATCTATACCAAGCTGAGCAAAAATAACTCTTGCAAAAACAAGCTGGATTTCCGATACCGACAGTACTATTGCCAATGCCGAAAAAAAGGCAAATAATCCAACAGTAATCACACCAAGCGTGTATGAAGACATGTGCCGAACAATTCTTTTCATATAAGCAAAATAATGCATTTGCGTTTAAATACAAGATTTTGCTAAACGCTTAATAAGAATTGTCGTTCGCAAAGCTCGATAACTTTAACGTAGAAAAGATCTTAATACAGAGAGATTCCTCTCATTTGCACCTGGTTCTTTTGGTGTCTCGAGAATTTTTGGTACCCTTACAAGTCTTGGATCACGCATCAGAAGCTCAAAAGCGCCGATGCCTATTTTCCCATCACCAATATGCGCATGACGATCGATTTTCGAGTCGCAATCTGTTTTCGAATCATTCACATGCACTACTAATAAGTTGGAGTTTCCCAATAGATTATAGAACTTTTGCCAAAAAGTTTGGTAGCCATCCTTTTCGGAAATATCGTATCCTGCTGCAAAAATATGTGCTGTATCCACACAAACACCCACTTTTTCGGGCATTTTGCAGGCGTTTAGAATTCTGTAAAAATCCTCGAGCGAATTTCCTAGTTGGTTGCCCGAACCAGCGGTGGTTTCCAATGCAATTTTGACTGGTGAATCACACGTTTTACAAAGGATGTCGAGAGCTTTTGCAATGCGATGTAAACCCCATTTGCGCCCCATTTCGTGAGGAATGCCCGGATGCACAACAAGTGAATCAATTTTTAAAAGTGTGCATGTTTCTATTTCTGCACGTAAAGCCGATATGAAAGTCATCCATTTTTCGTCATCGGGATGTGCGAGATTGGAAAGGTAACCTGCATGGGCAACGATTTTCTCCACATCTGCACATTCCTGCCAACGTTCGTGCCACAGCTTTATCTCAAAATCGGGAATTTTTGAATCGAAAAGTTTCAGCGGTTGCTTCACAAACACTTGAAAAGTGTTACATTCAAGTAAATACGCCGCATCGAATGCATTGTGTACACCACCAGCAATGGAAAGGTGTGCACCAACAAGTGATGGTGATTTTTCAGATCGCGTTATCAGATTTAATAACATCTCGGTAAATCTTTTCAAGTTGTTTTCCTACAGTCGAATACGAGTATTGCGCTTCAACCGCATTGTGCAGTTTGAACGGATCAAAACTTGCGTAATTGTTTGCCATATATAATATTGCCTCTGTGAGCGATTTCACATCGTCGGCTTTAGCTAACACACCGATATCTGGTGAAACTATTTCGCTGGCTGCACCATGTTCGAATGCCACAACAGGCTTTCCACAGGCAGCAGCTTCGATAAAAATTACACCAAAAGTCTCGCAACCCGCGTGGACAAGAAAGCTTGAATTATATATCAAAATACGTAATATGTCACCAGTAATTACCCCGTGAAAGATAGTTGAATCGTCCACCTGTAATCTTTCCGTCAAAGACTCCAAACTTTCACGCAAGGCACCATCGCCCACAATATGCAGAAAAAGCTTGGGATTTTCAGTTCTGGCATTAGCAAAAGCCTCAATTATTTTGTCCACTCGTTTTATATCTCGCAAAGCACCGATGCACAAAATATGTATTTCGTCAGCTGATGCATTTGAAATATCTCGTGGTGTGAAAAAATTCGTATCCACTGTGTTTGGAACAACTGATATTTTACTTGACGGAATATTCAAGGCACAGAGCGATTTCTTTAGAAAACTGCTCACTGAAATAACTCTTTTGGCAAAATGGGCAGAAATTTTTACCATTAGTTTGCGCAATCCGCGAATTTTCAACGATGCGATTCGTGAATGATGAAAACTTATTACGAAAGATGAACCGAATAAGATTGAAATTGCAATGCCTGCAAAACCTGCATAATATTCATGAACATGAATTATATCTGGTGAAAACTTTTTATGTTTTAGTTCACGTGCCAAAGTGATCATTCTGAGGATGTAAGCAAGATAATCTGTAGCTTCACTTCCCCATTTTCGATCAGTAACAATGATTTCTCGCAAACTGAAGTTCACTTTTTCATCAAAAATGGGCAAAGTCTCAGCTGCAGTTGTGCGATGCAAGACAGTGACAGAGCAAAATTGTGAAAGCGCTAATGCTTGCTCTCGAATAAATTTGCCCGCAATTGCGTTTGCAGTTGACGGATACCACGAGGGTACAATTAATATTTCGAGCTGTCCATTTTTCATGTTAGTGAGTTGTACAGAACATACATCGCCTGTGCAATGTGTTCACGCGAAAAATTTTGCACTACATTTTGTCTGCCTTCAGTTGCCAATTTTTCTCTGAGCACAGTATTGTGACAAAGTGTTTTGGCTTTCTCAGCAATGGCGTCAGCAGAAAAAGGCACAACAAAACCACCACGTTCGTCTGCCAATATTTCTTCTGATCCACCACGCGAAGCAGAAATAACAGGTGTTCCACATGCAAGTGATTCTATTATCACACGCCCAAAACCTTCGAAATCGCATGCGTGCAAAGTGAAATTCGCCCTACGGTAAAATTCTGGGAGTTCAGATAAAGGTATTTTCCCGTGAAAAATCACATTAGTATTTATATTTAAGGTTTTGCACAAAGTTTTTAGCTCT
>CAYUDB010000148.1:0-7052 GCA_964443405.1 uncultured bacterium | reverse complement strand
GTTGTAGCGAGCGATGGGAAGGTGGGATATGCACCGCTCAACTTTGTAGGAGGTGCGATAACCAGATGCTACGGTGAGCTATACATTGGAGACACTACGGGCATCACGTTTTCGCTTCCGGCGTCGTCTGCATGGAAAGCGATGGACGTTGCGCATGCCGGAGACTGTGTTGGAGACCCATTTATTTCGGCGCACACGACTGTTGGCGTGGACACATTAAAAATTGGGTCACAGGGAGCGAAATTATTCCAAATGAACATCTCGCTTTCGTTCTCGGGACCATCTGGCGTGCATGTTGTTTTGGCAGTTTTCAAGGACGACGTTATTCAGCAGGAGTTTGTTTTGTATTCCGACATCGCATCAGCAGGCGAGGCGAAGAGCGCATCACTTTCGGGCTTATTCCGAGCGGAGGCGAACGACGTTTTAACAATGAAGCTGAAAAATCGCAACAGCACACCAGGCACACGAGACATAAAAATCTACAATTTAAACTTGCAGCTCACCCGTGTTGACGACGATTAAATTGACGTAGTAATATTTGCGTGCAAACTAGCCCTCAGAAGAGACATCTGAGGGTTTTTTATTGGTGGCGCATCGATTTTTTTAAATTTTGCCCAAACTTTTTTGAACGTTTTATAGTCATTTGCGAATATTTTTTTTAGTTTTATGAATAAAAGCTTTTATTTTCACATTATTGTATCGATTTTGCGAATAAATTTTTTCATTTTCCCCAAAAACCAATTGGACAATTACATTAAATTTCCTATACTAATACATGACGGCGCTACAATAATTAATAAGTGCGGTGTGTTGGAGTATGAAGTATGCATTGTGGTGTAATAGGAAATATGTTTGAATTATGGAGAAGTTAATATTTTACATAGGTAAGAAAAATTTGCGAGTGAACGAGGTTTTTTTCCTTGCGAAGTCTTTTAGCTGATGTTCTTATGCTATTGTTTTGTGGATGTATGTTCAATTTTTAAATGTGAATTCGAGTATATGTTTTTCAATCTATGTAAGTTGATAGTGCTCAAAGGTTTTGCGAGCAATAAAGTAATAAGTTTTATGCACAGATGAGCTTAAATGAAGCCTGTCGTAGCAAGAATAATGTCCATCGTAGCCTTCACGAAGCTCATTGACGCAAGTTTTACGTCCGTTGAAGCTTGCACGACGTTCATTGACACAAGAATAATGTCCATTGAAGCTTGCACAAAGCTCATTGACGCAAGTTTTATGTCCGTTGAAGATTGTACGACGTTCATTGACAGAAGAATAATGTCCGTTGAAGCTTGCACGAAGCTCATTGACGCAAGTTTTACATACATTGAAGCACTCACGAAGCTCATTGAAGCTGAATTTTAGCATAAATTAGATAGTTTTGTGCATAAAAAAGCAAGTTTTTGAGGCAAATTAGTATTTCATCGCAAGCAAATTTAGCGGCAAAATAGCAAAAAATAGAGTGTTTATAATCAATTTTATAGTCATTACATTGCAGTAAAAAGTATTTATGTGCAAAATAGAAGTGTTTATATGAAATAGAGGAGTGGTTATGAGGTAAACAAAAGTGTTTAAATGCAAAACTATATTGTTTATGCACAAAACCATATAAAATATATTAAAAACTTACTCAAATATATTGCAAATAGAAACATTTACTCAAAAAAAAGGTGACAAAAAAACCTTCGGTGGGGAAGCCGAAGGTTTGTGGTGGGGACGGAACGTCCGTACTTATGGGGATGCACGGATTTTATGGGAAAATGCCGCGCTCGGTATAGACTTGGCGTATGCGAGTAAGTGCAACGATATACGCCGCTGTTCGTGCAGACGTCGAGTGCTCTTTTGCCTTCGCAAGAACCTTTTCGTAGGCATTTAGCATCTTAACTTTAATCTTCTCTTCAACTTCTGCGTTCTCCCAAAGCTCTGAGCGCTTGTTCTGTAACCATTCATAATAGCTTGCGATAAATCCGCCAGCATTGCAAAGTATGTCGGGAATGACCTCGATACCTTTTTTGGCTAGCATGACGTCCCCTTCGTGCGTCGTTGGCGCGTGTGCACCTTCGGCGACGAGTGAAACGTTTAGCAAACTGGCTGTATCGCCCGTAATCTGGTTTTCGAGAGCCGCCGGGATAAATATATCGGCTTTCGATGACATGAATGTCTCGTGCGAAACACGGTGTGCGCGCGGGAAATTGCCTATGTTGCGGTCTTTTGCAAGAAAATCGAGCAGATCGTCAGGGTCGATGCCGTCGTAATTCGCTATTGGACCCGTCGCATCCTCTACTGCGACCATCTTTGCACCCATTGCGCACAACATTTTCGCTGCGTAGGCGCCAACATTGCCAAATCCCTGCACAAAAAACTTTAATTTGGATATGTCGCGCCCGTTTTTCTCCGCCCAAGCCGCTACGAGAGTCGCTATGCCAAGTCCGGTGGCTTTGCGGCGTACTGCGCTGCCGCCCAACTTAACTGGTTTGCCCGTAACGACATGTGTGTTGCGGTTGCGTTCATGTGGGGGAATCATCATCAGGTGTGTGTCGAGGAACCAAGCCATTATTTGCTGGTTCGTGTTAATGTCTGGCTCGAGGACATCGTATTCGGCGCCCACATTTTCACCTAAAGCGAACGCGAAACGCCGTGAAATGCGCTCCACTTCGTCTATGGAGTAGTTTGCGGGGTCGTATGCAACGCCGCCCATTGCGCCGCCGAACGGCAGATTGATTAAAGCGGACTGCAGGGAAATTCGCATGGCGAGCGCGCGCATGTCATCGACCTCAACGGACGGGTGGAAACGGATGCCGCCCTTGAATGGACCGAGTAAATTGTTGTGTTGCACGCGGAAACCAGTAAAGATGCGCACTTTTCCACTGTCGAGCTTCACGGGGAAGTTTACGACAATCTCGTTTTGCGCTGCGAAGAACCTTTTTGTCACGCTTTCGTCGAGAAACATGATTTCGGCAGCCTTGCGCGCGTGGTTTTGCACCCGAATGTAGATTGAGTTGTTCATTATTTCACCTTTGCGAAAGGTTGCTTATGGGAAAATGCCGCGCTCTTTATATACTTTCTCGAGCGCGCCGAGTGCGACGATGTACGCGGCGGTTCGCCAGTCCACATCGTATTCTTTGGCGGTGTCGCGAACGCGTGCGTAGGCGGCTGTGATCTTTTTGAAGAGCTTCGAATCGACTTCTTCGAGGTCCCATTTTTCGGAACGCTTGTTCTGGAGCCATTCGAAGTAGCTCACGACGACTCCGCCGGAGTTGCAGAGGATGTCGGGGATGAGATTGATGCCTCTTTTGAAGAGGATGAGGTCTCCATCGGGGTCGGTTGGTCCGTTTGCGCCCTCTGCGACGAGTTTAACGTTGATATCGTTTGCTGTTTCGGCGGTAATTTGGTTTTCGAGCGCCGCTGGAACAAAAATATCAGCCTTAATTTTCAAGAAATCGTCGTGCGTGATGGGTTTGGTGCCCGGGAAACCAGCTACGCCGCCATGCGATTTTGCGTAATCGGTGATTTTATCGGGGTCAATGCCCTCTGCGCAATATACGGCGCCGGTAACATCTTCTACGCCAATGAGAATCGAGCCGTGAGGCTTGAGCAATTTCGCTGTCCACGAGCCAACGTTGCCAAATCCTTGCACGAAATACGTTGCGCCCTTGAGGTTGAACTTTTTGTCCTTCGCCCATTGCTCTATGCAGTACACGATTCCTTGTCCGGTAGCCTTGTCGCGACCTATGCTGCCGCCCGATTCGATTGGCTTGCCCGTCACGACGTGTGTGCAGTTCTGGCGAACATGTGGCGGCTGCGTCGAAAGGTATGTATCGACGATCCAAGCCATTATTTGCGAGTTCGTGTTAACGTCGGGCGCCGGAATATCGTATTCGGGTCCGATATTATTGCCTAAAGCGTAGGTGAAACGACGTGAGATGCGCTCGAGTTCGCCTTGCGAATACTTGAACGGATCTATTTGGACGCCGCCTTTGCCTCCGCCGTAAGGAATACCGTTTATGGCGGACTTCCAAGTCATCCATGTGGCGAGCGCGCGCACTTCGTTGATGTCAACGGCAGGGTGGAAGCGCAAGCCGCCCTTGTACGGACCCATGGCGTTGTTGTGCTGAACGCGATAGCCCGTGAAAATCTCGATGCGACCATCGTCCATTTTAACCGGAAAGTGAACGATGATCTCGTTTGTTGTGTGAGAAAGTATGTTCCTTATGGCGGGGTCGAGTCCCATAAGGTCGGCAGCTTTGTTGAACTGCTTGTTCACATTCTCGTAAACGTTGCGTGCCGGTTTTGTGGGGTCGGACATGGTAACACTCCTTTTTTATTATTGTAAGAGCGGGCGGCTCGCACGTGAACCGCCCGATTCCCCATCGAAGTTTGCTTACTCGTATTCTTCGCAGTGCCAAACGCCGCTTTCGGGCTTAGCGAAATGGCAGCTTGTGTTTTTCTCGCAATTGCGGCACAAACCGACGAGCTTAGCGGTATCTGGTTTGGCGTTATTTGCGGGTGCGATGAAAGTGTAAACTGGCGCATCGCACACTTCGAACTCTTCACAGAACGTCACCGGAGTTTCGCTGTCTTTGGGAAAGCAGCAATAGTCGGTGTGTTTGCATGTGGAGCATAGCCCCGAAAGTTTTGCCGGACTTGCGGCGTCATCGAGCTTTTTTGCGACCTGTGCCATTTTGAACCTCCTAAAAAACCTTTTGTTTTCGTTTGCGTCTCTCTTAAAGCATTTGGCGTGCCAGTTTTTTGCCTGCGCCAATTTGCTGTTCATGCTGTGGTCAATACGTTGAAAATCAGGTAATTAGGCAAACGCGTTTATTTTTTTGGGCTGCAATTCGCAAAAATGAGCCGAAAAAGTATGGGAAATTTATCGCCAGTGGGTAAAAATTCCCCAAAAGTAAATCGCGCATAAGGTTCAGAAGCGTTAAAAAAGGGGGAGTTTTTTGCAACTTCCCCTCGGTGAACATGACTATTTGTCGTTTTTGTGTCGGTCTTCGGATCGCAGTATTGTTTTTAGGTTTACGGGCACGGTTTTGCCGCCTTTGTCCAGTGGCATAATGTAGTCAATTTCGTATTTGAATCTAGATTTTTCTTCGATGTCATCTTTTTCGAAGATTTGCTCGCGCATTTGGGTTTGCTCGGGTTCTGGCCATTCGTTGAGGCTACGTTCTTTGAGTGCTTCGGCAAAATATGGTGCAAATTCTTGTGGCGCTTGAAGTTGCTCAGGTGTTACGAAATTGTAAAGAAGCTTGTCGCATTCGGTATTGATGTGTTGTAAAAACTGTGGGAATCGGTTTTCGCCATAAAGCTCGCGCCAAATGGAATCCTTGGCTGTCCATAGTTCTTCGATGTAAGTCTTTTTCGTTTTTGGAGTCATTTCCTCATCGTTGATTTTGGCGGCGACGGGAAGAATGTTCAGCGCATCACGTGCATCAAATGTGAAGTATCTTGGTATTTCCTTGTGCTGGTTGTAGTGCTCGATGAAATCCAAAATGCACTCTTCGGATAGGAGAGGTGCTCTGTGCGGGGAATATCTGTCGAGGTAATCGTGTTCGATAATGCTAAGCATAGCCAGTTTTTCGTTTTCGTCGAGAATTCGATTTCGGTCGATGTCCATGTCGTCGAACAAGCTTGGAAAATCTTTGGCTAAATGCGTGAATGCGGCATAGTGATTTTCGTATATGAGCATTTTTGTTTCACGGATATCGGTATCGCCAAGTTGTTCGCCCGGGTGTTCGAGGCTGCAAGAATACCAGCCAACAGGTAATTGCTGAAGTGGAGTAAGTGCACGCAATTGCTCAGCCAATTCTGGGTCGATACTCGCGTCTGATAAACGTGCGAGTTCCTCGAGAAGCTGGAGACGAATAAGGTTTACAGAGTAAGTCTTGCTTGAGCTTGGTGTTACAAAGCCTTCGCCGATGAGTAATGCAGTTGGTGTTGTGAAAGTAAACATGTTTTCCCAGTTGTCGATGAAGCTTACAATGTAAGCCTTATCGGTGCCACCGGCTTTTGGTCCTCGTAATGCTCTGCCTATCATTTGAGTGAGCATTATACGTGAGTTTGTGGGGCGAGTGAGAAAAACGGTTTCTGTTTGCGGAATATCAACGCCTTCGGTGAGCATGTTCACGTTTATGATGACCTTGATTTCATTGTCGCGGAACTTTTGGATAATCTCTTTACGATGCGAGTTGAGTATTGAGACGTTGCGGTTGTCGAAAACTTGCGATACAATACAGCCAGCAATTCCGGGTTCGCGGTCGTTAAAAAGTGTTGTTAGCGTCCATGCATGGTCGATGTTCATGGCGAAGATGATCGTTTTGCCATATCTTTCGCGATTATCAAAATAGGTATCGACAATTAGGCGATTACGTGGGGCTTGTTGTGCTATTTTCGAGATAATGTTTTCGGATAATTCGGCAAATTTTTGAAAATATTTTTTATCTTTTTCGGTAATACTTTCGTCGGTGATCTGCGAATTTGTTGGAACTTCCTCGGATATTGGCTTGGATAATATGTTTCGCACAATGAGCGTGGAGGCATCGATAGAATAGATGATGTCATCGTCAAATAGTTGTTTGAGGCAGCCTTTTTCCGAATCTAAAGTTCGAAAAGGCGTTGCCGATAGTCCCAAGACGTGCATGTTTATCGCCCATTCACGCATGCGAGATATGAGTGTGCTGTAACTTGGTGCGCAGGCGTGATGTGCTTCGTCTATGATAACGAAAACATCTGGGCAGGTGTTGAAAAATCTCTCGCGAAGAAATCTATTGCCGTGAGCGTTTACTTTGAAGCAGTCCTTTGAAGCGAAAATGATATCATCGTCTGTGCGAATTTTGGCTGGGCTATCATGTGCACCAGAAATTATGTGATAGTTGTATGATTTGCGGCGTTTGAGAATATCGGAGTAGCTTTGATCTATGAATTCACGTTTTGCCTGTTCGAGAAGCTCATGGCGGTGTGCGATCCAAATGGCTTTTTTGCCTTTGTCGATGATATTTGCCAAAACCCAGCGCACAGCAACGGCAGTTTTGCCACCACCTGTTGGTAACGAA
>CAYUDB010000147.1:0-7079 GCA_964443405.1 uncultured bacterium | reverse complement strand
CCGATGGCTTGCCTATACCAATCTTGGGCGGTCAAACAAATCTCAATGTATCACAACAGCATACATCCACGCAACCCCAAACCAGACCCGCGCAAACAGTTCGCCCAAATCCAGTGCGAACTACTCCACCCGCGCAAACGCAAGCTAACGGCACAATACAAAAAATGCCTACACCGCCATCCGAAGCAGCATCGCAACCCAAGCCAAAACCTGATACCCTGAATAATACTCCACAGCCCACAAATAAACTCAAGCCGCCCAAACCAAAACCCACCGAAAATCCATCCACCAATGCGAGCGGCGACGGAGGTTTGCGATGAAAGCAACTACAGTCTTTTTGGGTTTGTTGTTGTTTGCTGCAACAGCTTATGCTGCAACGATACAAGGTTCTTCTCCAAACACGCGTTACGAGGGCGACTGTTGCTCATCAAACAAATTTGGTATTTCGTTCAAAACTTCGGGCAGGGGCATTTCGCCGCAGTTGGTATGGAAACGTAGCTGGTGTGAAGTTTATTTTGGCGCATCGTTCACCGCTACTTCCGATGAAATAAATGCATCCGTCGAAAAATACCGCGAATACGACCTCGACACTTTCCTTGCCGAAACCGATTCTTACTGGCTCGACCTTGCAGCATTTGTTGTTCAGCCCGAACTCGGCATAAGGTCGTATCTCACCTCTGCGGGCAAAAATAGCCCATACATCGACCTTGGTTTTTTTCTCATGGTGCCATTTCTAACAAATGACTATCACGAAAAATTTGTCAAAACCGATTCTAACGGAACAGTTTACGAGATTTATGAAAACCGCACAGAAGTTAATCCTGGCACGAAAATCACCGATATTTATCAGCTTGGTGTGAATGTGGGTTTTGGAGTGTCTTATGAGCCAAACGCAAATATTTCGCTTTTCGGTGAAATTCAAGGGCGGCTTCTAATCACTGGTGCTGATATCGAATACAATTTGCTTTCCGAGCGTCAGCGTGAGATGTTCTATGGCAAGCAGGATTTTTGGAAAGGCGGCGGCACTTTATATGGCGGCATTCTTGGCGGAAACGTCGGGGTTATCTTCTACTTCTGATGCCAAAACCTCGCTCTTAAACTCCTTCTCTCTAAAAGAAAGACTGAGGATGAGGTTTTTTGTCGGCGCTAAGCCACCTGCCTTGCGAAGTTTTTCACAAGTATCGCAACCACTCTACAACAATTTCGCCCAAAACCTTGCTCTCAAACTCCTTCTCCCTGGAGAGAAGGAGTGAGGATGAAGGGCTTTAAAGTGTGCTTTTTGTGTTCCGAAGTTTCATTGCGGCACGCACTTCGCGCATGGTAGCCTCTGCCGACTCGCGCGCAATTTCGGCGCCACGTGTGAGGATATTCTCAATTTGCGCACAATCGTCGAGAATTTCTGCTCGTTTGGCACGAAATTCGGCAAAACGCGCGCTGAGACACTCAATAAGCAATTTTTTACATTTCACACAACCCCATTCGGCAGAACCAGATGTGCATGAGCTTTCGATATGATCGGTTTCGTTTGGCGCGTATGTTTTGAGAAGCATGAAAACAGGGCAAGTGCTTGGGTGTCCAATGTCGCCGCGACGCAATTTTGTAGGGTCGGTGTAATAGCCCATGATTTTAGTTTTAAGAACGTCTGGTTCATCTGCCATGGCTATGTAGTTGTCGTAAGATTTGCTCATCTTGCGGTTGTCGGAACCCAAAACTACGGGCATCTCCGAAAGTAAATCCTTTGGTTCGGGAAAAACTTCGCCGTAAAGGTAATTGAAACGGCGAACGACTTCACGCGTGAGTTCCAAATGTGGCAACTGATCTTTGCCAACAGGAACTGCATTTGCGCGATAGACCATTATGTCGGCTGCTTGCAAAAGCGGATAACCCAAAAAACCGTAAGAATCTAACCCAAGATTTTCGAGTTTCTCTTTGTATGACGGCACACGCTCAAGCCATGGTGTGGGAATTATCATCGATAAAAGCAGATGAAGCTCGGCATGCTGTTTCACGTCCGATTGAACAAAAATCGTCACACGCTCGGGATCCAAACCACCGGCGATATAATCTGCTGCCATGTTGAAAATGCGATTGTTGAGTTCGGTAGTTTTATCGTAGGCAGTGGTCAGCGCATGCCAATCGACTATGCAAAAAAACATTTCATATTGTCCAGAGTTTTGCAAGCTCGCCCAATTTTTCAATGCACCCTCGTAATTTCCGAGGTGCAAGATGCCCGAAGGCTGCATGCCCGAAAGGATCACGTTTTTTTTGATGGTCATGATTTACTCCTGTGAAAGTCTGCCACAAAAAATGACGGCAACGCGTAAATATATGATTTGACTTGCGTGCCGAAATATCTAATTTTTATACTTAACATTTTTGGGGGATGCGAAATGGCGAAAATTCAATATAAAGACGACCTCGACGCTGCAAAACAACTCGAACTTGCGGCAAAAGCTATAAAAGAGCAAATTGGCAAGCGAATAATTGGGCAGAAACAAGTGGTGGATGAAATGCTCATGGCTATGCTTTCGGGCGGTCATGCGCTGCTGATAGGTGTGCCAGGGCTTGCGAAAACGCTTATGATTTCCACACTTGCCGACGCCATGGATTTAAAATTCAGCCGCGTGCAGTTCACCCCCGACCTCATGCCATCCGACATTACAGGTACCGAAGTTCTCGAAGAAAATCGCACTACGGGCGAAAAATTTTTCCGTTTTGTGCGCGGACCAATCTTTGGCAATATCATCCTCGCCGATGAAATCAACCGCACTCCACCCAAAACCCAAGCCGCACTGTTGCAAGCGATGCAGGAACACGAGGTTACAACAGGCGATACCACACTCAAATTGCCCGAGCCGTTTTTCGTGCTCGCTACCCAAAACCCAATCGAACAAGAAGGCACCTATCCTTTGCCCGAAGCTCAGCTCGACCGTTTCATGTTCGAGGTGAACATCGATTACCCCACATTTGCCGAAGAAACCGAAATTGTCAAAAAAACCACCGGCACAACTGAGGCGAAAGTCGAGAAAGTCCTTTCCGCCGAGGATATTTTGGCATTGCAAGCACTTGTACGTCGTGTGCCCGTGTCCGACCGCATTGTCGAATATGCTGTCAAAGTTGCCATCGCCACACGTCCCAAAACTACCTCACTCGACTATGTCAAAAAATATTGCCGTTGGGGTGCTGGACCACGTGCGAGCCAATTCTTAGTTTTGGGTGCAAAAACTCGGTCTGTATTGTCTGGCAGGCTCACGCCCACGCCCGAAGACATTCGTGCTGTAGCATATCCTGTTTTGCGCCATCGCATTATCACCTCGTTCAACGCCGAAGCCGAAGGTATTTCCACCGACGCCATCATCGAAAAAATCCTCTCCGAAACCAAAGAATAACACGCAGTAACAAACGGGTGCCAGTGGTGCCAATTGGCACTTTTCAGCGGCTTGCGCCGTCTGCTTTACTAAAAATTGGCGATGAGGGACACTTTCCAGAAAACCTCAGCTGCTGCAGGAGGCGTAGCCTCTGGCAAAGCATGCTCGGAAGAGTATTTTCTAAGGCTAAGTGAATATGAAAAAATTGGCACATTTTCTCGCTATTGATAAGAACATAGGCGTTATGCTTGTGACAGTTGTGTTTATTGGTTTGGGCGAGCACATGGCAGAAAGATTTTTGCCGCTCTACATTTTGGCATTGGGTGGCTCGAGCATCGCCATTGGCTTACTCAACGGCATGGACAACTTGCTGTCGGCATTATATTCGTATCCTGGCGGCTATTTTGCCGAAAAGTTTGGTTACAAGCGCGCACTGCTTTTTTTCACGGCAGTAGCAATGCTCGGTTACCTAATAGTGATTCTTGTGGAAAAATGGTGGGCTGTGCTTTTGGGTGCGGTGTTTTTTATTGCATGGACTGCCGTAACATTGCCTGCAGTAATGAAGCTTGTCTTTTCGAGCGTGGACAAGAACAAGCGCACCATGGGCGTAACATTACACTCGCTCATCCGGCGGTTGCCCATGGCAGCAGGACCTGTTTTGGGTGGCATTGCCATTGCTACTTTCGGCAAAACCATGGGCATTAAGATTGCTTTTGCCTGTGCATTTGTGCTGGGTTTTGTGGCAATGATCTTTTTATGGCGATTTGTGGAAGATACATGCACCGTCAAAGGTGATGCGCGCAAACGGAAAAGCATTATGGGGCTTATTCCACCAGCACTTCGCAAACTGCTTGTAGCAGACATACTTGTGCGCTTTGCCGAGCAAATTCCATACGCTTTTGTCGTGGTTTGGGCTGTGAATTTGCGCGGCATAACCGAAGTTCAATTTGGCGTGCTCTCTGCTATCGAAATGGTGACTGCAATTATCATCTATATTCCAGTAGCATATTTTGCCGATCGCTTTGGCAAAAAACCTTTTGTAGCAATAACTTTTGCGTTTTTCTCGTTTTTTCCGCTTCTAGTAATGTTCGCACAAAGTTTTTGGACATTTGTAATTGCATTCATTGTTCGCGGCTTAAAAGAATTCGGCGAACCAACGCGTAAAGCTCTAATAATGGATCTTGCTCCAGATGACTCTAAGGCTGAAGCTTTTGGGGCTTATTACCTCGCACGTGACGTGGTAGTTTCTATTGCTGCGTTTGGCGGGGCTTTGCTTTGGCAACATTCGCCCCAACTGAACTTCTTCACCGCATTTGCATTCGGAGTAGCTGGAACAATTTTTTTCATCCTCTCTCGATATCAGTAAACCACGTGCCAAGCGGGCGCCAGTGTTGCCAGTTGGCACTTTTAAGCTGCTTACGCCGCCTGCTTCACTAAAAATTGACGGTGATGGACACTTTCCGGAAAACCTCAGCTACTGCAGGAGGCGTAGCCTCTAACAAAAGTTTCATAGCTACACTAACCAAAAGGATTCGAAGGAGTTATGAGAATACTTTCGAAACGATCGACGCGCACCTGCCCCAATGCACCTTTCACTGCATGAACATAACGTCGCGGTGTAAACATCACTGGAACAAGCGACGAATGTTTGGCGTCGGAAAAAAATGCTGCGAGCGCCGCCGCCTTTTCCACAATCGTGCGCGGCACCTGAGCATTGGCACCACGCTTTATCACAACATGAGATCCTTTAACGCTTTGCGCGTGCAACCAAATATCATCTTTTGATGCTACCGAAAAAGTGAGCCGGTTGTTTGCTGCGGCATTTTTACCAACAAAAATTGCAAAGCCATCAGCAGTGTCAAAGCGACGAATATCACCCAGTGCTGTTCGTATTGTTTTATCAGGTAATGAATTAGGTTTTTTGCCAAGAAAAGATTCTGGCAGTATTTTGAGATGCTTCGCAACAACTTCGTAGGGCTTTCCTTCGAGATCAAAAAGGATTAAAAGCTTGTCTTCCAGCTCAGATATGCGTTGTTTTGCAATTTTTATTCCCCGCTCACCTCGCCTCGCGCGCGCATAAATGCTTGCAGCATAAGCCTGAGGAGTTTGCATTGCATCGAGGACGATTTCTATTGGCAAGCCAGTATGCGGGTTTTGCAAAATTGCGCGCTCGGTTTTTGGCAAAATCGCATGCAAATTTGCCATGATGGTGTCCGCGCGCTCGCGCAATAACAAACATGTGCTATGCTTTTGTAAGTCATCAAAGGTTTGTGCAATAGCTCGTTCGAGCCTTTTGATTTCCTTAATGCGTTGAGTTTCAATTTGTTCCGTCAGATAATCGTTCACCAAACGTGCCATGAGTCCACATTCGATTTGCCGTGTGGTATTTTCGAGAGTGTCATCACGCGTGAAAGTGCACGCAAATTCAACAGGCATTTCGAAATGTTGTTTCGGTGTTGCGCCATGCGCCCAAAGCAGGTTTCCGTCATTATCGACGATGAAAAACCGTGCCATCGCGCGCGCTACAACCAAAAACCGTTTCTGCCCATAAAATTCAAATTCCGCCACAAGCAAACCATCTTCCGTCGCCGATACTTTGCGCAAAATATAGTCTTCAAGTGGTGAAGCCCAACCCGCGCCATACTTCTCAAATGGGCTATCTGCAAATAATGCAAAGACATTGCGGTGCGCAAAAAAACACAGTGCCACCTTGTGCAATTGCGAGTGATGCAACTCCAAAAAACCGCCAAAGGCAAAGCCATACCCGCGGTGCACAACGCCGCCGCATAGTCGCGCTATTTCAAAAGCGGCAGTTTTCGCCGTAAATGTGTTCGTATTCTCCATGCCGAAATATGTGTATTTTCTCCAAAACCTCCACTTTTTTTAGCACGTTGCCACCTATGAGTGCCAGTGGGTGCCAGTGGGCACCTTTCTAGCGCCTATGGCGCATGCCAATGGCATTAATTATCAGTGAGATACTTTTAAACAGGAGGCGTAGCCTCTAATGAAAACATGACACCGCACAGATGGAATAAAAAACTTGACATTTTGTGAAAGATATGCGAGCTTATCCGCTAAAACCTAATTGGTATGTTTGACGACGAAAAAAATCTCATAGACCCAGTCACCGACGATGAAAAAGCTGAGTCGGCAATTGCCAAAGAACTCGCTTTACGCGACCTTGGCGATTTGTGGCAGGACATAGCCCACGAAAGCCTTGAAAGTATCAAGGCTTATAAGCGCCTATTGCAAACCGTTGAGGGCACAATAGAAGTCATTGGTCGAATGGTTGAGCAGCGCGACCGTTACACTTATGTGCACCAAAAAGAGGTGGCAGAACTTGCTGTGAAAATCGGCAAGGCAATGAATCTCGACGATGAGCGCATAGAATGCATTCGAGTGGCAGGACTGTTGCACGACATCGGAAAAATTGCTGTGCCAATCGAGATTTTAAGCAAGCCCGATAAAATCAGCAGTTTCGAAATGCGCATACTCGAGACACATCCGCGCATCGGCTACGATATAATACACGGCATACCTTTTCCATGGCCCATTGACGAGATAATTTACCAACATCACGAGCGCATCGACGGTTCGGGTTACCCGCGTGGGCTTATCGGCGAACGCATAATGACCGAGTCGAAAATCATTGCCGTTGCCGACGTGCTCAACGCCATGATATCGCATCGCCCATATCGCGCGGCGCATCCT
>CAYUDB010000146.1:0-7185 GCA_964443405.1 uncultured bacterium | reverse complement strand
GGATGCCGCCCAAAACAGTGTGCATAAGCCCAGGAACAAATTCGTCGTCGGCTGCGTTTCGATAGTAGTGAACGCCTTGCACCAGCGAACTCGCGCAATTACCCACTCCGATAATTGCAACACGAACCTTGGTACTCATAATGACAACTCCCTTTTAGTTGCAAAGTTCAGTCTGTTTTCAAAAAATGTGCGAATTTCGGGGAACAAAGAGGAAAAATATCAAACTTGGCATGCTGGTAGTTGCTGAGGAAATTTTCGCGACACAACTTGGCAAATATCATTTGTTATCGTCGATTTTTTCGAGGGCACGGCTCGAAGCAAAAAGTCTCGACAGGGCTGTCCAATTGGTCCCGAGCGCAAGTAGGGCAATTGTGAGTTTTAGCGGAAAATTTGCGGGCAAGTCTTTTGTAAGAAGTGCCGGAATAAGCTCAAAAAGCTCGTTGCTCGCAAAACCAATACCCAAAATCACAAGACGCTGCGGGCGTTGGAAGAAACCGCCGTCACAGGATGCGCCCAAACCTTCTGTTCGCGCTCGCACATAGCTCACCAAAAACGAACCCGCAATCGCAAGCATGGTGATGAAGACGAAAATTTTCGCCGTGCTGCCACCAATTTGCAAAAAAAACATTGCTATGCCAACGAGTAGCGCAAACTCTGCATATCTGTCGAGTGTGGAATCGAGCAAGGCACCAACTTTTGTGGCTTTCTTTTCGGTGCGCGCCACATAACCGTCAACAGCATCGAGAAAGCCGCCGAAAATGAGTAAAATCAGTGCCATGAATAGAAAACCTTGCCACACAAGAATTCCTGCAACAAACATCAGCCCTGTGCCCAAAACCGTTATTGCCGAAGGGTCGATATGCAATTTGATAGCAGGATACGAAAGCGCCCACATAGTTTTATTGTACATGGGAAAATATTTATGCTGCGGATCTTTAATACTCATTTTGCCTCTCAGTTTCTGCACGGCAATATATGTGCGAAAAAGGTTAATTTCAACAAAAAAATGAACGCAAGAATTTTTTGTGACCGCATAGTCATATTGTCACTGTCGAATTTCTTTCAATAAACACTTTGTTTTGTGTGGTGCAAGTTCTATATTTCTAAGGTAAAAACATAATTAATGGAAAAAACAATGATCTTGATAAGTAAGCGAACACAAATCTTTCTTACTATAACAGTACTGTTTCTGCAAAGCTCTGCGCGCGACGTGCCCGCAAGAGTTTTTCCCGACGACGACATATCGGCGAAAAGTTTCGCACCAATGCTCACAGCAATTCCCTACTCCACCGATTTCGAAAGCGGCACAACTGGCTGGACAACCACTTTTCGTCACGACCCAAGATGCACCACCTGCTCCGATATCTCCTGGAACTGGGTTAGCAATCCTGCGGCAACTGTTGTGGCTCACGACCTTTTCCCTGCACGAGTGGTTCTTCCCGAGCTTGCCGATGGTGATACTGTTGCGCATTTGCCACCACCTCACAGTGGAATCCGCGCTTATTGGTGCGGAAACACTTCAAATGGCACATTTGTCGGCATGCCATACGACCCATTGCGCGCAACTTCAATCGAGCCGGAGCCATTTGGCAACTCGTATAATTGGATGCAGGCATCTTTATTTACACCCGATTTCAACACAGCAGGTGCAACGGAACTCTACATGTCATTTTGGACATGGTGGGAAGTTGAAGCCATTGATATTTATACGTTTGACGTTATGGAAATAGGGATTTCCGTAGATGGTGCACCTTTTGTGGCACTTGACACGATAAACCCGCCATTTTCGAGATTGCCCGGCTGGAGCGAGAATCATTCGTATTCATCGGGTGGCTATTTAACCTACGGACAATGGGTTTTTTGGAATTTCGACCTTTCGGCATATGCAGGACACACAATACGCATACGATTTTTGTTCGACACAGTTGACGACAATTACAATGCTTTTCGTGGCTGGATGATAGACGATTTTTACATTGGCACCGGACCACAACACGGTGCACTTGATTATACCTTTACAACGCCATCCGATATAAATGCGCTTTTGTGCCGACACAGTCCAAATCCATTTGACGCGACCTTGAAAGTATGGAATTCGGGTGGAGCAACAGTGCACGATGTTCGCGCAACAATTTCGCTTCCGCGAGGTTTACACCCGCTACCCGCCGAAACAATTGCGAATATCGGAAACCTAACCCCAGCTGAAACTATAATCGTAAACTGGCGCATCTCCATCGACGACACTGTTTTCGGCGCAAAGAATTTGCGCATAAAAATTACTTCTGCCGACTCGGCACACGGATATTTCGACAACTTCGAAACCGGCGCATCACTTTTCACGGGCACGCCCTACTTCGCTCAAACGAACACAATTACAGTTTCGCCACGTGCGGCATCTCCTCCCTCTGGCGTGAATTTTGCGGGCATACCACGAAGTGGGGGTTTGTATTTGGAATCCGCGCTCAATTCGCTTACCTCTCGCGAGTTGGACCTAACTGGTTTTACTGAATGTTACATATCGTTCTGGCATTGGATAAACGTGCGTGAAAGTGGCTTTCTCATGCGCGGCATCGACGGCGGCATTGTGGAAATTAACGTGAATTCCACAGGCTGGCAACAACTCGATGAGTTCGCAACCGGCATGCTGACACCACGTTACACCGGATATATTCAACCGGGTGCATCGTCGCCCATAAGCATGAAACTTGCGTATTGTAACGACACAAGAGAGTGGGTTCAGGTTAAAAGCCTCGATTTGGTCGCATTGGGTTATTGCACCTCGGGCGACAGGTTGCGTGTACGATTTTCATTTGGCACAGGAGCATTTTCGCGTGCGCCCGATACAACCAATGGTTGGTTCATCGACAATTTTGCTTTATCATCGTCTGGGCACCCGGTGGGACCTTTCGAGGCAACACGCACCATAAACATAGCACACGTTTTTCCTATGGACCTCTCCTTCGCACATGCGGAAACCATCATCTGCAAAGGCGATACAGCCACGCTTGAAGCTAATGCTTTTGGCAGCGGCACTTTTACATTCAACTGGTTTCCAAACTATCATCTCACATCACAAACTTCCGCGTCCACAACTGTTTATCCTGATACCACAACAACTTACACTTGCGAAGTGCGAAATTCCACAGGCTGTGTCGATAGCATTACCGCGCGCGTGCACGTGAACAACATTCGAGTTGACTTACCGGCATCATTTTTCGTTTGCGCGAGCGAAACGACAACACTTAGCGCAAGTTGCACAGGCGGTTTTGGCGCGCGCACCTACACATGGAACACACCAACATGGCTCACGCGCATTGACTCACTCACATATAGAGGGGTAGCTCTGTCGAGCGGTTGGGCGAAGATCAGCGCGACCGATACCTTTGGCTGCACATCGTATGACAGTGTTTTTATACGTGTAAACTCTGAACCAACAACATTTTCACAAGCATTACCTGTTGGTGGAGCTGTGATGAGATACGATGTTGTAACATTCGTTTGGCACTCATCTATTGGTGCGGAGCGCTACCTGCTAATTTTCGATAACACTGATACTTTTATAGTTACCGACACATTTTTCACCGGCGGCGCTCTACCGTGCGACACAACCTTAAACTGGAAAGTAGTAGCGCTAAACTCTTGTGGTACAATATCAACTCCCGACAGACGCATAGTTATTGAACCCTGCAGTTCACCTGTAGCCTCAATTGTAACTCCACCGCGCGATGCAGTTACCGCCTGCGAGGATCAACAGATAATCATCAACCTCACAGACCCTGATGGCATTGTGCCGTCATCCATTCGACTGCGCGTGAACGGCATGGTGCACAGCGTTGGCGGCGGTGCTGTAACTTACAGTGGGAATCGCGTAATATTTAACGATCCATCAGCTTATGCCGACACTGGATATGTGCACGTCTGCCTTGACTCGGCATGTGACGCGACAGGTTATATATTAACGCCACCATTTTGCTGGAATTTTGCCACCGACTTTTTGCCGCCATCTTTAACTGGAGCAAATCCAGTTGGTGCTGTGGACATTTTGCCCGACACAGCATTTTTTGTGCTCACCGACGCGCCGGCAGGTCTTGATACAGCAACGCTTTACGCTCGAATTACAATCGACGGCACCACAACGACGCTCACTTTTGGCAGTGGTATCGACACAATCGACGGCAGGTTTGCCATCGACCTCGACCGTTTTGCCTTGGGTGTTGGCGACAGCATGAGGATTTGCGTGCATGCGCAAGACACACCCGATTTATGTGAACCAAACGAGCTAGACACTTGTTGGAGCATCACTTATGCGCCATGCCGAATAATTGCCGCCGCATGTGCTGATGTGCATTTGTGTCCGGGTTCATTTTTCACTCTCGGCGCAAACCCAGTAACACGATACGGTTACGCGCCAGTTGATATTTCGTGGTCAACTGCATCGGCAGGTGTTTTTAGCCACGCAACCAACCCACTTGTTTCGCCGACCACCACCACCACTTATTTTTTGCATGCACGCGATTCGCGCGGCTGCGAAGCTTTCGACACAGTAACTGTTTTTGTCGATTTCGAACCAGTGCACGCCATAGAGCCTATTGCACCAAATCCAACTACACCAATGTCTTACGGTGATATAACATTAGCATGGCGTCCACACGACGGCACAGGCGCAATAACATACACAGTGTTCGTTGATGGCATTCCTGTTATCACCGATCTCGCTGAAACCACCTTTACCTACCGAGCTACCGCCTGCAATGAAACACATTTCTGGCATGTAACCGCCGAACAAACCTGTACTCAAAGCATTCCACGCTGTGACACCACAGGTGTTATCGCGGTGCGCGAAAGCACATACTTTTTCGTCTGCGATTCTTTTTTCAATCCTTGGGAATTAAGTTCATCACCTGCATCATTTTACGTGCGCCCATGCGACCTACCCACCGCAAGCATAATTCGTCCTTTTCTCAATGCAACAAGCGCATGTGTCGTGGATACTGTTATTTTTCAAATTACATCGCCACACGGCATCGATTCTGCTTCTGTGGTAGTCAGTTACGGCGGCACATTGCACACTTTGGCTGAAGAGCATTTGCGTTTAGATGGAACGCAACTAATTTTTGATTCGCTAGCACTAGATCATGCAGAAACTACACGTGTTTGTCTAACTCTTTCCGACACATTTGGTAACACACTTGCAGGCGATTCGTTGTGCACAATATTCTCAACCGATTTCATGCCACCCTCAGTGACTTTTATGCCACCAAGCGGCACAACTTGTCTCTCACCACCGGAATCGTTAATAATAACACTATCGCATTGGCGTGCATTTCCAAATCTATCAAGCATTTACATTGCGATTGGCGAGAGTGTTTTTGCATCAACACATCCCTGCCTTTTTATCGATACCTTGATCATCGACGACATACACATCATGCGCCTTATCTTGCGTTCTTGCAATGACTTCCACCCATGCGACACCTATGCAGTGCACATTGGTGCCACAGTTTCGACGGATTACTGCGTAGGCAATGCGCTCATCGCGTCCACCACGCTATTCACCGATTGCACCGAACCCGTAGCGACTGTAATTTCGCCGCGACCAGACGTGCTAACATCTTGTGACACAGAAACTTTACGCATTTTGCTCGTTGACGCAGCAGGAAATCTCGATTTTTCCAGTGTGGTGCTTGAGGTCAGTGGTTACGGCACAATTTCAGCACCCGACTCACGCCTTTTTATGCATGGTGACACGTTATTTTTCGCGCCAATAGTGGGTTCATTGCCCGAGGAGGGCACCATAACGGCGCGCTTGCTTTCCGCCACCGATTCTATGGGCAATGTCCTCTCCACACCGCTTGAATGGTCATTTCGCGTGGACAGAATTGCACCAGCATTTGAAGCACCCATGCCATTTTGTGGCGCGATCATAGATGAAACTGAACCAATCTTGAGTGTTGCGATTCACGACTCGGGATGCGGTTTAAATCTCTCAACCGCATTTCTAACTCTTTCTGCTACAGACACTTTTACTTATCTAGACGGAGAACTGACATTCGATTCGGGTAGATTAATCTTCGACCCTTCCGCGTTTGGAGTGAGTTTTTCGGGTGGCGACACGATAGATTTCTGTTTTGGAATAAGCGATTGTGCTTCATCGCGATGCCCCGAAAACAGCTCGGTTTTATGCTGCACAGCTTACGTTTCAACTGGAGGTCCAATTGCCGAAATCCGCACACCGAGTTCGCAGATTAGCGCATGCTCCACACAGACGATTGCATTTGCACTTTTCGATAGCGATGGTATTGTTACAGAAAGCGTTACAATCGAATTCTGCACAGGCGATTGCTCTCACTGCGCTACCTATCCTCTCAGTGATCTCGACATTACGATGCTGGAAAGCTTTGATGACTCACTAATTTTTTCGGTGATAATTCCAGCAACTGCTTATGCTGAAACCATTTGTGCGAACGTAATCCATGCAACGGACATACTTGGCAACACACTTATCCCGTCCACAACGACTTGGCAGATGTTCTTTGATTTCGACGCACCAGTTTTGTATAACCCACTACCATTTGGAGACTTAACTGATTTTCCTACACATTGGCGCGTGAATGCCTTCGATTCACTCTCAGGTATCGATGCAGCATCTATAACAGTTACACGCACAATCGGTGTAACCACAACTAGCACACCATTTTCCTTCGATGGCGATAGCATATTCGGCACACTCGATTCGCTTTCCCCGGGCGACTGCATCACACTTTGTACACGTTTGAACGATGCTCCCGACATTTGCTCACCAAGCATCGCAGAAACATGCTGGTCGTTTTGCGTTCCGGCATGCAGCTTACGCGCCTTTGCCTGCATTGACCGTGAAATTTGTATAACTTCAAACACCACAATTGGTTCTACGCCAGCCGCAATTGGTATATTTCCGCCATTCACCTACGTTTGGCTATGCAATGGCGAAACTCTATCTACCGAAGCGACTTTATCTGTAGCGCCTACGACAACAAGCGAATATATACTTATCGTCATAGATAGCCTAGGATGCGTAGCAAGCGACACTGTTACTGTAACAGTGTTAGATTTTATCGACACCAGTTTGGCAACGCTTTCACCTGTATCCAATGCAATATTACCGCCAGGAATTGCCGGACCGGTTGACGCCCGCCGAAGCCGCCC
>CAYUDB010000145.1:0-7200 GCA_964443405.1 uncultured bacterium | reverse complement strand
TACTGTGGAGATATGCTTTCCCGTTTCGCGGCATTTTTTCCCGCCTCACTGGGATTTTGCTTTGCAAAAGCTTATAACTGATTTCGATATTGGCGTTATAGAAAATTTTGATGTGGAAAAAGCGCCACTACTAGCGAAGGTTCTTGCCCAAGAATTTCCTGAAACGGATTTTTTGGCGAATTCTGAGTGCAAAACTAAGCTTGCGTTTTATCGTATGCCGGATGTTCTGCGCGAAGTGGAGGCGGTTGTGCGCAAGTGTTATTTATTGTGTGCACAGGGCATTGCGCCAGCGGATATTCTCATTGCGGCACCTAAACCAGAAGATTATAGTGTGCATCTAGCATATTTTTTCGATAACTTGAAGTTACCTCATGAGATTACTAAAAATTCTTATGCAGGAAGTTTGACACTTTTTTTGCAAAAACTAGTGTCATGTGTGAATTCGAATTTTTTGAGGGAAGAATTTTTTCAGTTAATCGAACACCCTATTTTTTCATTTGACAAGAATTTTTTGCGCGAACAGAAAAATCGCGCACTAGAAAACCGATTGCGCTCTGTTTCTGACATTTATGAACGCACAGATATTAATGACCTAAAACTCATTGCCAAAAAGCTACTTAATGTTAAGAAAAGTAGTTCGTTCACAGAGCTTATCGATGCGCTTGGTGAGCTTTGTGCAGTGCGTGAGTGCACGGAAGAGAGCTTCGAGAATATTTCCTATTTTATCGATGATTTTCGCAAAACTGCAGACTTGGCACAAAAATTTGACACTGTGTGGGAATCGGCAAAGGCAAATTTGCCTACTCTTGGGAAAAAGCTTTTACTCTTTGGAAAATTCATCGAACCTTATGCAGAAAAAAAGCTTATACGCGGAATAAGACTATCCGGTATAGATGAATCGCGATTTGCCGAGCCAAAATTTGCATTTTTTGTTGGTATGAATAAAGATGTTTTTCCGCCGCGACATATGCCAAATGCCTTGCTTGACGATGGCGATCAGGCTAAGTTTTTCTTGGCAAATCGTGCTGAAGTTGCAAAACTATCTTTCGTTCTTGCGATGGAAAACGCAGATGCATTTCAAGCATCTTATGCAGCACAAACCCCTGTGGGAAATGTTGCACCCTCTCGTCCTTTTGATGAAATTGTGCGTTTTTTATATCTTGATAATCTTGATGTAAATTTGTCTATTAGCAGTTTAATAAATGAATTACGTAAATACAATATCTTTGAGCTAGATAATTCCAGCCTACATTTTGACAACAATATTTTGCCCAACGATTGCGAGATAAATACTCAATTGATTGACCATGATAACGTGCACACACAAAACACCGTTTTTTCAAACGAAACTCATACACAAGCGGGTTTTTTCGCGAGTTGCGCGATAACCGATCTTTCAGTTTCGGCACTTGAAGCTTTCTGGAAATGTAGGCGGCTCTTCTGGTTTGACATTGCAATTGGCGGAGAGGAAACCAACGAGCCAGAAGAGGAATTGGATGCTGCTGATATAGGGAAAATTGTTCATCGTTCGTTGAAAGAATTCTATGTTCAAAGATTTAAAAATGTATTTAATGGAATTTGTGAAACAATAACAGATGTAAATAAACTTATCCAATCCATTGACGTTCTCACAACAAATTTTGACAACGCATTTACTAATATTAACTTTGAAGAGAAAGATTTTGAAACATTATCCAAGGTGTTGCGAGAAATTTTTGCCAATGGCTTCAACCCACTTGCCACCGAAAATTTGGCGCACACAGAGAAATTGGTTTTCGCACCATCGGATGAGGTTTTTTTCAAAGAGCTTTATTCAAGCCCAGAATACATAGATCGCGTTTTAAACGCACTGTTTGCACTGCAACAACATTTTGTACCAATTGCATTTGAAGTTAAAATAAAAGTTGATTACTATATATCCGATAACTATAAAATAGCACTTAATGGGCGAATCGATCGAATCGATATCGATCGTGAAGGTAATTTGCGTCTTGTTGATTATAAAACTGGAAAAATGCATAAATATCCAGAATCCAATCAGCTTGATATTTATGCCGCAATGTTACAGAAAGTAGCGAAAAACAAAATATGTAAGTCACGTGTTATTGAAAATGCATTTGTGCATTCGCTGAATTATTATAAAGATTCTCCAAATATGTGCACACAACATATTACCAAAACATATCTCTCGGAATACGACGAGTATATTAACAATAGTTTAAGCGATATTAATAATTATCAATTCGCAATGGATATGCAAGATATTACCGCATCTTTGTGTTCATATTGTCCGTATAATAACGAAATTTGCAAAGGTTATGAAATTCAAGATTAACATGGAGTGAAGATGGGATATTTTCGCATTGTAATGCTGCTATTAATTGCGACACAGATTTTTAACGGGTGCAAATCTGCAAATAATAGGGCAAAATTGCCAGATGCGCCGCAAGAATTATTATCATATTCCTTGACGGTGAATCCTACAGAAATTGTTGCAGGCACACCAGTTTTGCTGCGTTTATGTGTCAAAAATGCGTCAAGTAAGGCGCAAGATTTTATGTTGCCATCACCGCTAGTGACGCGATTTTCTGTGCATGACGGTCATAATACTCTTGTTTGGTCGTCCGACTTTGAAAAATCCTACATAACAATGATGACGAAATTCACAGTTCCTGCACAGGATAGTTTCGTGTGCGTCGAAGAGTGGAACGGTAAAAGTAATGACGGCTTGTACTTACGCATGGGCAAATATCAAATCGAAGCGTATTTTGTGCCAACCAAAGAAAAAATTTCCACAGCTATTGCCATCGTCGATTGACATCGAAATGCCATTTTGCAGTTCTTTTGGCACAAAAACAGCGTTCATACTTGCGCTCGAAAATCTCCGAGAGGCTTAGAATATGTCTAACCGATTATTAATATTGTGGTTAGCTGGCAGCATTTTATTTTGGTGCGATACTTGCAGAAATTGGCACGCAGAATGCTCTAACATTGTCGAGCAAACGGTAACCCCCCGAATGCCGAACGACCCCCCTGCGTAGAACCCCGGTTGTACCCCCAACTGGGGATTTTTTTAGTTGAAAAAAACTGCTTAATGCAGTAAATTGCGCTAAAACGAGGGAAAATGGAACTCAACGAAAAGATTATCACAAAACTTGTCTTGGCAGCGGCTTCCGCTCGCGAGAAAAGCTACAGCCCATATTCTCGCTTTGCCGTTGGCGCTGCGGTGCTCACAGACGGCGGAAAAATTTACTCAGGCACAAATATCGAAAATGCCTCTTTCGGGCTGACTGTTTGTGCCGAACGTGTGGCTATTTTCAATGCCATCACCGAGGGCGAGCACTGTTTTATCGCACTCGCGGTGGTGGCAGAAGGAGCGGTATCCCCATGTGGCGCGTGCCGACAAGTTTTTGCCGAATTCGCCCCGGCAGATGCTCAGGTCATTTTGGCATATCCCGATGGCAAAGTGCGCCAAAATTTTGCCATGTCGCAGCTTTTACCCGATAGCTTCAAACTTTGATTCTTTGTCGAAACGACAAACATGAGCAAACTTTCGCAAACCGATATTTTTTTTGACGCGCGCATGGCAGGTATGGGTGGTATCGGCACCTATATCGAAAAACTTGTGCAGGCATTTGCACAAAATATGGGCAATTTCACCATGCGCATAGTCGGCAACGAAAAAAGTTTGCACGCTCTCGCACAAAATTATTGCTCGAATGTCGAAATTGTGCATTGCCCTTGCAAAATATTTTCGCTCGCCGAACAATGGCAACTGTTGCGCCTCGCGAAAAATTGTAATGTCTATCATGCCCCACATTATAATGTGCCAGTTTTGCGCAACGCAAATCTAATGATAACTTTGCATGACGTGCTGCATTGGGATATGCCACAATATGTTCCGTCGATGGCGGCGAAGTTTTTTCTCGCTGCCATGAGTGCGAAAATTGCCCACGCGAAAATCATTATTACCGATTCCGAGTTTTCGCGCACACGCATTCTCAAGCATTTTAACATTGCGCCACAACGAGTTATAAACATACCGCTCGCTGCTGACGAAAAATTTTTCTATCCGCAAAATTCTGCGCAAATAGCAAACACTTTGGCAAAACATGCGCTCGAATACAAAAACTATTTGCTTTTTGTGGGCAATATGAAGCCTCACAAGAATATCGAGCGGCTGGTAAGTGCTTTCGATGCTGCGCGACACAAATTGCCTCAGCGTATGAAGCTCGTTTTTGTGGGGAAATTCGATTCGTTGCGCATGCGTGTGGATGTTTCAAAATTAAACGCATTGCATATTCCAAATATCTCAAATGTCGAATTGGCACAACTTTACTCGGGCGCAACTGCCTTGGCTTTTGTGTCGTTGTATGAGGGTTTTGGGTTACCACCACTCGAGGCTATGCTTTGTGGATGTCCGGTTTTGGCTTCGAGAGAGGGTGCTGTGCCCGAAGTGTGCGCCGATGCGGCACTTTACGCAAACGCTTACGACATTGACGACATAGCTGCGGGTTTAACGAAAATCTCACTTGACACCGATTTGCAAAATACCTTAATTGAAAAAGCTTTTTTTCGCGCGCGCTTGTTTGATTGGAAAAACACCGTTCGCAAAACTGTTGAAATTTATAAACTTCTATTGGAGGTAGAAAAATGAGGAAGGCTGTAGCGCTCGCTTTGGCGATTTCCGCCACGTGTTTTGCAGCAGTTACAGGCACAAGCACTTGCGGAGGCAGCCCTCGTATTGCCGCCATCACCAGCGATGTGTGCGGCGAAAAACCTTACGCCATGTGCACAATGTTCTGTGCCAGCAACTGGAATTTCACCATCAATCCACCATCGGGTTGCTCATTCGACCCCGATTCCGAATATTACGTAACTTCTTCCAAGCCATACATAAACATGGGCACTATGGACGCCTATCATCGTCCTGGAGACCCGATTGCACTTTTCGGACCATTCTTCATCGTGGGTGGCAATTATGCTTGCGGAAATGTTACAGAGATTACATCTGGTGGTTTCTCGGGCATAATTTCTGGCACACTTGAGTCGGGCATACCGATTTCGGAAGTTAAACTTTACATCCAGCACCATTATCTCGGGCAGAATATCACTGCTGGCACTCCTATCGATTACTTTGGTGCCGACTCGGTGCGCACGTTTAGCTCCACAACCGACCTCGGCGGTGGCAACTACCGTTATACTCGCACGGGGTTTTCGTCGGGTGCCAAGCGCGTGATTTTCTTTTGGGACATGAACTCAAACAATACCATGGATGCGGGCGAGGTTATTGACACTGCGCGCGGTCGCGAAGGCTTACCTCGTGACGTTGGCATCGTGGGGCACCAAAATGATGACTCGGTGAACGTCGATTTGCACCATTACAAAATTAATGAGCAGTTGCGCGCTTTGCCGGTCGCCTCGAACATTCGTCTCGCGCCAAATCCTTTCAACAGCACACTCGCGATTCACGTTGAGAACCCTGCAGCTGGCGTTGCCGGCGACGAGATTCAAATTTTCGACATGCGCGGCGAGATGGTTAAGACTTTGGCGGCAGCTTCTACTGTGATATGGGACGGCACTGACAAGAATAACGTCGATTTGCCTACCGGGATTTACTTCGTTAGGCTCGCGAGCAACCACAAAACCCACCAGAAAGCATGGCTCATTCGATAAACAAAACGTTTTACGCGGCTGCGGCACTGATATGTGTCGCAGCTTTTTTTGGCGGCTGTTTCGCGCCGAAGGTGAAGGAATCGCCGGCGATGCCCTACGTTCGGCAAGGGAAGGCGGCGCTCGATGCAGGCGACGCGCAAGCTGCTATCGCGCATTTTCGCACGGCTTCGGGGCTGGACCCGGAGTGCGCGCAGGCGTATCACGGGCTTGGAGTGGCGTATCTCCAGATTGACGACACGTATCGCGCGGAAATCTTCATCCGCAAGGCGATTTCGCTTGACAAGCACATGACCGACTTGTGGGGTTACCTGGGCGACATCTATTTGCGCCAGGGCGACGAGGCTAAGGCTATGGAATACTTCGACAAATGCCCGCCTGCCGATCCGCATTACGCGGAATTACACTTTCGGTTGGGTAAAATGCGGCTGTCGCAGGCGAACGTAGATGACGCCGATGCGGAATTCGCTAAGTGTTTGGCTCATGCAGACTTCTGGGGAGGGTTTGCAGGAAAAGGTTGGGTTGCCGAGCGCAAAAACGACTTTGCCGCATCGCTTGAGTGGTTCACCGAAGCGCAGAAGCGCGCGCAGAACCGCGAGATTTACGCGGGCTTAGCGAACGCCTACTATCAGCTCGGAAATTTCCAGTCAGCCTACTTTTATTATACGCTCACTCGCGGGTGTCTTCAGGCGCCAGAACCGACAGTTGACGCGCGCGTGGACGAGCTGCGCACGAAAGTGCCTCTGCCGCAACAAGATGTAGAGCCGAAGTTTGAGCTTGCCATCGAGCGCAACGCCATGGTAAAGGCGGGCGTGTACGATGCGCAAGGCAAATACGTGAAAATGATCTTCGAGGGCATGCTCACAAAGGGAAAGTACACGCTCACCTGGGACGGCTGCGATGCACGCGGAAAAAAATGCCCGACGGGAGAATATTTGGGCTACTATTACCTCGGAGATAACCTTCATCTCTGCAAGTTCTTAGTGCGATAACCTCACATTTAGTTATCTGCATCACAAAGCTGCCTTCGGGCAGCTTTTTTTTATGCTAATGCGTATTATTTTCATCGTAATGCGTCCAAATTGCGCATCATATAATCTCTGTTCTTGCGGAATGCCGCAAAAGTTCGAAACGAAGTAGCGCGATTTTCCTCAAATGCGGCAATTTTTTGCACAATTTCCGTTCATTGTGCGCATTTTCCGCGCGCGTTTTACGCAAAATCTCGCGAGGTGCAGCAGTTCGCAGCATTGGTTTGCAGTCTCGCAGCATCGGTTTGACATTTCGCAAGAGAAAAGTAGTTTATTGCACGATGATTTCAAACGTTCGCTCATAAGTTTCATAGAATTCCCCGAGCGTTTTGGGTGATTGCCGAGTAAAAATGGGCATTCGTAAAAAAAGTTTGAGCGTTCGTAGCGTAGTTTTGACCGCTTGCCTCGTCGTTTTACTCATTTGTAGCGCTACGAGACCTTAAACCTTTGCTACGAGAGGTTAAAACGACGCTACTTTCGTCCACATCGACGCTACGAG
>CAYUDB010000144.1:0-7234 GCA_964443405.1 uncultured bacterium | reverse complement strand
CGTTGATAGGCTCAAAGTAAGCAACAACAATCTCAAAAATGTGCTTTCACGCGTTTTTGAAGGCATTGTGCTTGTCGATAATGTTGGTTATGTGCGCCTCATCAACCCGAATGCCGAAGTATTTTTAGCCGCAAATTCCGAGCAAATGCTCGATAGACCGTTCAAATATAAAATTAGTCCCGGCGAAATTCTCACAATACCCATAACTCGCACAAACGGGCAAAAAGGTTTGGGGCAGCTTTTAGCAACACAAACTGAATGGGAAGGTAACGATGCGCGTGTCATATACATACGCGATATCACCGACCTTGATGAAGAAGAAACAGGACGCGAACAACTGTTCCGTGATTTTGAAACACTGCTCGACAAAAAGCACGAAGACGATTTGTTACACGAGCTTGCTGTTCTCGGTAATACCGATGAACAATCCTAACTCATTAACTCGCACATGCTTGGAACATTTTAAGGCATAGCTGTGATAAACACATACGCTGTGCGTCGCTCAGCAATAGCCAGGGCTCCAAGTGATATCACAAAGCAACACTATAAAGTGATGTCGTTGCAGAACATTTTTCGAACAGAGCAGCCTCATGCACCAGTTTTTGTAGCATGAGGCTGTTGCTTAGCAAATATTGTTTTGTGTTCGCAGCAGATTATTTGCCATCGGTGATGATGCCCAGAAAACGGTCAAAATCTTCAGGCTCGGAAAAGCGAAGCTGATGATAATGACACCCTTTGCGATTGCAGAACTCAATTTGCCCGCCACCATCAATATCGACGAGGATAACACTACCTTTGCAAAAACAGTTTTCTTTTACTGGCAAAGGTTTATGACAATGCGGGCAGAATATTTCCACAAGCTCGCCTCGACGAATATCTAGTTCTTCTGGTTCTATGGTGGCATGGTCGCCGTAATAAGCAGATACCCACAAAAAACCCTGCTTCTTGCCAACGCGAACGAGAAATTTGATTCCTGGAATTCCATTCACATGTGTTTCGGAATCGTTGAGCGGCGTTTTGCAATGCGGACACAAAATCTCGAAACTGTATTTCCTCATAATGCACCTCTTGTTAATAAGTTACCTATTTTACTTGCTCCAAGCCCAGTGTTCGATAAAATATTAGTTGCTGAACAAAATGCAAGCGTTTACCATGACATGTGCAATAAACATTGCATTGCAGCCGTTTGCTATGCTGTAAATAAAAACTCTAATGTCAATATTTGCATAGAACGGGTTAACAATTTTGCACCTTCTTTGGCAAATGCCTCTACGGATGGACAAAATGAACGAAAAATTTACCACTTCTTTTTTTGAGCAACTCGATATGCTGCTTGCAAATCATTTCGGTGAACCGCATAAAAAATGCGAGGACGCCACCGATTTTTTAGTGCGTGGCATCCTTTCACAGAACACAAACGATTTGAATCGCGATCGCGCTTTTGCTCTTTTGAAACAAACCTTTTCGCACTGGGAGCTTCTATTTGAAGCATCGGACGAGGAAATTGAGAATTGTATAAAAGTGGCGGGCATGGCAAAAACGCGCACGCAAAAAATAAGAAGCTTATTGCATTCATTGCAAAACAGCTTTGGTGCGTTGAATGCGGCGAAGTTTTTAGAGCTTCCGGCGAAAGAGGCGATGGATAAGCTTCTTGCCATCGACGGCATAGGGATGAAAACCGCGGCAGTGTTTTTGCTATTTTGTGGCAATGCACCCTACTTTCCTGTGGACACACACATACATCGAATCATGATTCGCCTTGGCATATTCGACGCAAACACTTTGCCAACGAAAATGATAATCGCATTGTCGGCAACTATTCCACATGCTTTGCACTATCGTCTGCATCTAAACATAATTGCACTAGGAAAAAACATTTGCACTGCGCGAAGAGCAATGTGCGACAAATGCCCAATCAACACCTTGTGTGATAAAAGATTGCAGTAACATTCCGCGTTAACGCACTCTAGAGCGCATCGATGAAATTCTCACCACACTTGCGAAATGCGCTTCTTAACATACCTCACCTGCGTAAACTCGCCATGCCTTCATTCTGATATCAGCAAACAAGTTAGCAAAAATCCATGCCGCTATATGCCTTTTTGCAAAAACTGCGCGTATTCCATTCAGATGCACTGATATGCTCAAATCGGGCAATCTGCTTACAATTGTGTGCCAACGTTTTCGCTCATAAAAAAGCCCCGCTTAGATGCGGGGCTTGAGAATTCGAAGCAGATTCTCTGTGGTACGATTACCTATAGCGATACTGGGAAACGTACACAAATTCGTTGTAGTGCTGTTAAATCGCAGAGCAATTCGTGTGCTATATTCTTGTACCGTTTGAACCGCAATTGGTTGTTTTAGAAGAGTTTACCTTCAGCAATTTCGCCACCGGGTTCGCCATATATGATGGCAGCCTGTGCCGCAGCCAAACGCGCAATAGGCACACGATATGGCGAACAGCTTACATAATTTAGCCCGATGCGGTGACAGAACATAACCGATTGTGGTTCACCACCATGTTCACCACAAATACCAAGTTTGAGCTTGGGATTCGTGCGTTTACCATAAAGAACGGCAATTTTCATTAGGCGCCCAATGCCATCCTGGTCAAGCACTTGGAACGGATCGTAATCGTATATGCCCATGCGAACATAATCGGGCAAAAACTTGCCGGCATCGTCGCGGGAAAAACCTGCGCCCATTTGCGTGAGGTCATTTGTGCCAAAGGAGAAAAAGTCTGCCACTTCGGCAATTTTATCGGCAGTAACCGCACCGCGCGGAACTTCTATCATGGTGCCAATGAGATAATCGACCTTTTCGCCGCGCTCTGCAAAAACTTTATCGATAACTGCCAATGCGCGGGTGCGCGAGAGCTCAAGTTCCTTTTTGGTTCCAACAAGTGGAATCATGATTTCTGGATGAACCTGATAACCTTCGCGACGCACATTGAGCGCAGCCTCGATTATTGCGCGCACTTGCATGTCGGAAACCTCAGGATATGTGAGACCTAAACGAATGCCACGGTGCCCAAGCATGGGGTTGAACTCGTGCAATGCATGAACTGTGCGCACGATTTTTTCGAGAGGAACACCCATGGCTTTCGCCATTTCGGCTTGTCCTTCTGCATCTTGCGGCAAAAACTCATGGAGCGGTGGGTCGAGCAAGCGAATTGTAGCGGGTCGCCCTTCGAGTGCGCGGAATATACCTTCAAAATCGGAGCGCTGATAGGGCAAGAGTTCATCGAGTGCGCGATTGTATTGTGCAAGCGGGTCTTTGAGACGAGCTTCGAGAACTGCGCGTTCGTCGTGATCTTCGGTGCCTGCAATCTTCTCGTGCAAAACCTTGACCTCTTCGGCAACCAAAATGAGCCGACGGAACGACACAATGCGCTCACCTTCGAAAAACATGTGCTCTGTGCGCGTAAGCCCTATGCCTTCAGCACCAAATTTCACTGCAACTGCCGTGTCCTTGGGTGTATCGGAATTTGTGCGGACACCTATTTTGCGGAAAGAGTCTGCCCATTTCATCAATGTGCCAAAATCGCCGACAAGCTGAACTTCAACTGTGGGGATTTTGCCCACATAAACCAAACCAGTGCTGCCATTGAGCGAAATCCAGTCACCCTCGTGAACTGTAACATTGCCAACCGTGAAAGATTTTTTATCGTAGTCAATTACTAGCTCGCCTGCGCCCGCAACGCATGTTTTGCCCATGCCGCGTGCCACAACCGCCGCATGCGATGTCATGCCGCCACGTGCAGTGAGAATACCTTGTGCCGCGTCCATGCCGCCAATGTCTTCGGGCGAAGTTTCAAGACGCACAAGTATAACTTTTTCGCCACGAGATTTCCATTCTTCAGCATCTTCGGCGTTGAAAACTACTTTACCCGTTGCAGCACCGGGAGATGCTGGCAAACCACCGACGATGGGCGAGAGTTTTTTCTCTTCTTCGGGATCGAAAGTGGGATGAAGAAGCTGGTCGAGTTGTTTTGGATCGATGCGGAGAACAGCCTCTTTTTTATCGATAAGCCCTTCTTCTTCAAGGGCTACCGCAATTGTAACTGCGGCTTTGGCGGTTCTTTTGCCGTTGCGAGTCTGGAGCATCCAAAGTTTGTTGCGTTCGATGGTGAACTCGAAGTCTTGCATATCTTTGTAATGCTTTTCGAGTAAAGTTTTGATTTCGACTAATTCGCGGAAAGCTTCTGGCATTTCTGCTTCGAGTTCCACAAGGGGTTTTGGTGTGCGAATGCCTGCAACAACATCCTCGCCTTGTGCGTTAAGAAGGTATTCGCCATAGAGTTCCGCGTTTCCAGTTGAGGGGTTGCGCGTGAAACCCACGCCTGTACCTGAATCATCGCCAAGATTGCCGAAGACCATCGATTGTATATTCACGGCAGTGCCCAGAAGACCGCGTATGTCGTTGAGTTCACGATACTTAATAGCACGAGGGTTGTTCCAAGAACCGAAAACTGCGCCCACCGAAAGCCAAAGTTGTTCGTGTGCATCTTGCGGAAACTTTTTGCCGTTTTTGGTGTAAATCTCTTTGTATTTGCGTGCGAGGTCTTGAAGCTCCGGGACACCAAGTGCTGTATCGGGAACTGCTTTGTTGAGCTGCTCTTGGCGCAGATTTTCGATTTGGGCTATGCCACGCGCCTTGCCAAACGCACGTTTCACTTCTTCGATAGCATGTTCGAACGCGTGATGCGGTATGCCTAAAACCACGTCGCCAAACATTTGCATAAAGCGACGATATGCATCCCATGCAAAACGCTCGTTACCTGTTTCGGCAGCCATGCCAAGCACAGTTTCGTCGTTGAGACCCAAATTCAATACCGTGTCCATCATGCCTGGCATCGAAGCCGCAGCACCAGAACGCACCGAAACCAAAAGTGGAGCTTTGGGATCGCCAAGTTTGCGCCCGCGAATTTTCTCGAGACGCTCGAGTGCTTCGCGCACCTGAGATTCAAGTTCGGGTGGATATTTGAGGTCGTTTTTGTAATAGTATTCGCAAACTTTCGTGCCGATTGTAAAACCTGGTGGCACGGGAAGCCCTAGTTTGCACATTTCGGCAAGATTTGCACCTTTGCCGCCAACGATTTGCTTCATTGTTTTGTCGCCATCTGTGTATTCTTTTGAGAAGAAATACACGTATTTTTCAGCCATTTTGTCCTCCTATGCTGCTTTGTAAATTAACAAATATATGCACCTCTTACGCGGGTGCAAGTTAATTTTTCGCAAAGGCAAGACATGGCAGTAGCTAGCGAACAAGCTGAATGCTACGGCGGAAGACCTTGTTTTCGGTAACAGCTCGAACATAATATGTGCCGCTAGGCATTTCATCGGTGGGAACCCAATTGAAAGATGAGCCAAAGTGCTCCGCAACTTTTCGACCGTCGGCAGAGTAGATTTCGACCTGTGCATCATGCGAGAGTTCTATGTGCAGTGCATCGTTGAACGGGTTTGGATACGCATTGAGCTCGAAATTTTTTGGTAACCTTGTAGCAACATCGTCAGCAGAAAGGTAACGCGCCATAACTATAACTGTTTCAACGGATTCCGAAGCTATATCGAAAGAAACCGTAACAAGACCACTAGGCAGTGTGGAAAGAATCGTGCCTCCAATGCAAATATATTCGATACCTGGCGCCATGTTGAAATATGCACGGCAGTTACTGAAGCTATCCACATGATCGTTATCGACATAGTAAACTCCAATAAGTCTGTCGGGCGCAATCTCCATGTTCATATTCCATCGCCAAATGTCCCAAGCAGTTTCTGCATCACGATAACCATTTTTGTCGTCGTCTGCAGTAAGACGTGTTATATTGTGCCCTGCAACAGATACGATACGCAAATCGGTGCGAGGCGTGGCTATGTTTGTCTTGGCAACTGAGGCTGTTTGTATAAAAAGTGGAAATGCAGGCGAACTCCAGTTTTCCCCGGAAACGCGCGAACCACTAGCCTCATACACTTTGTTGTAATGCGTGTGTCCGGTTAAAGTTACGAATATGTTATAATTGCGAGCAAGTGTAACCCAATCCACTACGCCATTGCGTATCGGTGATAAAATATCAAATATCGGTCCATGGGTTCCGCCAACAGTAAAATATGCATCGGAATTCTCGATGAGTTTTGCTTCAGCCCAGTCACGTTGTTCTGCGCTGAGACCGTATGGCTGAGAGAATAGTCCGCCTTGCTCGCCAGAATCAAAAAGCAAATATAGTTGGTGACCAAATCGAAATGCTATGTCCTTGTTACGGCTTATTATATCGGAAAAGCCGTCTGCCTTATCCCATGGCATATAATCGTGATTACCAGGCATTATAAAATAAGGCACATGTGTTCTTTTAATAAGAATGGAGAAGTCAAACAACTCGCGCCTATAACCATTATCTCCAATATCCCCAGTCGCGATAACAAACGGTGGATTAAGCATATTTATCACATCATGTGCGTGAGTCAAATTATCAAACACTTCACTAGAGGCACCATAATGGATATCGGTGATATGAATAAAGTCGTAATTTGTTGGAAATGAATCAAATATAGCTATAGAATTACGCGCTACATCATAAAGCCCACTTTCGTCAGCAATCTTCAAATGGTACAGTCCAGCCTGCATAGATGCGGGTAAAGTAACAGTTACATAGTATTCGCCGGAGCCCAAATTTACTGGCGAACCGCATGCAACAGAATAAGTTAGTGCCGAGTCAATCGAGGTTATCGTAGCTCGTATGCGAGAAAATGACATTTTTTCCCAGAAATACACGCGAAACTCAGTTCCTGCGAGCGCAAGATGCGGCACATTTACCTGCGGTTTGAGTATATGCGGTCCTTTGTGCAAATAAGTTTCGTCTAAAGTAGTGCCATCGATATTTTTCGCACGAATCCACATTTCACCTGCCTTAACTTCAACAGCTATATAGTGATATACAGGTTGCGATGTGTATGTATTTTCACCTATCGCTACATCTCGCAGTGGCGCGCCGCCACCGCCAGACACAAAATATACACCGTAATTAATAGGCAAAGTACGCTCGTAATCATGGTCGTGTCCACTGAAAACTACGTCCACATTGTAACGTTTAAATATTGCAACAAACGCATCACGTACGTCATCGTTGTTACCATGTTCTCCTGCCGAAAACGGTGGATGGTGGAAAAAAATAGTTTTCCAAACTATATTTGGGTTGGCAGCAGCAGTAGCAAGATCGGTTTCAACCCATGCTGCC
>CAYUDB010000143.1:2835-7240 GCA_964443405.1 uncultured bacterium | reverse complement strand
CCATCTTTGGAACCATCATCCACTATTATTAATTCGATGCCATATGGAACTTTACGCGCAAGTTTATCGAAAGATTCGGCAAGTGGTTCGAGATTTTCTTTTTCGTTGTATGCTGGCGCAATGATTGAAAGCCGCACAAATTTGCTCATCTGTTCTCCTTAGCTATTCCACCATTATATCATCTAAAATATCACACAACATGTGTCTTTATTAAATTTCATGCATGAATGCACCAAAATTCCGCACAATTTAATTCTTTGTGCTATATGTTAATAAATGTTTAGGAAAAAGTTTCAAATGTATTTTTTCTCCAAATTCCTGGGTTGCTAACACAAATTGCGCAAATTATTGTCCTAATAAATGCAGAAGCTGTGCTATGCCGTTGTCTTTACATACGATAGAGATGTTGAAAAACGAATTTGCCACGTGTTGAAAGTCGGTGTTTGAAAAACCTATGCGAGCCGGAATTTTTGCTCGCAACGGCAATTGTGCGGTAACAAAGTCGAATCTTTGGCTCAAGTCGATAGCCATATCGAATTGTTTTTCAATGAGTTGCCCAAGCAAAGGTGATTTTACGCGCGAGCAAATGCCTATATGACGTTCGTTCCACATTACAACATTCGCAGCCCATTTATGCGCCTCATCCGCCGAATAACCGTAATCGAGCACAGTAAGTTCAAATCGTTCCAGCGCCGCTATTATTTTTTTGTGTAATGATGTAATTTCACCACGCTCTTTCTCGTCGCGTGGCAAAATAAGCAATGTTTTTTTAGGTTTCTCGAAAAATGCGGGAAAATCAATCTCGCCCGACACCGGTTTCCAAAACCTGAGCACCTGTTTTTGAGTCCACGTAAGTTTTTCCATTTTCTCACTTAAATTTGCCGAAAGATACCTACTCAAACAGTTCGGTCAAGTCTTTTGTCGGGTGCACGTGAAGCATTTGTCGCAATTTTTCACACATACCAAAAAAGGTGTAGCACAATCTCAGCACAATTCCCTGTGAATGTGTTTGTTAAATAAATGAACGATTTTTTTTACAAACGCTCTAGAGACAGTAAATGCAAAACGTATTTCCACCTATAAATAAATTGAACGTGTTGACCACTCGCGTTTTACAACAAAGTCAAAACGCTGAAAAACTAGTGTTACTGTTGCAAAAGCATTACTCGAAAGTGGCTCGAAAAAAATCATTGGGGCTTTTTGAGAAATTCGGCAAGCTCGGCAAAACGTTTTTTTACTTTTTGTTCAAAACCGTTTTCTGTAGGAAAATAATACTCATGCCCTTCGATTTGGTCGGGTAAATGCTGTTGTGCCACTACATTACCTTCAAAATCGTGCGCATAACGATAGTTTTCGCCATAATGAAGCTGTTTCATTAAATTGGTGGGGGCATTGCGAATAACCAGTGGCACAGGTAAAGAACCATATTGCTGCACATCCGCACGAGCTGCGGCAAGGGCTTTGTAAACTGAGTTGCTTTTGGGCGCATACGCCAAATAAACTGCCGCTTCCGCAAGAGCTAAATCACCTTCGGGTATGCCCAAAAAATCAAATGTCTCTTTTGCCGCTGTGCAAATCAAAAGTGCATTGGGATCGGCTAAGCCAATGTCTTCCACAGCCATACGAATCAAACGCCGTGCAATGAATCTGCGGTCTTCGCCACCTTCGAGCATGCGTGCAAGCCAGTATAACGCCGCTTGTGCGTCGGAATCGCGTATGGATTTGTGCAGTGCCGAAATAATGTTGTAATGCTCTTCACCGTTTTTATCGTAGAGCAAACGTTCTTTTTGTAGGATTTTTTTGAGTGTTTCGATGGTGATGGGCAAATTTGGGCTGAGGCGAGAACAATTATCGAGAGCGTTGAGGGCAAAACGACTGTCGCCCGAGCAAATGTGGCTCAAAAGTTCAAGTGCATCGGCATCTATATCGGAAGGCACGCGCCCAAGACCACGTTCAGTATCAGTGAGTGCGTGAAGCAATATTTTTTTGATATGCTCAGCTTCGAGCGCTTTTAGCACAAAAACCGAAACACGCGACAAGAGTGGCGATATGACTTCAAACGACGGATTTTCGGTTGTGGCACCGATGAGTATTATCGACCCGCGCTCAACGTAGGGCAAAAATGCATCCTGCTGGGCTTTGTTGAACCGATGGATTTCATCGATAAACAAGATTGAGCGTTTACCATAAAGCGCGAGTGCTCGCTCGGCGCTTTGGAGAACTTTTTTCACCTCGTTTATACCCGAAAGCACTGCCGAATAAGAATAGTAGTCCATGCCAGTTTTTTGCGATATAACCTTTGCCAATGATGTTTTACCACAACCTGGCGGTCCCCAAAGTATCATCGATGTAATTGTATCTTGCTCAATCATTTTGCGCAAAACGGCATCGACACCGAGCAAATGTTCTTGTCCTACAAGTTCGTCAAAATCTCGCGGGCGCATTCGGTCTGCCAGCAAAAATGATGCATCTTGCTTATCTTCTTTCGTTATCACTTCGTCGAAAAGCCCCATTTTCTGTGCTCCAAAGCGTGTTTTTTAGCAGTTGCGAAAAAACAATTGACAAAATCAAACTCGCCTATATGTTAACAAGCTTTTGACAATACGCAACACTAAACTCGTGAGGGGTAAGAATGGCAAACGAACAATTTCCAGAATGCCTGAAATGCCATGAAGGCGTTTTGATTCCGCTTTCCGACTACGGACGTGACGGTGCACCCATCATGTACAAGGCATGGGTCTGCTCGAATCCACTCTGTGGCTTTTCCATTCGCATCGACAATGGTGATGTAAGCTTTTCCATCGTCAATCAATATTCGACCAAATAAGCAGTCCTAATAATGGTTAGCACCAAAAAACCTCTTTCTTCCCGAAAGAGGTTTTTTTGTTGCGACAGATGTGTTACCTCATATCAAAAAATTACACACCTTACCCTTTGAAACTTTCCGGTAATCTTTTATAAGAGCAGGAGGCGTAGCCTCTTCTAAAGGTGCCAACTGGCACCATGGCACCATGCGGAGCGTGCGTTTTCAGTGGCTATGCCAGCTTAGCTTTCAAAGCTCTATTGTGAGTGTCGCAATTTTTGATAGGAGAAAGAGTTGCACTAATGGTAGCAAATGTGTATATTGTTGAAAATGGAGGATAATATGACTAGAATTGAGCGCTTTCTCGAAAAAATGGCACAGCTGCGCCTCGACGGTTTTTTTGTAACTTCGCGCACAGATGTGCGTTGGCTTTGCAATTTCTCGGGTTCGGCGGGTAGCTTGTGGATATCGCCCGAAAAATGTTTATTCCTCACCGACTTCCGCTATCAGACACAAGCTGAAAAGCAGATTGGCGATTTATGTGAAATTCACATCACATCGCCTGGACGCGGATATTTGGCAATCCTTGCCGAACTTGAAGTTGCCAAAGGCAAAACATTTATCGGTTTCGACAGCACAGACGTAAATTATTCACTCTACAAGCAGCTTATGGTGCGCTTCCCCGACGCGAATTTAATACCAGTTTCATCTCCACTCGACAGTTTACGCGCTGTAAAAGAAAGCGACGAAGTCGAAAAAATCCGACAGGCGGCAAAAATTTCTGCCGAAGCGCTTATAGAAGTTTTACCGCTTCTTCGACCTGGCATTACTGAGCTTGAATTTGCGGCAGAGCTGCAATATCGTCTTTTGCGCAAGGGCACACCCAAAGTGGCTTTCGACCCGATTGTAGTTTCGGGCAAGCGTGCGGCGTTGCCACACGGTATGCCCACCGATAAAATCATCGAAAAGGGCGATATGGTAACTGTCGATTTTGGCGCCACGCATGACGGTTATGTTGCAGACATAACGCGCACGTTTGTGCTTGGCACACCCGACGAGAAATTTAGACAGATTTACCAAATCGTCCTTGATGCGCACATTCGCGCAGCGGAGTTTGCGCGAGCGGGTGTTTCGGGCAAAGATGTGGACGCTGTAGCACGGAATTTCATAACGACTGCGGGTTTTGGCGAATACTTTGGACACGGACTTGGACACGGCATTGGGCTTGCTGTGCACGACACGCCAGGTGTTAACAGCGCTAACGAAAATCCACTTCCGGTTGGTGCTGTGGTAACCATCGAGCCGGGCATTTACATCCCCGAATGGGGCGGCGTGCGTATCGAAGACGATTACCTTGTTGCCGAAGACGGCTTGCAATGCCTCAGTTGTGAGCTTCCTAAAAAGCTTGCCGACATGATTGTCCCCGTGAACTAGTGCCGGTGCCAGTGGGCACTTTTAGAAGAGGCTACGCCTCCTGATCTTATAAAGATTACCGGAAAGTGTTGAAAGGTAAGGTGGCATAGCCACTGAAAACGCACGCTCCGCGTGGTGCCAGTGGGCACTTTTAGAAGAGGCTACGCCTCCTGATCTTATAAAGATTAC
>CAYUDB010000143.1:0-2735 GCA_964443405.1 uncultured bacterium | reverse complement strand
GAAAACGCACGCTCCGCGTGGTGCCAGTGGGCACTTTTAGAAGAGGCTACGCCTCATGCTCTTATTAAAAGATTAGCGACGCTCTCTCGCCACCAAGTGAAAGCTTGGTGTTTTTTTTTGCCAATAGGTGTCAAACAATAACACAGCACACACCATCGACAAAGTATTGGAAAGAAAAATTTGCCGATTATATTGTGAATATGGAAAACGATTTCATTTTGGCGAACGATGGCGAATGCTACTTTGAGGAAAAAAAATCGCGTTTTTTTGGCTACGCTTTTGCCGCTGCAAACAAAAACGATGTGGAAGAGCATTTGAATAACCTGCGTCGCGATTTCGCCGACGCTACACATATAGTTTTCGCTTATCGCATAGGCAAAAAAGGTGCACTTGAATATTTCACCGACGCAGGTGAACCTACAGGCACAGCTGGCGCACCAATGATTCGCGTGCTACAGGGACGCAAGCTTACCGACACCTTCGTTGCTGCAATTCGTTACTACGGCGGAATCAAACTCGGCACAGGTGGTTTGGCACGCGCATATGGCAACTGTGCACGTCTCGCTGTGGAAAATGCGGGCATCGTCGAGCGAGTAGTTTTTGAAAAAGCGCGCATTATCTTGCCATACAACCTGCTTACCCAAATCGCCATCACGCTCGATGCCGAAGAAGCCACTGTGCTCGACCAAGTTTTTTCAACCAATGTCGAGCTTATATTTCGCGCACCACAACACAAAATTCCCGAAATCGAAAAAAACATTGGCGAGTTAAGTCGTGGTGCCGTAAAAATTGAGCATATCGAATAATTTCATTTGCGTGCACGCGTAAAATGCGCACTTTGAACATTTTGAACTTTTTTGCGCGGAGAATTTCCATGAATGCACCAAATCAAAACATGACTACAAACAAAGCAACTTATTCACCAATCCTTATAACGATTATTATTTTTTATTTTATAACTACGTTCACAGGTTGTAAGGGCAAAGCCGAGCAAAGAGTTGTACAAAATCCCATACCGCACTTTTCGGTGCAAAGCGCTGCAGGTGCCAAATATGACGAACAATTCTTTGCACAAAAAGACGGTGTAATATCATTTGTTACCAGTTGGTGTGGTCCGTGCAAAATAGAGCTTGCCGAAATTGCCACAATCGCGCGCGAAAACCCAAATTTGACCGTTTTGGCGCTCACTTACGAGGAGCCAACAACGATATCCAAACAGCTCGACTCGCTTGGCGCACACGTAGAAATCTGCCGCATCGACTCACAAACCTTTGTAACATTTGGAATTCAGCGCATTCCTACTCGGTTGCTTTTACATAATGGTCGCATTATTGCTACTTCTGAAGGTGCGCCAACACCACCTGCCAAAGCATTTTACGATTCATTAAAATCCATATCCACCGTTCCCGCACCAGCCACTCAGCAATAAGACATCTCCCCTCACAGTTCACTTAAGCATTCCAAAGGCTCACGCCGTCTGCTTTGCATTCCCTAAATAATCCTCAATTATCGAGAATTATTCTGCTCTAGCCACGAAAAATTTCGCACGCACACCTGAAAAGCACAACACTGCCCACATCACATTTGTGAGGTAACACTGCCGAATTGTGCAAGAAACGGCATCATATAACACTCCAAATGTGCCTTGAGAAAAAAGTGAAAAAAAAAGTCAGATGAGCAAAAATCATGTTGACTTTGAAAGTGAAAAGAATAACTTGGTGCACGTGGTGGGGAATTTATCCTCACTAAATGGGGTAAAAATACTCAAAAACCATTTTAGGAGGCTCAAAAATGTCCGTGTCCGCAGCAGTCGAAACCTTCATGGAGCAAGTGAAGGCTAAAAACCCGGCTCAGCCCGAGTTCATTCAAGCGGTTTACGAGGTCGTTAACTCCCTCATGCCGTTCATCGAAAAGAACCCTAAGTATAAGGACTTCAAAATCCTCGAGAGAATGGTGGAGCCCGAGCGTGTCATCTTGTTCCGCGTTCCTTGGCTCGATGACAAAGGTCAAATTCAGGTGAACCGCGGCTACCGCATCGAAATGAACGGCGCTATCGGACCTTACAAAGGTGGTTTGCGTTTTCACCCGTCGGTGAACCTCGGCATCCTCAAGTTCCTTGCTTTTGAACAAGTCTTCAAGAACAGCCTCACCACTCTTCCTATGGGCGGCGGTAAAGGTGGTTCCGATTTCGATCCCAAAGGCAAGAGCGACAACGAAGTTATGAAGTTCTGCCAAGCTTTCATGTCCGAGCTTTGGCGTCACATTGGTCCCGACACCGACGTACCTGCAGGCGACATTGGTGTTGGTGGACGCGAAATCGGTTACATGTACGGCATGTATCGCAAGCTCGCCAATGAGTTCACTGGTGTTCTCACCGGCAAAGGACTTAACTGGGGCGGCTCACTTATTCGTCCAGAAGCAACTGGTTATGGCCAAGTTTACTTCGCAAACGAGATGCTCAAAACTCGTGGTCTTTCGTTCGAAGGCAAAATTGTTGCAGTGTCAGGTTCCGGCAACGTTGCACAATATGCCACCGAAAGAGCCACCCTGATGGGCGGCAAAGTGGTCACACTTTCCGATTCCAACGGCTTCATCTACGACAAAAACGGCATCAATGCCGAGAAACTTGCCTATGTCATGGAACTCAAAAACGTCAAGCGCGGCAGAATTTCCGATTATGTCGAAAAATTCCCTGGCGCAGAATATCATGAAAGCAAGCGTCCTTGGGTCGTCAA
>CAYUDB010000142.1:0-7248 GCA_964443405.1 uncultured bacterium | reverse complement strand
CCTCGCACAATGACACCGCATTCTACAAACTTTTACCTTGCTTCTGCCGATCAGGTTGCCATAGACGCAGTTGCCGCAAAGATAATGGGCTTTGACCCGTTGAATATTCGCTACATTCGAAAGGGCACCGAACAGAACTTGGGTCAGGGTGATGTGTCAAAAATCGAGCTTGTGGGCGATACCGACTTGATAAATACAAATCTCAATTTCAACGTTGGCGTTAATTTTGCCACAGGTATGGGCAGACTTTTGTGGCATAGCCCATTGCGTTTTATGCAAAAGCTGTTTTTCCACACGCCACTTGTGTTGATATTCATCTGGGCTTCGGAGACATATCACGATAAAATCTGGTGGAACCTAAAAGGACAAAAGATATTTGATGACTGGAAACGCAACACAGAATGGGGCAAACTTTTCGAAACCTATTGACGGAAAACCAAATGAACATATCTCGAATAATAGTTGGAGCCATCGATACGAATTGTTGGCTTGTGGATCGAGGTGATGGCTCAACAATTATCATCGATCCTGGTGCAGATGCCGAACGTATAAAACTTGCTATACAGGAAAAACAGCTTGCGCCAAAGGCTATTATCCTCACTCATGGGCACTATGATCACATCGGGGCAGCACCGAGTTTGATGAATTTTTTTAACTTACCTGCATATATTTCTCATGATGACAAATACATGGTTGAAGATGCACGTGAAAATCTTTCGGAATTCTTTGGCATACACTGCGAGTTTTCGGCAGAGGTACTATCACAAAAGACCATCTATGAACTTGGTTTCGAGTTCTCGCTTATCGATTTGCCCGGGCATACCATGGGTGGCATAGGGCTTATAAGTAGAGAGATTTTCATTTCGGGCGACACAGTTTTTGCAGGTGGTGGTGTTGGACGCACGGATTTGCCGGGCGGAAGTGATGCAGAACTTGCACGGAGCATCAGAAAAATTTTGGAGCTTGATGATAAACTCATTTTATGTGCGGGGCATGCTGGTAGAAGCAGCTTGGGTAGAGAGAAAATCTTTTGGCGCGAATATGCCGACCTCTATTGACGCTTGTACCAATTACAGCAAAAAAACTGACTGTGTGTAAAAGTTTTTGAACGGTGCGGTAGGTTACGTGCAAAGTGTATGTTTAAATTTCATTTTTTTGAGTATGTTTTTCGTAAACTAAAGTGTTTGTGCCGCATACAAATATTGCAGGCGCTATACTATGCCGACAAAAGTTAATATTTTGTTAAAAATTTGTTGTGTAAGAGTCGGTTTTTATGTAAATTAAAAAGAAAAGAGGATAGCGATGAGAAGTGGGAAATTTCGCTTTTGTGGTGTGTGCATTTTCGCTTTAGTGACCAACATTGCTATAGTCTTAGCATGCACCTTTTGGGGTGATGTGCCGTTTTGGATAGCAGCAAGCTCCGTTTTGGCTGCGAGTGCTGTAGTGTTGTTTGCCAAGAGAATAGTTTTTGCCAAAACTAATTGCTTTGATGGTTCTATGCTCGACGAAGCTCCGTTTGTAACGTGTGTTTGGAAAACTAAGCCAATAATTCGTCTCGAGAAAGTCTCACTCAACGTAGCCGAAATTTTCGGTATTAATGCCGCCGATTTCATTGCCAAACGGAAAAACATTTTCGATTTCATACATGCCGGCGACATAGGCAGTTTTCATAAAGACTTTAACGATGACACCCATGATGAATCAATGTTGAATTTCCGCATTGTGTGCGATGGCAATAACATAAAACATATACGCTGCTATCTTTCCCGTGCAAAAAGTCGAGATGAGATCATTGCGTTTCTTTTTGATGTTACAGCTATGATAGAACGCAAGCGCAAATTTGATGAGATCGATGAGATATTTCATAAATTCATGGCAAACATACCAGGTCCTGCATGGATACGCAAAGAAAACGGTGAAATTATTTATGCTAACGACTTTTTATGCAACAGTCTTGGATTAAATTCCAAGGAGATAATAGGCAAAAATATGCTCGATTTTTGCGAAGCAGATTTTTGCGAAAGGTTATTTGCCACCGACAAACTTGCTTTCGAAACAGGTAGCGCCCAGCTTGAAGAAAACTATCTCAACAAAAATAACGGTGAACTGCGAAACTACACAGTATGGAAATTTGTAATTGAATCTGCCGAGAACTCTAACTGTATTGGTGGTATTGGAATAGATGTGACCGAGCAGAAAAAACTCGAACGCACTGTCATCGAAAACGAAAGTTTTTTGCGGATAATACTCGACAATGTGCCAGTAGGAATTTCTGTTCGCGATAGATTTGGCACTCTTATTTTTGCAAATTCTGCATGGCACAAAACATGGCGCAAAACAGAAAAAGAACTCGCCCAAGATTTTGCCCAACGCGCTGAGCTCAATTTTGATGAAAGAGATGGTTATTTAGGTGAATACATCGATGCTGTTCGCCAAGTTTACGAAGAAGGTGGTGAGATAACTATACCCGAAATTCATCTCAAAGTACGCAAACCTGGCAAACCCGAGTGGATATCGCAAAAGTTTGTTGCACTTACTGATGTTACGGGCAAAGTGGATAGGGTAATTGTCGTTACCGAAGATATATCCGAACGGAAACGAATAGAGCAAACAGTGTTCGAAAACGAGCGTCGTTTGCGAGCGATTATTGCGAATACCCCAAATGTTGCCATAGAAGGCTTCGATATTGACGGCACCGTGCTTTACTGGAACGATGCTGCAAATAGGTTTTTCGGTATTACAGAAGTTGACGCCATAGGAAAAACGCTCGATAAGCTTTTCTTCACACCCGAACAGGCAGAGCTTTTCAAAGATGTGTTGCGCGAAATATCCATAACCGGCAAACCTTATGGACCTGCCGAATGGGATTTCAAAGCTCCAGACGGTTCTGTTCGAACACTTATTTCCACCACGTTTGAACTTGCAATTTCTGCTCACCGAAGAGAATTCATCTGCATGGACGTCGATATAACTGAGCTTAAAAAAGCCTTTGCACTTATCGAAAACAGCGATAAAAAATTTCGCTCACTTCTCAAAAATTCAAACGATGTCTTGCTTGTAATGGCTGGTTGCGGTGAAATCCTTTTTGTCAGCGAATCTGTAGAAAAAGTGATGGGTTACAAAGTCGAACAACTGCTTGGTATTAACGCATTTACACTCATTTATGAGGAGGATTTGCCCATCGCTCGCGATGCTCTTGAACGCTTGATGACAAAGCCTACCGATTTTGTCGAATCGGTTACTATCCGTTACAAAAAAGCCGATGGTAATTTTGTTTACATCGAGTATTCTGCAGTTAACCATATCAACGATAACGCGATAGGCGGTATTGTCATAAATGCGCGCGACATATCCGAAAGAATTCGCCAAGCAGAGCTTCGTGCAGCTCTCGAACAACAACTGCTTCACGCGCAAAAAATGGACGCACTAGGTCAGCTTGTTGGCGGTATAGCGCACGACTTCAACAACTTGCTACAGGGCATAATTGGTTTCACCGAGCTTGCTTCAAGCTCGCTGCCCAATGATTCGAGTGAGCGCTACGAGCTTTCTCAGGCATTGGCTGCTGCATACACCGCAACAGAGCTTATATCTCGGCTTATGTCGTTTGCGCGAAAAACAAAAATGGTGTTCATGCCTCTTGATATGAACAATGCTGTTAGTGAACTTCATGCGATGCTTGCGGGTATAATCGGCAAGCAGGCAAGTCTCGAAATCGACCTCGACGAAACAACTGCCCTCATTGTCAATGCCGACAAAAACCAAATTGAACAAGCACTAATAAATTTATGTCTCAACGCCCGTGACGCTTCACCTACGGATGGTAAGATTATCTTATGCACGCGAAAAACAATCATCGATGACAAACTTGCCGCACGCCACTATGTTGAAATGGGTAAAGTATTTGCGCGTATCGATGTAATTGACAGGGGAGTGGGCATACCGAAAGAAAACATTGGGCGCTTGTTTGAGCCATTCTTTACAACCAAGCAACTTGGTAAAGGCACTGGCTTGGGTCTATCGATTGTTTACGGTATAGTGAGCGGGCACGCTGGCTTCATCGAGGTTGAAAGCGAAGTTGGCAGTGGCACCATGATAAGCATTTTCTTGCCAATATTTGAACCAACTCCATTGTGTTGATTGCATTTGCAAAGAACAGCCATGTTGTTGAGTGTGTTTGTGTTGACATTTCTATTGACAACACTTGCTAACAGAGCTTGCTTTGAGATACTGACTTATAATGCAACGGTTAAGCGAGGTAAAGATGAACGAAGATTTGTTGCAGAAATTGTCCACAGTGCGCAAGATAAACTCCAACGATGCCAACCGTGCTGTCGCCGCAGAATGTGCTGCCGACAAAACTTTGCTTGTGCAAATAGCGCAAGGCATGCTAGAGAAAAATGCGGGCATTGTTGCCGATTGTGCTGAAGTGATGACTATGGTTTCGGAACAAAACCCTGAACTTGTGGCACCATTTGCACGTGAACTTGCTGCACTTATTACCACGAAGAACAAGCGTGCTCGTTGGGAAGCCACACATGCTTTGGCTAATGTTGCGCGTCTTAAACCCGAAATTATCGCCGAGAACTTTGTTAAAATTGAGAGCGCACTTTTTTACGACGACAGTGTTATCGTTCGCGATTATTCAATAGAAATTCTTGTGAATTATGCACTTAGCGATGAACAAAACATGCGCAAAAGTGTGAATATCCTATTGCGTGCGCTTTCCTTTTGGAAAGAGAGACATGCCGGACGAATTCTTGTCGGTCTTTCGAAAATTGCACTGTTATCAAAGGAATTTGCGCAAGATTTTCTCACAGTCGCCAAGGAATTCGAAAACTCTGAAAAACCCTCGGTGAAAACAGCTGCACGCAAGCTTCTGCGCGCAATAATATGACAACTCAATAACGACAATCGAAGGGAATATAATGAACACGATAATCATCGCTGAGTTTGTTCTTTATCTTTTGGCTATGATCGCCATCGGACTTTATTTTTCGCGCAAGAAAATGACAGTTGCGGAATTTCATCTTGGTGGTAAAAAACTTCCGGGTTGGGCATTGGCGCTATCGGAGAGGGCTACGGGAGAATCTGCTTGGTGCTTGTTGGGGCTTACGGGTTTTGCTTTTTCTACGGGGCTTTCTTCAATATGGATTGCTGTGGGATGTGTTTCGGGCATAGCTATATCTTGGTTGTGGCTTGCGGCAAAATTTCGCATCGAGCGCGATAGATACAATGTCCTCACGATGTCTGACTATTTTGCCACAAAATTCTCAAAACAAGGTGGTGCTATACGATGGCTTTCGAGCATAATCATTATAGTATTTTTTGTGTTGTATGTTGCGGCACAGTTTTCGGGTAGCGGGAAAACTTTGCAGATGACATTCGGCATATCGCCAATGATAGGTATTATATTGACAGCTGCTGTTGTGATATTTTATTCAATGGCAGGTGGTTTCTTCTCGGTTGTATGGACAGATGTTGTGCAAGGTATTTTGATGATAATAACGTTAGTTATAACACCAATTGTTGCGCTGTGGAAAATTCTTGCCGGAAACTATTCAATAAGTGCAGCACTTGCATCAGCTGGCAGCGGCATGGATAGTTTTACAGGCACGAGCATAGGTTTGGCAGCGGGCATTCTTATTTTCAACAACCTCGCCTGGATATTCGGATATATGGGTGGGCAACCACAGCTTAGTTCTCGTTTCATGGCAATGCGTAGCGACAAGGACGTAAAAGCAGGCGCAAAGCTTGCCATAGGTTGGACTATCTTAGCATATTCGGGTGCAATACTTATAGGTTTATGTGCTTTAACGCTTTATGGCACAAATGTGGTTACCGATGCAGAGAGTATTTTGCCTTATATGCTTCTCGATCTTATGCCACCATGGCTTGCGGGGCTTCTACTCACAGGAGCAGTAGCCGCAATGATGTCCACTGCGAACAGCCAACTTCTTGTGGCAACATCATCTATAAGCGAGGACATTTTTCACAAGGCGCTTGGCAAAAACGTTGGTGAACATTCGCTAATTATGGTTTCGCGCGTTACGATGCTTGCAGTGGGAGCATTGGCACTTTTACTTGCATTTACCTCAAAAAGTTTGATTTACACAATCGTAGGTTGGGCATGGGCTGGTATTGGCTGCACTTTTTCGCCTATAGTCATTCTATCATTCTTTTGGCGACGTTTAACAGGCATTGGTGTAGTTTCGGCATTAGCGATTGGGCTTATCTTCACTATTTTATGGATGACTACAGGAATGGACGCAATAATAACTTCTCGTGCAGCAACATTTTTTGTTGTTTTGCTTACAGCTATCATTGTGAGTTTGCTAACAAAAAAGTAGCCATTTGCTTTAATTGAGCACTTCTTTCAGAGTGGTGCAGGAATTCACAAAAGAAACGGGCGGAAATTTTGCTTTTCGCCCGTTTTTTAGTGTTTATTTTGTGACTATGATCAAGAATGATAAGAGCACAGGTAAACATACGCCCCTGATGGAGCAGTATTATGCGATCAAGGCAGAATTTCCCGATGCCATATTGTTTTACAGGCTTGGAGATTTCTATGAAATGTTCGACGAGGATGCTAAAATTGCCGCAGAAGTTTTGGGCATAACACTTACTTCGCGCAACCATGGCATGGCAGAGAAAACACCACTTGCAGGGGTACCATATCATGCTGCCGAACGATATTTGGCAAAATTGCTCAAGGCTGGTTACAAAGTGGCTGTGTGCGAACAAACCGAAGATCCAAAGCTGGCTAAGGGTTTGGTGCGCAGAGAAATAACCGAGGTGATGACACCCGGCACAGTAACGCTCGAAACAGCTGCCGAATCGGATAAAAATCAATATTTGATATCTTTGTTTTTTGACAGCAATATCGTTAGCATATCTGCATGTGATTTGCTAACAGGCGATTTTTTCGTATTTTCCACAGATCGTGAGCATCTGTTCGATGACATTGCTTTGCTCGATCCCAAGGAACTGCTTTTGTCTGATAATATTAATGAAGAAATTTTAGCAAATATTAAAAAACGTTTTGTTGATATTCGTGTATCGCTTTTTGAACACTCGGCTTTTGAATTTAACGCTGCAAAAACAGTACTGTCCACGTTTTTCGAGACACTCGATATTAGTTTTTTGGGTGATTTTTCCGAACCTGAGCTTATTGCAGCAGGCGGGCTTATAAGCTACGTGAAAACGCTGAAAAAAGTTCCGCTTACACATATCGAAATATTACACAAGCAG
>CAYUDB010000141.1:0-7316 GCA_964443405.1 uncultured bacterium | reverse complement strand
GCTTTTGGGTGCAAGCGGCACCGGAAAAACAGTTTTTGCCCGTGCTATTCATGGTTGGAGCCATCGAGCCGAAAAATCATTTGGCACTGTTTCTTGCCCAACGCTTAGTGCCGATCTGCTCGAAAGTGAACTTTTCGGTCACGTAAAAGGCGCTTTTACTGGGGCACATCGCGATAACATAGGACGTATTGCTGCTTGCGAAGGTGGCACTTTGTTTTTAGATGAAATAGGTGATTTGCCTTTGGCATTGCAGCCAAAACTTCTACGCTTTATACAGGATAGAGAATACGAAAGCGTAGGCGATATGCGAACGAGAAAAGCCGATGTTCGTATAATAACCGCAACTAATACCGATCTTGATAAAGCGGTGAGAGAAGGGCGATTTCGTGAGGATCTTTACTATCGGTTGAACGTAATTCAAATTGTTTTGCCTTCGCTGTCCGATCGACCGGACGATGTGGAGATTTTGGCGAAAAACATGTTGGAATTTTTTACCGCACAAAATCATAAAATTATAAGAGGATTTAGTGATTCTGCAATCACGGCTTTGCGCCAACACACATGGCTGGGAAATATTCGCGAACTGCGCAATGCAATTGAACGTGCGGCGATACTCTGTAATACCGATATCGTCCAGATAGAGCATCTTCCACCAACGATAACATCACGCACGCCACATCCTCATCTGGGCGATCTCGTATCGCTAAAGACTATCGAAGAATATCACATAAGGCGAGTCCTTGCCAACACACAAACACTGCAAGAGGCAGCAAACATACTCGGCATCGATCAAGCCACGCTTTGGCATAAGCGAAAACAATACAATATTTAGCGCCAGCGTCTGTGCCATTGTGTTTTGCAATGCAAATTCGCAAGCACATTGCAAATTATAAGCTCATCTGCCAAAACAACTCATGCAATATAGCATTGTATGGGTTTTATTTTTGGCACGATGTGTGCGAAAGTGAAGATGTTCGACTATGTATGATCATTTTTTAGCGGAAGATTCAAATGATAGGCATAAGACAGAAACTAATGCTTGGGTTTGGCGGCTTGCTTTTCATCATCATTGTTGTTGGCATGCTGACTATGGTAAAAATCGGTGAGCTTGGCGAAGCCATCGACATAATACTTAAAGAAAACTATCGCAGTGTTTTGGCGTGCCAAAACATGAACGAGTCACTCGAACGCATCGATAGTGGCATTTTATATGTTTTTTCGGGCAACAAAACCGAAGGGCACCGCTTAATTGGTGAGTACACAATCAATTTTCGCAAAGCTCTTCAAGATGAGCTCGAAAATATAACACTTCCACAAGAACTGGAAAAAGCTCACCAAATCGAAGCACTGTTTAAGGAATACGAAGACATTGTATCTTCGACGCTTGCATCTGGCGCTACGGTTATAGAACAGCAGGGCGTTTACTTTTCAAAAATGCAACCGCTTTTTCTGCAAGTGAAATCCGCCACTCATGATGTATTGATTATGAACCAAAAAAACATGGTCGAGGCAAACGATGCTGCGCGGGCAAAAGCACGTATAGCTCGTAGGTTCATGCTTGCGGCAATATTAGCCGCGACGTTCATCGCACTTCTGTTTAGTTATTTTGTGCACAAATGGATTTTGAATCCGGTGAACCGTTTGATAGAATCGGCAAACGAAATTCGAGCTGGGAATCTCGATTTGGTTTTGGAAGAAAACTCGAGCGACGAAATAGGGCGTCTCTCAGCTTCATTTAACGAAATGGCTTCCGCATTGCGGCAAATTCGAAAAAAGGACAGAATCAATTTTGTGCGAACAAAACGTGCTACCGAAGAAGTGTTCAAAGCGTTGCCCGCTGCCATCGCAGTGCTCGATTTGGAAGGAAAAGTAGAGGTTTCAACAGAAACTGCAGACAACCATTTCGGGCTGAAACCCGGAGTTTTTGTGAGTGAACTCGGTTTTGAATGGCTGTCAACTTTGATTCAAAATGCTTTAGATGAAAATCGCATCATAGAATCGAACCCAGAATGCGGATATGTTCAACAGTTTATCGCCAATCGAGAGTATTTCTTTCAGCCTATGGCAGTGCCAATTCAAAGTGGCAAAGACCACATAGAACCAACTGGTGTTGCATTGATTCTTAAAGATGTAACTCAGGTTCACGAACAAAAGGAGATGAAACGCAATATTGTCTCCACTGTTTCGCATCAGCTCAAAACGCCACTAACTTCCATTCGCATGTCCATCCATCTTTTATTGGAAGAGCGAATCGGGGCGCTCAACGAAAAACAAATAGAACTTTTGGTGGCAGCGAGAGATGATAGCGAAAAATTAGTGAGCATACTCGATGACTTGCTCGATATCAACCGCATCGAATCGGGAAAATTACAGCTTGCCATCGAACCAATAACCCCAATTGCTCTTGTGCGAGATTCTGTCGAAATCTACATCACCGAAGCCAAAGATAAAGGCATCGCCATAATAAATGCGGTGTCGGAAAAATTGCCCGAAGTTGAAGCAGATGCCAACAAAATAGCACAGGTGTTTGCAAACCTCCTCTCGAACGCTCTTCGATTTACAGCTCCAGGCGGCTCCATAACCATAAGTGCCGAGCAAGAAGGCGAGCATGTAGTGTTTTTTGTAGAAGACACTGGCACAGGTATTCCGAAAAACGAATTGGAACGCATGTTCGAAAGGTTTTACCGAGCAGCGGGACAAGATGAGAAATCTGGCGTAGGGCTGGGTTTGGCGATAGTCAAAGAAATAGTGCGGGCGCATGGTGGAGAAGTGGGAGTTGAAAGCACCGTCGGCAAAGGATCGATATTTCACTTCACACTTCCAATACGGAAAGAGCTTGCAAAAACATGTTAACAAAAGCAAGCCTGCACTCATAACAGTTAACGCGATATGAGGAAAAACGATGATGATTTATATATCGGCAATAGCTTTGGTATTGTGTATGGCATATCTCATATATGCCATCATCGATCCCGATAAGTTTTAGCATGGAGAAATCATGACAGTTGTTTTTGCAACTCTTATTCTAGTAACGGCAGTTTTGCTTTCGTTACCTATGGGAAAATTTATGTTCGCGGTTATGGAACCCCCAGAAAAAATGGGAAAATTTCGCAGCGGCATAGAGAGATTTTTCGAGAAAACTATTGGAGTGAGCATTAGCGAAGAACAAACATGGAAGAGCTATGCTCTTTCTTTGCTCACTTTCAACGCAGTGATGTTTGCAGCCGTATATGTGATTTTATTATTACAGCATGTTTTACCGTTGAACCCCGATGGAAAAGGCGCATTAAACCTCAGTTTGATATTTCACACAGTGGCATCGTTTGTTACGAACACGAATTTGCAGCACTATTCGGGCGAAGTGTCGTTGAGCTATTTCTCGCAAATTTTTGGTTTAATGTGGTTGCAATTTGTAGCTGCTGCCACAGGTATCGCTGCACTTGCTGCGTTATCGAGAGGGCTTGTGGGCAGAGTATTGCTTGGGAATTTTTACCGTGATCTGTTGAGGGCTACCTTTTTGATTTTGTTGCCATTGTCGTTTATTGTAGCCACATTGCTTTTGTTATGCGGTGTTCCCATGACCTTTCAAGGGGCAGCTGTAGCTAAAACGCTCGAAGGGGTTTTGCAAACAATAGCACGAGGACCGGTTGCAGCTTTTGTGGCAATCAAACAATTGGGCACCAATGGTGGTGGTGGTTTTGGCGCCAACTCTACGCATCCATTCGAAAACCCATCTTTTGTATCGAATATAATAGAAAGCTTGTGCATTTTGCTAATACCTATGGCATCGGTGTGGATGTTCGGACGTATCACTCGTCGTATGCGCCATGCGGCAGTTGTTTTTACTATAATGTGCATACTGCTTGCGGGCAGTGTAGGTTTGGCAGTTTATTTTGAAAGTGCATCGCCTGTGGCTTTTGCTGATTTGCCCATTGAGGAAACTGCGAATCTCGAAGGTAAAGAACTGCGTTTCGGCTCTGGTGCCGGTGTCCTTTGGGGAACTCTTACTACTGCCACGAGCAACGGTTCGGTGAACAGCATGCATGATAGTTTCAATCCGTTGACGGGTCTTATAGCTTTGGCTGGCATGTGGATGAATGTGGTTTTTGGTGGAGTGGGAGTAGGTTTAATCAACATGTTCATCTACATCATTGTCGGTGTGTTCATATGCGGCATGATGGTAGGTCGAACACCGGAATATTTGGGCAGAAAAGTAGAAACGCACGAGATGAAATTTGCTCTCCTGGCACTTCTAATTCATCCGTTGTTCATATTGGGAGGAACAGCATTGTTTGCTTACACTGGTTGGGGAGCTGAGACTGTGCGTAATTTGGGAGCTCACGGTTTTACAGAAATTCTCTATGAGTTCACTTCAGCAGCAGCGAACAACGGTTCGGGATTTGAAGGTTTGAACGATAACACGACAGCTTGGAATTTAATTACAGGCATTGTAATGCTATTTGCACGTTTCATTCCCATAATACTTCCTTTGGCTATAGCTGGCTCTTTGGCAGCAAAAAAACCAACACCCGAAACCACGGGCACCTTGCGCACAGACACAATTTTATTCGGTGTGGTGATTTTGGGTAGCGTAGTTTTCATTGGAGCACTTTTGTTTTTGCCCGTTGCCGTTTTGGGTCCCATAGCGGAACATTTAGCAACTAGAATCTAACTAAATCTTTTGACACACAGAGATTAATCATGAGCTATAGTGTTGATGAAAATGTGCAGTTAAAATTCGAGCGACGCATTGCTCGTCGAGCTTCAATTTTCAAAAAAGACTTGCTTTACGTTGCGGGAAAACAGGCATTCACCATGCTCAAACCATGGGTTATGGCTCGAAATCCTGTTATGTTCGTAACCGAAATAGGAGCGGCTCTAACTACCCTTACTCTCATTGAAGAGCTGTATTTGGGAAGTGCCGAGCTTATATACACGTTGGCAGTTACAATAATTCTTTGGCTCACGGTGCTTTTTGCCAATTTTGCAGAGGCATTGGCAGAGGCAAGAGGCAAGGCACAGGCAAATACTCTAAAACAAACTCGCCGTAGTACGCTTGCAAAACGCATAGTGCAGGGTGTCGTCGAACAGGTGAATTCGGATGAGCTTAATGAAGGCGATGTTGTGCTTGTAGTTGTAGGGGATATTATTCCCAGCGACGGCGAGGTAATAGAGGGCATTGCAAGCGTGGATGAATCGGCGATAACGGGCGAATCGGCACCTGTGATAAGAGAGGCAGGCGGTGATCGTTCGGGTGTAACCGGTGGCACACGCGTTTTATCAGATGGTATCAAAGTCCGTATCACAGCACGCGCAGGCGAATCATTCCTCGACCGCATGATAGCTTTAGTCGAAGGCTCGGCACGGCAAAAGACACCAAATGAGCTTGCTTTAACTGTGGTGTTGGCAGGATTAACACTCGCTTTTTTGATGGTAACCGGAAGTCTTCTGCCAATTGGACATTACTTCAATGTGAATCTTCCAATTCCAACGCTCATTGCTTTGTTAGTTTGCCTCATCCCAACTACCATAGGTGCTCTGCTTGCTGCCATCGGGCTTGCGGGTATGGATAGAGCACTTTCGGCAAATGTGCTTGCAAAAAGCGGCAAGGCTGTGGAATTGGCTGGCGATATCGACACCTTGCTTTTAGATAAAACCGGCACCATCACCATGGGTGAAAGACAGGCGACCCAATATCATCCATTGCCAAATATAACGCAAGAGCAATTGGCAATAGCCGCAATGTATGCCTCGTTTGGCGATATGACTCCAGAAGGTAAATCGATAGTTCGCCTTGGAGAGAAAACCCTGGGCGCTAATGCTCCACAAGAGATTTCACAAGCCAAAATAATACCTTTCACTGCGCAATCGCGTTTGAGTGGCATTGATTTACCCGATGGGCATAGTTTTCGAAAAGGTGCCTCAGATGCAATATTCGCATATGTGAAACAGCAAAATGCTCAGTTTTCGGAGGCGATTATCGAAATTGTGAACGATGTAGCACGTTGTGGTAGCACACCTATAGTTGTTTCCGAGAATGCTGAAATACTTGGTGTAGTAGCTCTTTCAGATGTGTTGAAACCGAACATAAGCGAACGATTCGAACGCCTGCGTGCGATGGGCTTGCGCGTTGTTATGGTAACCGGAGATAATCCACTTACAGCAGCAGCCATTGCTACACAGGCAGGTGTTGACGATTATATCGCTGAGGCGAAGCCCGAAGATAAACTCGAATATATTCGCAAGGAACAGCGCGCAGGTAGGCTTATTGCTATGATGGGCGATGGCACAAACGATGCACCCGCGCTTGCGCAGGCAGATATTGGCGTTGCGATGAATTCTGGCACTCAGGCAGCCAAGGAGGCGGGAAACATGGTGGATTTGGATAGTGACCCAACTAAGCTAATTGAAATCATAGAGATAGGCAAACAGCTGCTTATGACCAGAGGTGCACTTACCACTTTTTCTATTGCCAATGATGTGGCTAAATATTTCGCCATAATACCCGCGATGTTTGTGTTGGCAATTCCGCAGCTTCGATATCTAAATGTCATGGGCTTGTCAACACCTCAAAGTGCCATACTTTCCGCGCTTATTTTCAATGCCCTCATCATTCCGATACTTATTCCAATTGCTATTAAAGGTGTGAAATATCGTCCGATGGGTGCAGATACCATTTTGCGGCGCAATTTGTTGATTTACGGTTTTGGGGGAATTGTCGCACCTTTTGTCGGCATTAAGCTAATTGATTTTTCATTACATCTAACCGGTTTGTTTTAGGAGAAAACATGAACAAGATAATCAAAAGGTTCATTTTCTTCACCGAAACATGGACTTCGTTCAAAATGATGTTCCTCACTATGGCTATATGCTCTTTTCTTTATCCTTTGATTGTATTTCTCATAGGGCAAATGCTTGTGCCATATTCTGCAGCTGGTTCTTTGTTGCGTGACAATCGAGGTGAGATAATTGGCAGTGAGCTTATTGCCCAGAGTTTCTCGCGAGATGAGTATTTTTGGTCGCGACCCTCTGCCGTGAACTATAACGCCGCTTCGACTGGTGGCAGTAATCTTTCGCCAAATAGTCCTGAGCTTCGAGAAAGGGCAAAGGTATCCATTGCGCGTTTCGATGCCTCTGCAGAAAAACTTGTTCCTGCCGATTTAATAGCCACATCTGGCAGCGGTGTTGATCCGAACATAACTTTGGCAGCTGCAAAATATCAGGCAGAAAGAGTTGCCATAGCACGAGCATTGCCTGTGGAAGTTGTTTTGGAGCTGTTGGATGCACATGCATGTTGTGCTGGTGGCGCAATTACT
>CAYUDB010000140.1:0-7318 GCA_964443405.1 uncultured bacterium | reverse complement strand
GCATTTGCAAACAACTAAAACTGTCAAATTCCATCACTGCATACGCGTTTCTACAATTTGAAGCTACAGTTTGCAATGGTGTATTTGTTTTTATCATGCATCGCGCGTCCACAAAATGGACACGGAAATTGTGGAGGATGTTTTTTTTGGGGCGGCAATTAGGAATTTCACGAAACCATGTTATCCAAGCGTGAGAAGTTTTTGTAAAACAAAATTGACCTTTGCTTCTAGATTTTTTATGCCAAAATTGCACAATGCGATGCCGCAGATATCGACAAAAGAATTGACAAAGATTCTAAAAGTGCGAATTTGGCAAATATGATGACATTGAGCAAGAAAATTGCGATATCTGATGCGACGGTTGCATTTGCGGTTTTTGGTGCGAGTGCAGCCTTGTTTTTGCGCACGCTTTGCCCAACTGTAGCGCTTTCCGATTCGGGCGAACTTGCGGCGGTATGCAAAGTTTTGGGCATTGCACACCCAACGGGCTACCCGTTGTTTTCGCTTTTAGGCTCGCTTTTTGCGCGTCTGTTTTTTCCGCCTGTTTTGGGCACGAATGTGATGGCTGCTGTTTTCGGTGCAGCTAGCACTGCTGTGGCTTATTTGATTTTGCGCACTTTTGATTTTCACAAATTGGTTGCTGTTTTTTCTGCATTGCTTTTGCCTGTAGGGAAATTGCTTTGGGATGTGTCGGTTGTGACGGAAGTGTATTCTTTCGCGCTATTCGCACAGCTTTGTGCGTTTCTGGTGCTTTGCACATGGCACAAAACGAGCGAGGCGAAATTTCTGGTGTTTTTTTCGTATATTTTGGCATTAGCTTTTGCAAATCACATGACCACAATACTTTACATTCCTGCCTTTGCAATATTGATATTTGTCAATCGCGCGAAGCTTAGCTGGAAACTTATACTAACTTGTTGCGGTTCATTTGTTCTTGGTGCAACGATTTTTGCATATTTGCCAATTCGTTCGGCGTGTTCTCCAATCTTAAACTGGGGTTCGCCGCATGAGTGGGATTATTTTGTTCGGCACGTTACAGGTTGGCAATATCGTGTGTGGATGTTCACGAAACCGTGGACGCAGCTTTTAAAAGATTTTCGCATGAGCTGGTCAATTATTTGGAATAACGCGCCATTTGCTTTACCTGTGGCAATTTTGGGTGTACTGGGTGCGCTCACTTTATGGCGAAAGCGGGCGAATAGTGTTGCGTTATTTGCGGCGATTTTGCTTGTAACCATTTTATTCGACGCACTTTATGCACTCAATTATTCCATCCCCGACATCGACCCATATTTTCTGCCGACGGCAGTGGTTACGGTTTTTGGGTGTGCACTTTTTGCTCAGCATGCTTTTGTGGCAAAATGGAAGGGTTCGCTCGTGGGTGTGATTTTAGTTGTGGCATCACTTTGGGCAAATTTTTCGTCATGCGACCGTAGCGACGATTATTCGGCGAGGGAATTTGCTGAAAATGTGCTTTCTTTTATGCGTCCAAACTCTTTAGCGATACTCGGCAACTGGGATATGTATTCGCCTGCAATTTATTTGCAGCTTGGCGAAAACCTGCGCACAGATGTCCTGCTCATCGACTATGAACTTTTGCGGCGGTCATGGTTTGTGCGCGCGCTAAACAAACGCGACGAATTTGCTTTTATGCGCCGCCCTGCCGATGAGTTCATCACCTTTGTCACGCCGTTTGAGCAAGGTAAACCCTACGACCCCAAAGTATTACAGGCGGCTTTTGAGCGTATGGTGCGTTCTCTTGTTGTCGATTACAGACGTGGTGAGGTTTATTCATTTGTGCAGGAAGAATTTTTCACACGTAGTTTTCCTGGCGTGCCCGAAGGTTTGATTTCGCGCAAGTCGAATTTGCAAAAACGGTTTGCGGCGCCAGCTGCGTTTTTCGAAATCGATGCCACAATTGCACGCCGTGCAAAATGGGATGAGCGCCAGAAGACAATTTACGGTGCATACATGCGTGCTTTTTTTGCGCGTAGCCATTATTCATATCGACACAACGACTTATCTGCTGCCGAAGAATATTTGACCCTCGCGCACAACTTCGACACCACCGACACCACAGCACTTTTCAACTTGCTCGTTGTGCAGATGCAACAAAACAAAACTGCCGCAGCACTTATCACTTGCGAAAAATTGCGTCCTCATCTCGACGACAACCGTTACAATCTTCTCCGTCGCGACATTATCGAGCGGCACTAAAGCTCTTGCCATTCTTTTTTGAATAATACCACATTGCTTCACGACAGTCACTTGTGAAAAAGTGCGCAAAGCGGGTGAAATCACCAATGGCGCTTACCGGTGTTTGTCGCGCCCAACTTTTAAGAAAATCATAATGGCGGAAAAAGCAGCGAGAACCAAAGCTATTGCCCCATGCACCGAAAGATTGCCACCCCAGTATGTGAATAGTATTTCCTGTGGCTCGTACCAACGCCAAAAGTCCACAATGGCACGCCCTATGCCGTAGAATACAAAAGTCATCCAAAAAGACCAGCCACGAAAGTTTTTGTAACGCTTCTCAAGTGCAAGCAGCAAGAAAAATAGCAACAAATCGATAAGCGATTCGTAAATTTGTGTGGGATGGATGTGCACATGTGGGAAAATATTGCCAGCTGGTGAGTTTTCGGGAAAAATTGCCGACCAACATACGTCTGAGGGATTGCCGAAACAACAGCCGTTGAGAAAACAACCGAATCTGCCAAAAAACATGCCAAATAAAAATGCTGGCGCAGCTATATCTCCGATTTCGAAGATGTTTACCTTGCGGATGAGGCAGAAAACTGCGGCAGCTATTATTGCGGCAACAACACCGCCCACCATCGACATGCCCGATATGCCAAAAGTGTTGCCCTGAAATGGGTTAATAACATCAATCCAGTTTTGGGAGAATTCGGATATGTGCGTTGCCACATACCATAGGCGAGAACCTATTATCGATGAAAGTATTAGGACAATTGTAAGATCGTAAACGTTATCGGTGGAGTATTTGGCTTTTCGAGCACGATGCACCGCTAGAATGATGCCGAAAACAAAACCCAATGCCACCATTAGCCCCCAACTGTGCAGCGAAAATCTGCCCAGCGTGAGAATCTCTCTGTGCATCGTTTTTTCCTCGCGTTGTAGTTGCTTTTTTATAAAAGAAATTTAATTTGTATAGATTGTTTTGCAATCAAAAATTATTGCTACTCTGAAATCGTGGTTAAAGACCAACACTCGAACTTACCAGTTGAGGAAAGCATGGTGCAAGTTCCGGTTGAAGTATCAGATGCGGTTGCAAATGCGCAAAACATTGTAGCTGTCATGCACACCGGTGCCGACGGCGATTGTTTGGGTGCCATTATTGCCTTACAACGTTCGCTTTCGGCAATGGGCAAAAAAATCTACATTCCCGCGCCACTGAATATTCCGCCACGTTATGAGCTTCTCAAAAAGTATTACTATGGTTTTGGAAGCCAGCCACAGGATTACGACCTCGTTTTAGCCGTGGACTGTTCGAGTCCTGACCGCATTGATTGGGGTGCTTTTACGCGCGATGATAGCAAAACCTTCATCTGCATCGACCACCACGACGGCAACCCAAATTTTGCCCACATAAACTGGGTAGTGCCCGAATGCGCCGCAGCTGGCGCTATGATTTTTGCACTACTCAAAAAAATCGACGCGCCAATCGATGCCGCTTCCGCATCGGCACTTTACATAAGCCTGTTAACCGATACTGGCAGATTTTCTTTCAACAATACAAATGCCGAGGTGCTTCGCACAGCTTCCGAACTCGTGGAACTTGGCGCCGACCCAAAGTTTATAACATCCGAAATATACTTCAATTTTGAAGAAGACTACTTGCGCAACATGGGCATAGCTTTTTTCAATTCACGCTCGTTTCACGGCGGACGTGTGCTTTTTCTCACCATCGATCGTGCTATGACACGCAATTTTGCCACACATCCCGAAAATTCCGAAGGCATAATCGATTTTGCCCTATCGGTTAAGGATGTTGACGTTGCAGTGCTATTTAAGGAAATTGAAGCAAACCTAATACGCGTTTCATTACGTAGCCGCATGGGACTTGATATAAGCGCCATTGCGAACAAGTTCGGTGGTGGTGGACACCCAAACGCAGCTGGCTGCACAATTCTCGCCAATCTTACAGCTGCACAACGCGAAGTTTTGCGCTGGACAGAAAAACTTTTAGGATACAATTAAGCGAGGTTATATAATGAATGCTTGTGAACCAAAAGAAATAGCGGTTTGCCGTTGTGAAGATATTGATTTATCACAAATTCGTGCGGCGATTGCAAACGGCTACACCGATTTTGATGAGCTTAAACGCTTTTTGCGTGTGGGCATGGGACCATGTCAGGGACGCACATGTATCCCGATAATACGTCGAGAGTTGGCGCGTTTTCTTGGCGTGGACGTTTCACAAATTCGCATTCCTACGCAAAGACCGCCTGCGGCAAATGTGCTTTTCGGCACCATCGAAAAATGCCACGAGTAATGCTCGAAGACGTTTTTGCGGAGCACATGTTTTGTGTTTTCGGCTAATCGCCTTGATAGGTTTTGGCAATTTTGCCGTGAGCTTGATTTTCTAACTCAATGTGCTAAATGCGATAACTTAAAAATGAAGCGTGCGTTCATGCGCTTTTTGAAATTGTCTGCAAACACGGTTTGCCGTTTACCAAATTATCACCACCAAAGAAAAACTGGTGGTGTTTTTTTGCAACAAATTGTCTCTAAATAAGTTGTTACATTTTCAGGTCAGGCAAACTGTGTATGCGGCACCGCTATTTTTTGGGCGACGGTTATGGCGGAATTTTGTAGCGCTTGCACGGGCGAAGCATTCGCACAAAGTATTTGACATGTGCGAAAGTTTTCTCGTAATTAATAGGCAACCAAAATGGGGAGGTTTTTATGGTTCATACATCTCTCGCCGATAAATCGAGGATATCTCCGTATCGCTCGGTTTTCGAGTCTGCTTTTTTTGGCAACAATGTGAAGAAAATCGAATCGGTTACTGAGGCGTATTTCCTCGCCAAAAGTTCACCGGGCACAATTGTAACCGACATCCCAATCTATCGTCCAGAGTATCACGGTTTGCCTTATGGCTCCACTGTGCTCGTGTTCAACGAAGGTGGAGTTGTTGGACGCTGTGCTCAAGCCCGCCGAATTGCTTACACTCCGGGCATTGATGTGAAAAAATACGGAGAGATTTTACGCGAAGCTGTTTATCAAACCCGCGGTAAGCAAATGTATCATGCACAAGCACTTATCGGCTTGCATGAAGATTTTATGGTGAAGGCAAACTTGCTTATGCCTCAAGGTTTCGAAAACCAAATGCTCAGCTGGCTTCTCAATTTCCAATGGTTTGAAACACGTTTTCGCGAAATGTACGAGCGTTCACGCATGCTCAACGATTTCGAAATACTCGTTGTTGCCGACCCCTATTGGCAGCATCCCGATTTTCCGTTGGGACTTTCGTTTTTTGATTCGGAGCACAACTGTGCAGGTATTTTCGGCATGAGATATTTTGGGGAGTTCAAAAAGGGCACACTCACTTTGGCTTGGGGCACTGCAAATCGCAACGGTTACGCATCCTGCCACGGTGGGCTAAAACGTTACGACGATTACAACAAAGTATTTGCGTTCTTCGGGCTTTCTGGCTCAGGCAAATCCACACTCACCCATGCCAAACACGATGGCAAATACAAAATCACCATTCTGCACGACGATGCTTTTATCATCAACACCGAAAACTACTCGTCGATAGCTCTTGAGCCGTCATATTTCGATAAAACCGCCGATTACAAAATTGGTGACCCCGACAACAAATACATACTTACCGCGCAAAACATTGGCGTTTCGGTAGATGAGCAAACAAGCAAGCTTGTGCTCGTTACCGAAGACATTCGCAATGACAACGGTCGTGCCGTCAAATCCGATCTTTGGTCGCCCAACCGTGTGGATAAAATTGACGACCCAATAAGCTCAGTTTTCTGGCTTATGAAAGACCCATCGCTACCGCCGGTGGTGAAAATCGATAGTCCTGTGCTCGCCTCGACACTTGGTGCCACACTTGCCACAAAACGCACATCAGCCGAGCGTGTTGTGAATGTTGACCTCGACAAACTCGTTGTTGAGCCTTATGCAAACCCATTCCGCACATATCCTTTGCGCGAAGATTACCTCAAATTCAAGTCGCTTTTCGAGCGTGGTGTCAGCTGTTACATTCTGAACACTGGTTCGTTTATCACCAAAAAAGTACCCAAGGAAATCACACTCGATATCCTTGAGCGTCTTGTCGAAAATCGTGCCGAATTTGTGAAATTCACCGGCATCGAAGAGCTTTCGTACATGCCCATCGACGGTTTCAACCCGAACATGACCGATGTGGCGTATTGTAAGTTTTTGCGCGAACGTTTTGCCGACCGCCTCGATTTCATCTCATCGCGCGACGAGGCTACAAAAGGCTTCGACGTTTTGCCCACCGAATCGCTCGATTCTATTAAAAAGCTTCTCGATGAGCTTGACGCGCAACAATAAGCGCACTTTGCGCATTTGAAGTGGCTACACCGCCTGCACGTAGTGGCATAATTGCAAATGTAACCGTGAAAGCTATTCGTGGTTCGTTCATGACAAACTTTTGCGAAAATTTGCTCGTGCAGGCGGCGCGCCTCTGAAAACACCTGGTATGCCGCGATTATAAAACACACTTCGTCATCTATCCTGCCAAACAGGCAGCAAGAAAAAATTTTCATACACGGCAGCACTACAGTTAGCGACGAACAAACCTCGCAAAACAAATTGTTTCGCACTCTAGAAACGGCTTGCACCATCGCAGGGCGTTTTTTTTTAAACTCTTGCGCCCGAAGATTTGTTACTTGAAAAAGCAGGCTAAAGCTGGTGCCCATTTTTTTGTGCAAAGAGACGTGCGGTGCCATTTTCTGGGTTAATTGCACGAGATTGTGCAATTCAAAAATAGAAAATCAAATCAATGAATTTTTCCCATCGCGTTTGCAAAAGAAAATGCAAATTTTTTTAAAATAAGCACAACAAATTCGCTTATTATGCACGTGTTTTGTGAACTTGACATACGTTCATAGGTGCGCTTGCGAAAGAGAAAAAAGTGATTATATTGTTATAAATTTGGCAAGGAGTTTTGAATGAGAACGCAGAAATTTGTTGTAATGTTGCTTATTGTTGCGCTTATGGCAGGCGTTTCGCTGGCAAAAGAGAAAAAAGATAGTAACAAAAACTCAAAAAAGGGCAGGCTCTCCATTTCGGCAAACGCATCGTTCTACGACCC
>CAYUDB010000139.1:2877-7335 GCA_964443405.1 uncultured bacterium | reverse complement strand
GTGAAGACTTGCGACTTTTCGTTCGCGCGCAAGACACCACAGATTATTGCGACGACAACACACTCGACACCGGCTGGACATATCTTGTGGACTGTGAACCTCCAGTGTGCACTGTTGTTTTTCCGCCGGAAAGCTCGTGGTTTTCTTGCTCTCGCGATTCCATAGTCGCGCGGATCATCGACACAGCACCGGGTTTGAACGTAACAACGCTTTCCATATCCGCCACCGACGGTGCAGGATATTCTGAAACTGCACACTGGGGCGATGCCTCACTTTCTTTTGCCACAGCCACAGGCACACTCACGTGGGTGCCTATCACGCCTTTCCCGACATCGGGCACAATGACCATACGCGTTTTTACCGAGGACCTTTTGGGCAATGTGAATGTGCTCGACTGGTCTTTCTTCCTCGATAGAGTGGGTCCCGAAGTCTCATACATATCGCCTGAATGTGGCAGCATAGTTTCATCGATAAGCCCAGATATCTTTATTGTAGCCACCGATTTGGGTTGTGGAGAGATCACTGCTACTGCCGAAATAGACGGTATTAGCTACACTGACATTGTTACTTCTGCCGATACATTGCGTATAAACCCTGCCAGCCGACCAATTTTTGCAGGTGGCGATGTAATCGAAGTTTGCTGGACGCTTATCGATTGTGCCGATGATGTTTGCGCTGCAAATTCCACCGACACTTGTTGCACTTTCGATGTGCCCGCAGGTGGACCCACATGTTACATTCGCAACCCTTCTTCCGACAGCATTTTTGTTGCTTGTGATGCCTATGCGGTGCACATGACGGTTTTCGACATCGATGGACTTTTGACCGACTCTATTCGCGTGGGTTTAGAAATTGATGGCACACCGATGACACTCGATTTAACATCACCAACGTTGACGCACACTGTTTTCCCCGATTCGGTAACCATAACTTGGACACCATCTTCTATTGTTGATGGTACTGAGGTAACAATTTGGTTAGAATCGGCTTACGATTCGCTGTTCAATGCGCTTTCGCGCACCGATCGCCGCAACTTTATATTTGACCTTACGCCACCCACTTTTTCGACTTTGTCGCCAATTACGGGCAGCACCGTTTCTTCGACGTCGCCTGATATTTGCGTGGACATAAACGATGCATTAAGCGGTGTCGATGTAAGCTCGATAGTTTTCGTTGTCGAGGGCACAACTTTTACAGTTCCCCATGCTGCTATAGACGTTACCGGTTCGCGCTGGTGTTTTTCACCATCAGTTGCGTCAATGTTCTTTTCGGGCGGGCAAGAGGTGAATATAGTCGTGCGTGCTGCCGATTCCCCCGACACATGTGTGGCGAACATCGACAGTGTTACTTGGAATTTCTTCATCGAGTCGGGTGGTCCTGCAGTGGATTTTGTGCGACCTATAGATAGTGCTTTCGTCGCCTGCGTTCCCGATTCCATGATTTTTACTGCAACCGATGCTAATGGGTGCAATATCTCTTCACTGGGCATGGTTTTGCGTGCAGCAGACGATTCAACTTACCTCACCGCAGCTTCTACTGGTGTTGCCCTGACATCTAGTGCTGGTGGCGAAACTTTGCGCGTTGCTGTGGCAATACCTTCTGCACTTGAAGAGGGTTCGGCTATTTCGCTTTGCGTTGTGGCTCTCGACGACCTTCTAGGCAACAGTTTTGGTTCTGCGCGTTGCCTTAATTTCTTCGTTGACGCAACACCGCCTGCTTTTGCCACAATACACCCCGCTGCGGGCGAAGTAATAGAAGAAACCGCACCACATGTCGCTGTGCAAATAACAGACGGTGGTGCCGGTATCGACATTAATGCCACCGAAATCACAGTGAACGGACAGACGTTCACCTACGATTCGGGCTGCATAACGTATTTTGCCACTGGTGATTCCCTAATTTTTGCGCCTGAAGCATGCGCAATTATGTGGAGTGGCGGCGACACAATTAACTTCTGTGTGCACCTCGCCGATCTTTCGGACACATCATTTTGTGGTACAAACATCATCGACACATGCTTTGAGTTTTCTGTGGCATCGGGTGCACCAGTGGTTACAGTGCTTGTGCCATTTGAGGGCGCTGCAGTGGCATGCGAACCCGAGACGATTATAGTATCCCTAGTCGATGCAAACGGTGTGGACGCCGCAACAATTGCGGTCTCTTACGATGGTGTGCAGTTTGGTTTAACCGATTCGCGTCTTAGTTTTGACGGCACGACTTTGCGTTTTGTTCCTGCCACAGTTTCGCCTAGTGGGAGCGTGCACACGTTTTGCGTTGTTGCGGCTGCGGACGTTTTGGGCAATGAAATTGCGGCGCCCATTTGTGTGAACTTTGCAGTGGATTATGAGCCACCGGCAGTTCAAATGCTAACGCCTACCGACGGCGCTATGGTATCCGACACGCATCAGGACATAGTTTTGCAAATCGACGATATGCCCGCTGGTGTGGACACAGTGAGTTTTTCTGCTTCGATATATGGCAGCACATTTGGGGCATCGAATTTCATCTGGACACCCACAGCTGGTGGATTTGCAGCGCGGTTTTTGCCCGAGAACAATGGGCTTACATTTGCTCCTGGCGAGACTGTTCGAGTTTCTGTTACCGTGCGCGACACCGTTGATTTTTGTGTTTCGAACGGCACTACGGTTGCATTTGATTTTCTAATCGAGCCACAGACTGGTTGTCTTTTGCACATCAATCCGTTCACACCAAATGGCGACGGTATAAACGACACCGAGCTTTTCGATTATCCGAAAATGTTCTCCACTGCTGCAGAACTGATAATTTTCGACATTCGTGGGCGCGAGGTTTATCGCCGCGACATGGGACCAATAACAGGGCTTGCCGATACCGAAACTCGTCGTTGGAACGGCAAGGATAATTCGGGCAACTCATTGCCACAGGGCGTATATCTTTACATTATCCGCGCCGGCGATGAGGTTGTTTGCGAAGGCACAGTAACTATCGCTCGTTAACTTTCCGGTGAGGCTTGTGCAAACTGGCGCCTCACTCTGTTTCGCTGTATGATGTTCTGACCTTAGGGATGCGGAGCCCCCTTTTCAGCGCCTCCGGCGAGATTTTCGCCACTTTCCGCCAAATTGTGAAAGGTCAGGCGGCGTAGCCGCATCTAGACGAGCGCTCTGCGCTCCGGCGTAGCCGCGTATAAAAGTGGCAACTGTCGATTAAAGGATAGGTTGTGGAAAAAATAGGGATTTTCGCAAATACAGCTAAGCCACAAGTGATTCCACTTGCGCGGAAAATAGTTGAACTTGCAGGTAAAAACGTGCAAGTTGCTGTCGAGAAATCATTGGCTCAGATGGCTGAGCTGAGTGAGGGTTGTGAAATTGGCGACATGCACGATGCTGAGTTGATAATATCGTTGGGGGGCGATGGCACAATGCTTTCGGCGGCGCGAGCATTTTGCAGGTCGAACGCGGCGATTTTGGGCATAAACGTTGGGCGTTTGGGTTTTTTGACTGAGATTTTGCCAGATGAACTTGACATTGCTTTTGCGCAGATTTTGGCAGACAATTTTCGTGTGGAACGGCGCATGATGCTTGAGGTGCGCTCGGAAGATTTTTTGCGCAAACCTCTTCTGTCGCTCAACGAGGTGGTTGTGGACAAAGGTGGTTCTTCGCGGACGATGACTTTTGGCATTGAAGTGAACGGTTCTTTTGTGTGCAAACTCTGCGCCGATGGGATTATAACCGCAACGCCAACTGGCTCAACTGCTTATTCTATGGCAGCGGGAGGAGCGATTGTGGCACCGAATGTGGACGCACTTTTGTTCACTGCTATAGCGCCATATACACTTGCAATACGTCCATTATTGGTGCGCGGGGACGCAGAAGTTGAGCTTTCATTTTGTTGCACCGCCATCAATAGTGCGCCTAAGCTCACGCTTGACGGTCAAATTAGCAAGCGACTGCCGGCTTCTGGCAGAATAACAGTGCACAAATCTGCACATGAGGCAAAATTTGTGAAGCTCAACGGCAACAATTTCTTCGATGTTCTGCGCACGAAACTTGGGTGGGGTCCACCATTGCGTCTTGCCGACTGATTCTGGTGCGTAGCATCCGTTTCGGCGAGATTTTCGCCAAATAGTGAAAGTTCAGGCGGCGTAGCCGCATCTAGATGAGCGCTCTGCGCTCCGGCGTAGCCGCATCTAAAGGAGGGTATGCGCTCCGGTGTATCAGCAGATGAGCGCCATTCGCTCAGGTGTAGGAGCGCTCTGCGCTCCATCTGAAAGAGTGCACTCCCGTTCCAGGCATCTCATATGAGCCATGCGGCGCTCATAACACAAAAACCACCAAACTTTTCGCTTGGTGGTTTTTTGATGTCACAAAAGCCAATAAGGGTGCGTAGCATCCGTTTCGGCGAGATTTCCGCCAAATAGTGAAAGGTCAGGCGGCGTAGCCGCATCTAGATGAGCGCTCTGCGCTCCGGCGTAGCCGCATC
>CAYUDB010000139.1:0-2777 GCA_964443405.1 uncultured bacterium | reverse complement strand
TAAAGGAGGCTATGCGCTCAGGTGTATCAGTAGATGAGCGCTGCGCGCTCCATCTGAAAGAGTGCTCCGCCTGGATCTAGATGAGCGCCATGCGCTCTGAGTGGCACCTATTTGATATAAATAGCTTTCTTTTCGACGATTTTGTTTCCGAAAGTGGCGCGCACTGTGTAGATGCCCGAAGGTTGCGATGCGGGCTGCCATTTGTAGATGGGCGTATTGGAAGTGGCAGAGTGCACAACTGTGCCGCGCATATCGGAGATTTCGACGCGATAGGAAGTGTTGATTGTGCCGAGATCGATGATGAGTTCGGAGTTGAAAGGCGAAGGATACATGCTCATGGATGGAGCCATTACGCGAGGTGATGACTCGACTTTTGCTGGGTCGAGCATGCACACTGCCTGAAATTCGGGGCGCTCGCCACCATAAACTGCCATAACAACTGACGTATCCATTGTTTCTGCGAAAGCGTATAGTTCGCCTTCGTCGAATTCTCTGTTGCGGTTTTCATCTTGATAGAAGCGGATTTGCTTAATGCCAGCCGCGACGTTTTCGAAGATGCAGATTGTGTCGGTTACTTCGTAAGTTGCCTCATAGAAGAACATTGAGGGGTCGCCGGACAAAACCGCTGCTGTGTAATCGAACATATCGGCAAGGATGTTTGTGAACGGTATGCTGCCAGGGCGCACAACAACTGTAACGTCAACTGTGTCATCGATTTCGATTTCGACATCGGAAGCATTGCCACCAACTGTGTGAATTGGGCTTGATGAAGAAATGCCAAAGTTTCCGCCGGTAAGGTCGGCAAGGCTGGGAACCGCGCCACCAAATGCCCAATATGAGCTGTCGTCAGAGAAATCGTAAGTAACTTCAAAATTCCATGGAGCAGCGGTCAAACCTGTGGCAACTGCGGTAATGTCGAGACCACCCGACAAAAATTCGCGCATTTGACCGGTAGTCATGAAAACTGCTACACCGGGCGCGTCGGCAACGGTGATTTCACCGGACATGAAGACTAAAGATCCGGTAACTGTGCCCGCAAATGCGGCACTCAGACATGCGATCGCCAAAACTGCGACCTTTGCGAACCTCATGTTAACCTCCTAACTATTAGTTGAACTTTTCTCGAAACATAGGTTTTGATAATGTGCAAATTGATTTCGCGTTGTCAAACGAAAGTTAAGCCATTGTTGCAGTTTTGCAAATTTTTGGCATTGCATCGGCACCGCCGACACCGGTTCTGTGTATCTTTGAGCGTGTTGCACGGCAATATATAGCAGTCGATATTTTTTGCGCTCATCGGTGTAAGTTTGCTACTTTCACAACAAATCATTGAAATGTAAAGCGTCAATTTTCCACTTGCATAGGGACAGTGTTTGCATGCAGTCGAAACCGCGTGAGCTTATCTGCCGAAGCATGAGAGCCTTATGGAAATTTTTGGCATCAATTTCGCTGTATGTTTGAATTTGTGTTCGCAATTAGAAAACGCATTTGAATTTTTTACAAACAAAGTCGAATTTTACGCGAAACGGTACTTTACGGAGCCGCTATTGTGTCACAATCGCTGATACTTTAACGAGTTTCGGTAGTGGATCTCTTACATGGTGCAGTTATTGAAAACGGATATAGCCTGGTCCGTGGAGAACGTAAACTGCATAGCCTTTGCCTGGATAGAGGCGGGTAACCGGTACCATGGCGTCGCGTGCAGGATCATACTCGTAAACGTAAGGAGTGATGCCCAAAAGGTCGGATGGATATGTGATAAGTTCTGATACAGCAAAGCCTTCCATTTTGGCGGGCACTCCAATGAGATTTAGACCAGGGCGCACGAATACATCTTGTGATGTGTATGGAATTTCACCGGTGAGGGTGTAAGTTGTCTCGCGTGTGGTTTTGACCCAGTATGCGTTTATCGGGGTGATTGTTGTGTCGATGCTCCAACCCACAGTGCCAATTTCGGGTAAAAACTTCAAAGTGTAAGCTTCTCCTGCAAAAGCAGTTGGGAATATAGCTCTTACGCGAGAATCGGTGTTGGTAAAAGGTAGGCTCACGAGATTCCATCCAGCATTGAGTGTATTTCGCACCAGCTCTATTTGAACTGTGTTTGGCTTATATTCGAGCACGGCACGGATCATATATGTGGAGTCAACAACGCTTGCCCAGGTGCCTGTTGGTGTGCCTGATGTGTAGTCGAATGAATAACCTTCACCGGGCACATCGACGCCCAAACCAGTAGAGCGGTCTCCGAAAATACATGCTGCCACAAATTTGCCACCGTTGTAATAAATTGTGCGCGAAGCAGGAACTGTAACCCCACGCCAACCCGTGGCAGTAATCTCAGGCCATGCATCCGAATCCCACAATAGTCCAGAAGGTCTGCCTGATGCGTCTGCTGTCCAGAGTTGGGGCGAAAATGCTCCTGTGGTGTTGAAATAGTAAAGCAACTTGAAAACCTTGCCACGCGAGTTTGAATACATGAGCGTGCCAAAGCCATTGCCGGGTGCATAAGAGCCTGTAGCATTTGGAATACCATCATCGAAACCGATTGTATCGTAATATGTTGTGAATGTGCCGTTGCGAGGTGTTGCATAAGCCATGTTTGAGTAGGCAGATGTAGCACCGCGTGGAAATTCGGCGATGATGGCGTAATAGTATGGTGTGCCGTTTGTTACGGTGGAATCGGTGAAGAAGGTATCGGCACAGGCTTTAAGGTGCACCAAACCCGACACAGTGGGAGTGTTCGAGCGGTAAACGTGGTAATTTTCGACAACCACATCGCG
>CAYUDB010000138.1:0-7344 GCA_964443405.1 uncultured bacterium | reverse complement strand
AGGGGGGATCCAGAAAAACGAAAACATTATTACCGTCTGCTTCAATTACTTCCTGAAAATCGCAATTTGTGATTCTTATTCCAATAAGTAGTTTACTAAACTGTTTTAATCGGCGAATGCTACTTTCAGTGAAACGCCCACTATATGCCTGCTCACTGTAACCACCGCTCTCAGTAGTACCAGAGAAAGTTATGCGATTGAAAATAAAAAAAGCTGCAGCTGTTTCAATATCGTTGAATGTCGCAACGTTGTTTGTGAGATATTTGTGTAGCATTTTGCCATCAGAGTAAGCATCACGCCATTCGTAAATCTTTTCAACTACAACACTGACATCGTTTTGGCACATTTCCCAGAATTTGAAAAGAGAGAAGTATAGGTCGTTTACCCAAAATCTTCTGTCAGGGAACTGCTGTTTCAAATAAAGAAATACAGAACCGCCTCCCAAAAAAGGCTCGCGAAATTCGTCAAATGCTGGCACAAGCTTCGAAATAAGCTCTACTGCTCTGCTTTTACCGCCAGGATATCTTAGTGGGCTTTTAATCATCACGTTTTTGAATTTTTACAAGAAAATTATTGGCTTGAGCTTCTTTGAACAAGGTTTCTACGCGGTCTTTTTCTTTCTGCCGAAATCTGTTTTTGCCAAAGAAATCGGTAACGCTTTCTTTACTCGCTGCAGAGTTTATTTGCCCATTAAGCTTTGAGGAAGTCAACTCCAAAACTGCCTGACAATCGGCTTTCTTCCCGTTTATTTTTACCTCAGACAAATTACAATATAAAATCACTTTGAGCAATCCATCTTTAATGTCGCCGATGCTCGGAAGTAAGCCCCTTTTGGTATGCTTTGCTTCAGTAAGAAACAGCTTGCCAGACTCAAATTTTACTTCGTCAACAGTAAAAAAATAGCGCCCACCTAAATAATTCGTAATTGTGATTTTTGCTTTCGTCAAACTGGATAAGCTTTCTTTAGGCTGAACAGTTTCAACTTCCCTTGATTGTGCTTGTTCCGCCTTATCTCTGGAGAATTCCATGAATTTAGAAACATCCTTTTCTATTAGCCTTTTACGTCTGACAATCTCATCAGTAGCATGAAGTTCCACTCCTGTAGAACGAGCAATAGCATCATAAGATGTCTTTGCTTTCTCGAATATTGCAGAAAGATTTTCATTTAATTCATTCAGGTTCCAATGCAACGCAGAACTATGATAATTTTTAATTGTTTCGATTTTACCTACTACAAAACCATTGTTAAATTTTTGGTCTGTGATTTTACCTTCTTTTCCGCTCTTTCTGTTCGCAGCGTCATAGTAAGCAAAAATCACAAAAACGTTAAGCAAACTCATCAGTGAAATTGTATCCCATTGTATAAAATCTCTGTCACCTTTGTTTCCTTCGTCTTTCACTACAGGAATTACAGCAACTCGATTGCCAAATTTGAGTGTATTATAAACTCTTTCATATGGATAAGAGCGTGTGCGTTTTGGAGAAACCCACTTCGAAATGGCAAACGAATAATCAGCATAGTTGAGAATAAAAGTAGTTGGCAACTTATTGATGTCGAAATCGGATGATGTTTCTATTCTTTCTATCGAAATTCCATCTGTGAAACGAAAATCATATTTGATTCCTGTGATTCTTCCTGTAATCTCAGCGCTAGTGTTTTCTGTCATCGAAATTTGCCTCCGTTTTCTTGTAATCAATTAAAAAGGCAGCCAACTGTAATGCTGGCTGCCTTTTTTTGGCAAAAGAAATTTTACCTTACTCGGGCATGTAAGCGTTGTCCCAGCCACCTTTGAGCACGGTTACGCCGGCATTGTCGGCGACGTAAACCATAGCTGCAGGACCTTCACCGATTTGTGTCATCTGCATGGGCGCAACTATGGCGTTCGCCGCAGGACCCAATTCTTTGAACTCGTCGGTATATTTGATGATGCTGTTCTTCGCGTAGTCGGCAACGAAAATAAAGCCTTCGTTGCTGATATAAATGCCCGCAGGTTGTGCTTGATTCTTGAGCGTCTTTTCGCCCTTAAATTCGCCTGAAGCATTATATTCGAAAATTACACCTTTGCCCAAATCGGCAACGAAAAGCTCATCGCCATTCATGGCTAAACCCATGGGATGCGAAAGTTTATCTTCACCTATGGATTTGCGATAGGCGTTGCCCTCAAACACAACAATGCGTTTGTTGCCGGTATCGCAGATGTAATAGTTGCCCTTACTTACAACGACATTGCCAGGACGCGAAAGTGCTTTTGAACCATAAGCTTCACCGCCATAAGCGATTACGCTTATTTTGCTCTTGCGAACTGGTGCAGCCATTTTGACAGGTGCGGTAGTATCGGAAGAATCGACTGCTGTTTCCTCGTAAACGGGTGCTTCTTCCTCGCGTTCGACGAGCGCAAGTGATATAACTTGATTTTGTTTGGGATCAACGATGATAAGATTATCACCGTCGAGTGCCAAGCCCGAAACACCACCGATGCCAAGTTCGGAATATTTCCATTCTTTTGTTTTCGAGCCGTTTTTGTCGAATTTCACAATCGAGCGGGTGCTTTGCGGTGCCACGTAAATGTTTTCACCGTCGGAGATTAGCGCGAGCGCCTTTTGTGTGCCACTAAGCTCGCCCGAGCTAGCATAACGCACAGCCTTGTTGAGCTTGATGGTAAGGCGTTCGGATTTGCTTATTTTGTAGTTATCTTCGCTGAGGTAAAAACCCTTTTTCTTAACAGTAACTTTGTGCGAGCCACGGTTTATGGTGAGCTTGTAAAGTCCTTTGTCGATGAGTTGTGCGACATTGTCTTTGCCACCAATGAGAAGTGTTGCGTCGCCATCAGCGGGGTCGATGGCAATTTCGAGTGTAACATTTGTTTCTGGTGGTCTGTCGGGGATGAGTTCTGAGATATTTGGCACTTCGACAAAAGCCGAAGAACGCTGCCAAACATAAAGTGCTTCTTCTTTTTTGCGGGCAATTTCTGCTTTTTCGTCGGCGAGGTTTTCGTAGGTCATGGGAGCATCGTTATAACTTGAAAGTGGGGGTGCACCCGATGCAGCACCGGCGCAAGAAAGCCCTGCAAGTTCAAGTTCGGCACGCTGGAACCAGAAATCGGCGCGGTTTTTCACACGTGCTTGAATGGAACCGAGCGCTTTGGCAGCATTGGGGCAGTTTTTCTGTTCGATGTTCACAAGTGCATACATGTAAGCTGCGCGGATATGACCTTTGTTCTTGAGGTTGTCGAAAATGCCGTTTGCCAAATCGTATTTGTTCACATTGAAGTAGGCGATACCCAAAACGTATTTTGCTTCGTCGGAATATGGTGAACCGCATTGGTCGAGAACTGTTTTTGCCTCGGTGATTGTTTTATCGGCTTCAGATTTGTCGGCGGAGATGGTGGTGTCGAGCACTGTGGAATATTTCACAAGCGAAACGCCTTTCAAGAAGCGCGCACGGTTTGTAACTTCACTCGAAGCGCCCGAACTAATGACTTTCGTAAACGCATGGTCGGCGAACTTAACGGCGATTTTGCGCTCGTCGCCGGCGGAGAGTATGCCTTTTTGCAAGAAATATTTACCGGTATTGATGTATTTCTCGGCGTCTTTGGGCAAAGACAAACCAGCAAGCGCCATAGCGGCATCGAAGACCGAAACATTGCGCTCTTTGCCGATACTGGTTTCAAGACCGATGACGAAACGACGCAAAGTAACAACGTCGAGCACCTGCTTTGGCAAATAATCATAATATTCGCCAGAAGGGTTTTCGAGCGACTTGAAAACTGCGTCTGCCTGAGAAAGATAACTTGGATTGCTCTGCTTAACGCCCATCCAAAATTGGCATTCTGCCTGACGGAATTTGGCATCGGCGTAGATTTCTTTCTCGCGCAAGCTTTTGGCTGCGCCTGCACGACCAAGATATGCCATAAATTTGCCGTTAGCTACGTCGTATTCACCCATGATGTAGCTGACCATGCCTTGCCAGTAAAGTGCTTCGGCATTTTTATCGAGGACACGATCGAGAGCGGCTGTGGCGCCTTTAGGTGGGTTGTTGAAAACCAAGAAGCTCAAAAGCGATCCATACGCAAGGCGATTGAGTATATCGCCACCCCATTTGGAATCGTTGCGCATGTCGGTGAATTTGTCCATGGCGGTGTTGTAGTTGTCGCGGTCGCCGATGGAGCCAATGGTAAGCAAGTTGTTGTATTTTGCCACAGTGCCAAACATTTGCAAATCTTTCTGGGTGCCCGAAGATGATATCATCTTATCGACACTCGACATAGAAGCCTTGAGCGCCGAATCGATGGCTGCAAAACGTTCGCCAGACGCGAGACGGTTCTTTTCCCAATCGTCTTCGGCAACGCGCATGAACAAACGAGCAAGGAAATAGCCCGACATAGCTTCCATATAGGAAGCCGATATGGAAATGCGCTCGTCGGAAGAGTTCTTTGCCTTTTGGAATTCTTTTTGGGCGTCATCGTATTGTTTGCGAGCATTGGAAAGCTGCGCATTGTCGAAAGATTTCAGAAAACCGAGCATGTAGTGGCTGTAACCTTTAAAATAGCTCGCATTTTCGATTAGATCTTTGAAATCGGCAGCATTCTTTTTGACATCGTCGTCGGAAAGGAAATCACCGAAATCGCCAATTGCCGAAGTGAGATTTTTTGTTTGAAGTCTATCGGTTTTTGCAAGCTCAAATTGGCGAAAAGAGCAAAGCGCACGCATGTACTTGGAACGCACATATTCTTCGCCCAAAATGTTGAGGCTTTTGAAAGCGCCTGCCGATTCCATGAATTTTTGCGATGTGGACTCGAAAAGCCCTGCATCTTTGCTTATTGCGGCGATGTAGTAGTTTGCCGTTGCCAAAAAGTACTTGGCATAAGCTTCATCTTCTTGTGCGAGCACGCCTTGCAAAACCTGTTCCAAGCCAGTAGCAGCCTGTTGGAATGGTCCTAAGGCTTCTTCATTTTTGCCCTGCTGAAAAGCCTTAATGCCCTGATCCAAAAGTGTTACAGATGAGCCGAGGTCGGCTTGACCTTCTTCGGCAAACAGCGCTGCCAAAAGTAAAGCCGCCATAAGAAGAGTTCTTCTCATCGTAAATGCCTCCGATTTTTTATATTTCAATTCACTTGTTTTCGAATTGAGTGGGGAGGGAGTTTACCCCTCCCCAATGAACTTAATAGATGGTTCCTGCCACAACGGTAAAACCGTTCTGACGAACAAGTTCGCGAACATTGCCGATCTTAGGTGCCGGACGTCCGGGTTCTTGATCGACGAGACGAATTTGTGAGGCATCAACGGTAATCTTCTTTTTGGCTACGTCGATTGCCACTTTCACAGAACCAGTGCCGAAGCGCGTGTATTTCCAGCTTTGGACTACGCGAAGAGCGTAATCGTTGAACTGCGGACTTTCGGTGCGCTGGCGGATATTTGGATAGAGAACCGATGTTTCGACTGTGTACTCGATGATGAGCGGTTTGTCGGGAACACCGTAGCTATCTTTGATAGTTTTGAACTCGATGTAATCCATCGCGTTCGAAATGCGGAAGATGGGATCGGGTGGCGGAACGTAACGGATGGTGATCTTACCGATGCCTCCACGAAATATCACTTTCGGAGCTTCGGGAAGTGTTACGTAGGATTCGCCGCCTTGTATATCGCAGCTTACAAAAACGGTGGCGACCAGTGCAAGGAGCAGTAGGGTAGTCAATTTTTTCATGATGTAGCCTCCCTTCTTGGTGCCGCCTTTTTGATTTCAACTTCGAGATCGCTAAGCGTTCCTTTGACCCACGCTATCTTAGTGATGCCCGCGGAGTTGAGTGCGCCAGTAATAGCCACAACCGAGCCATATGGAATATCTCCGGGTGCTCTGAGAATAACTGCCGGGTCAGAATCTCGGATCTCGAGCAATAAAGCTTTGAGTGCCATCTCATCGTAAACAACTTGATAGCGGTTAAGCGCCTGATTTCGAAACGCCGGATATGCCGGAGCCACGTTGACAACTGCTCTGCCGGTTTCGGAAAGCCATTTGTAGAACTCGGCGGAGTTGTCGTTGCCCTGTAGAACATAGAAGTCCAATACTCCCGAAGGTGTTTTGTGGAATTGCACCAAAACCGATGCCTCAGAGTTTCCTTTCTTGGGCGTGGGCAAGTCCATGATACCTTCTACCTGTGGTGCAGCTTTCACCGCAGGCATGATCGAAAGAGTAACGAGAAAGAATATCATCAATTGAAAGATGATATCGATCATCGACGTCATTGGCGATTCAGGGAGGGGTTCTTCTCTCATTTTCATGGTATATACCTCCCTTAGTTGACTTTGTTTTTGACGTTTGCAAAGCGGAAACCCACAACCGCAATTGAATCTTGGTCGCAGAATTCCATCACTTCTAGAATATAGCCGAACGGAGTTTCTTTGTCGGCTCGAATTTCCAACCGCGGACGCACCCCAGTCTGATATATGACGTCCTCTATTCGCTTTTGTAGCTCGGCACTGCCACGTTTTAGGTCGTATGGTCCGTGCCTTTTGAGCGAATCCTTCTGGGCATCTTCGAGGGTCGGTGCCGATGGGTCAAGTATGTAAACACCGAGTGTGCCGTTGAAAGGCTTTTCCTTTACTTTATCGACGTGGAGCAGAAAGCCCGTTGTAAGTTCCTGTGGAGACGAGATTTTCTCCATTGGCGGAAGTGCAGGTATGTCTTTCTGTTCTTCGCCTTTTACGGCATCGGCGGTCTGTGTTTCCATAGTGCCCAAAGCCAAGCTCACCATAAAGAATATCAGAAGCTGGAAGATGATATCGATCATCGACGTCATTGGGGACTGAGGGAGTTCTTCAGATTTTATTTTCATAGTCTGCCCTCACTTAGAGTTTCAGGCTTAAACATGATACCCTCCACAGATATTAAGCCTGATTGAGTATGTCGGTGATGATCTCTTCCCATTTGCCAAAGATCCAGTCGATTTTGCTGCGATAGTAGAAGTATGCCAACGACATAGGAATGCCGAAGGTAAGACCCAAAATGGTGGTGATAAGTGCCACCTGAATACCGCCAGCCAAACTCGGGACGATCTGTTGGAGTTGAGCATTGGGATTGGTTTTGATTGTGGTTTCGATGGCGATGAACGACTGGCGGATACCTACAACGGTTCCGAACAAACCAAGCATCGGCTCGATAGTGGAGATTGCCCAGATTGCAGTGGTTTCCCAACCTTTAAGTTCATCAAGCTCTTTGAGAACTGTGTTTTCAGCAGCTCTGTCCATTTCTTGAGATGCCCAGAAATTGTTGCGGTTCGAGCGGTGATTTTCGAGTGCTGCGAGCAACACTTTCACTGTGCCATATTCCAAAGGCTTTTTGGCAAG
>CAYUDB010000137.1:0-7414 GCA_964443405.1 uncultured bacterium | reverse complement strand
CTTTTTTTACTTGCATTTTGCCAAAACGCGAAACCTTTATAGCCAAAAGGTTTCGCGTTTTTTTTTTCGTTTTTTGCAAAAAATTTGTTTATTTTGAAAAAAAGTATTTTTTTAAAATATTTAAATACTTATTTTAGTAGTGTGAGTTTGCAAGCAACTTAAAAATGAAAACTGAAAAACAGTAACAATACGTTTCCGCATACCCAAAAAAAACATACAAAACAATAAGCATTACGTGGAGGATTGTCATGGGAAAGATCTTCAAAACACAAAAGATCTGGGGCTACTGGTTCTTCGATGCCGATGGGCGTCGGCATCAGATCTCGCTCGATACAAAAGAGCAAGATGAAGCCGAACGTTGGCGCGAAATTCTCGACGCATCGCAGGAAGCTGGTTATGACCCTATGATGTTGTTTTACGCCGAGTTCGGGTACATTCGCGATAAATATTACGAAGATCTCGCCAAACAAATTGATCCCGCAACTATCGAGGTTTTCAAAGATTACTCCTCAAATCTAAACATTTGGTCACGCTGGCGCATTCGTTGGATCGACAAGATGCATGTTATATTTTTGCTCGAAAAACTTCAACGCGAACGCCAAAAGGCAAACGATCTGCGTATGACAATAAAAATACTCAACGGTATTTTTGAATGGGCAAAAAAACATGGTTTCGTTTTTTCAAATCCATGCGATGAACTCAACGACGAAACTGCCAACCAAATCCTCGATTCCATAAGTGAACTTCGCGATCAAAGCATCGAAGCCTATGGTGAGGTTCACAGTTACTGGGCTTACCCACCAGATGAGACCAAGCTACTACTCGATAAATTCGGTCTCAGCGTCGAATATTTTGCCGACATGACAGACAACAAATACGACTCCATTCGCCGTTGGTTCTCAAACAAAAAACGTATGCCCGAAAAGCTGCGCAAATTGGTGCTAAGTCTTGTGAACCCGCAAAATCCCACCGACGCAATAGTAGTATCACAACCAAGCGCGCAATTTGGCAAAAACATGGAATTTTTGCGCAAAGCGATAGGTTGGCTCGACAGGGGCGAAGAATATACAAAAATCGAGCTTGCCGAAATTTTCCGCTCCACTCACTACACAGTCGCAGCGTGGGAATACGATGAATTGCCAGCACTTTCGCGTCTCGAATATTTAGCACGTTTCTTCTCCGAAAGATTCCACACTGACATTACCGCTTCCGATCTTGTGCATCGCGACATACCATCGCAATTTTTCGCCATTATATTCCCGCCGATAATCGCAGAGTTGCCCCCCGAAATTAAAGCTACCACTCAGGAAATTCTGCGCGCGCTCCTCTCCAATGTTAGCAAAATTCCAAAAAACAAGCTCGGCATGCTGTTGAATGTAGTACGCATGTACACCGAAGCACCGCCACCAGCGCCAAAACGTGGCAGACCATCATATCAATGAGTTGTTTAAGGGCAAGCAAAAAGCTTGCCCTTTTTTGTGCATACAATTTTCGATTTTGCTTTGCCAATACGAATTTTTTGGTTATTTTTGGCATACATAAACCGCTTAGGAGGCATCAATGGGCTTCAACGATCAGGCAGGGCTTATTTGGATGAACGGCGAGTTCGTCAACTGGAAAGATGCGCAAATACATGTTCTGTCGCATGTTATCCATTATGGTTCGTCGGTTTTTGAAGGTGAACGAGCCTACAAAACTCCAAAGGGAACAGCGGTGTTCCGCTTGCCCGAACACACAAAAAGACTTTTCAATTCGGCGAAAATTTATCGCATGCCCGTCCCTTTCACTCCCGAACAAATCAATGCAGCCACTCTTGAGACAATTCGCAAAAACGCTCTCGAATCATGTTACATCCGTCCTATCGTTTATCGTGGATACAATTCACTTGGTGTCAACCCATTCAAATGCCCTGTGGATGTTGCAATTGGGGTTTGGAATTGGGGCAAATATCTCGGACCAGAAGCACTCGAAAAAGGTGTGGACGTCAAAATTTCCACATGGACGCGCATGGCACCAAACACTTTCCCAGCCACTGCAAAAGCCGGTGCCAATTACATGAACAGCCAGCTTATCAAAATGGAAGCCATTACTGATGGTTATGAAGAAGGTATAGCACTCGATGTAAACGGATTCATATCCGAAGGCAGCGGTGAAAACATATTCATCATTTGTGACGGCATCATTTTCACTCCGCCACTCGGTGCCTCAGTGCTTGCTGGCATTACACGTGACAGTGTTATGCGAATAGCGCGCGACTTGGGTTATGAAGTACGCGAACAAATGCTTCCACGCGAGATACTTTACACCTGCGATGAGGCATTTTTCACCGGTTCGGCAGCCGAAATAACTCCACTCGCAACTGTCGATAAAATCCCAGTCGGTCCTGGCATGCGAGGACCAATAACCCACAAAATTCAAAATGCATTTTTCGATATTGTCGAAGGTGGCAACGACCCGTACGGATGGCTTTATTACGTGTAAATCTGTTGCACATGCGCAAACAAAAACTCCCGTGCATCTGCGGGAGTTTTTGTTTTTACAGTGAAACCATGATATGACAAAATCTCAACTCTTCTTTGAGCCAGATGTTTTTAAACTGCGATTTCGATAGAAAAAAGCGTGTAAGTAACATTTGCGCCTATTGGCATTCTATCGATAATTTCTATTGTTCTGTGCAGTCAGCACGTTTTTGGGCTATTTGAGCTTTTCGGTGCAAGTAGCAACAAGAGCATTGGACGCATCGATAGCATGCTGAATTGTGGAAAACCTGCCGAAAGAAAACCGAATCGCTCGCATGGCAGTTTCTTCGGTGTAGCCACAAGCCTTGAGCGCATAGTTTGGGTCATCGCCACCAGAGGTGCAAGCACTGCCAGCAGAAGCCGCAATGTTACCGCACAGATCGAGCAATTTTTGCGCAGGCATATTCGCAAATGATATATTTGAAGTGTTTGGCAAACGGAAAGCTCTGTTACCGTTCACCACAGCTCCAATATTAGCTTCGATAAGCATTTTCTCAAAAAGGTCACGTATTTTGCATATGTGTGTGCTCTCTTGAACAAGATTTTGCGAAATTATATCACAAGCATGTCCTAGTGCAACGATGCTGGGAACATTCTCGGTGCCCGCACGCAACCCACGCTCCTGACCACCACCTTCAATTAGTGGTATGAGTTTTATGCGTTTTTTCCGTTCGCGCACAAAAAGAACGCCAATGCCCTTCGGTGCATATATTTTATGCCCCGAAAAACTTACGAGATCCACTGGGATGGTACGCACATCGAACGGCATTTTGCCTATCGCCTGTGTGGCATCTGTGTGGAATAATATACCACGTTCTGCGCAGGTTTCTGCCATTGGCAAAATTGCGTTCACAGTACCTAAGACATTGTTTGCTGCGCAAATCGAGACGAGAAATGTCGCATTACTTAGCGCTTCGATTAGTGCAGCATGTCGAACAGTACCATCGATTTCGGGCGAGATGAAGCTTGTGAAATAACCCATCATGCCCACGCGTTTTACCGCATTAAGCACAGCTTTATGCTCATAACTCGTTGTAATAACATGCGCTTGAGGCTTTTGAGCTGCCCAAAGTGCACCTTTTATCGCCATAGAACAGCTTTCAGTTGCGCCAGATGTGAAAAAAATCTCTCGAGGCGAAGCGCCAATCAAAGCAGCTACTTTCTCACGCGCCTCTTCAATGGCTACATACGCCTCTCTTCCAAAAGCATGATTGCTTGATGACGGATTGCCGAATTTTTGCGAAAAATACGGCAACATCGCCTCGAGGACGCGCTCGTCAACTGGAGTTGTGGCATTATAGTCGAGGTAAATCATGGCGCTAGAAATCTAAGAATTCAAAATTGTGCTCGTCGCAACACTCACAATGGACATGCGACCAAGTGTTTTTTGTGTCAATTTGAATTAGACGATTGTTCCATAAATCGAAAGAGGTGAGATAAGTGCTTGCCGCAGCAAAATTCCCCGAAAGCACTTTCAAAGCCTCGAACGCAACAAAAGAGCTTATTGCCGAAACTGCTGGTCCTAAAACGCCGATCTCTCTGCATGTTTGCCCTGCACAAATCTCTGGAATATCGGGAAAAACACAGCGCAAACAAGGCTTCCTATGCGGCAAAATAGTCATGGTTTGAGCAGTTGCACCGAGAACACCGGCAAAGATCCAGGGAAGCTCGTTTTTTATCGCGAAATCGTTTATTACAAAGCGCGTGGGAAAATTATCAGTGCCATCGATAACGAGTTGACAGTTTTCGGCAAACTGTCCAATGTTCGAAGCATCCGCACGCGCAAATACAATGTCCACATTCACTGAGGAGTTTATGTGAGCAATTTTCTCACGCGCAACAGCAACTTTTCGCGCAGCGGCAATTTTTGCATCATCTTCGGTGTAAAATGCTTGCCGGTGAATGTTCGTAAGCTCAACACAGTCCGAATCGACCAAGCACAATGAACCAATTCCAGCACGTGCTAAAAGTTCTGCCACCCAAGAACCCAAACCACCAACTCCAATTATTAATGCCCGTGATCGCGAGAAGTGCTTTTGCCCATTTTTGCCGAAAGGTGCAAACGCTGTTTGTCTCGCATATCGCGTGTTGAAGTTACCGTTTGAATCTGTAATCATGATATCCAACCACCACCTAAAAGCACATTCGAACTGTAAATCACAGCGCATTGTCCTGGTGTTATAGCTGCAACAGGCTCGAAAAATTCTGCAAAAAAGCCGTCGTCGGTACGTGTAACTTTGGCTTTCGCACCGCGATGCATGTAGCGAATTTGTACGTCTGCCTCAAATTCGTGAGGAGCGTCAAAATGCCAAACGCAGTCGTGTGCTTCAAGTGAGCTTCGCATAACATATTCCTTCTCACCCACATAGATCTTATTCGCAGAGGCATCGATATTGATTACATAGAGTGGTTTTTTATGTGATACCCGCAAACCTTTACGTTGCCCAACGGTAAAATTGCCATACCCGTCGTGGTAACCCATTTTTTTACCATCAACATGAACGATCTCACCACGTGCAAATGCGTTCGGAAAACGTAAACGGACGATGTCTTGATATGCATCACCACCCGAAAAACAAATCTCTTGACTGTCGGGTTTATTGTGAACCTCCAAACCAAGTTGCCTCGCCATCTGCCGAACATCCGCTTTGGATGCAAAGGCACCAAGTGGTAACATGAGCATATTAATAGCATCTTGCGGCAAAGCCCACAGTGCGTAAGATTGGTCTTTTTCGACACACAGAGCACGGGCTATGGCAGATTTGCCGTTGTGCTGCAAAACATTTGCCCAATGACCTGTGGCAATTCTTGTGGCACCGAATTCCTGTGCAATTTTCTGCAAAGCGAAAAGCTTTACATCGCGATTGCACACACAACACGGATTTGGCGTTCTACCGCAACCGTATTCGCGTACAAAATATTCGAGCACAGGTTCAAACAAATGTGCCGCACCATAGTTGACGAATTCCACACCCAAGCGCATTGCAACTTCCCGTGCGTCAGCGGCATCTGCGGGCGAACAACACGAGCGCGAAGACATGTCGTTAGCGGCGCAATCGAGTTTTGCAATGCATAAGAACACCGCCACAACTTCAAAACCAGCTGCAATCAAAGTTGCAGCTGCAACTGCCGAATCAACACCGCCGCTTATGCCAACAATTACTTTTTCTTTCGCCATCGTTACAGTTTTACTTGCCAATATTATGGGAATTGGAGAGTTAGAGTTTTTACGCGAGACTTGCGAAGGTCAAAATTTGTAGCCTATTTTGCGCAAGAAATCGTGACGCCATTTTTTTCCATCCTCATTCTCGATGCCCTTTGGTGCTTCACCGTCGATGATGCCCAAAACGCCGCCACCTCGCGAATTTCGCGCAACTATAACCGAGACCGCATTTGCTGTGGCACAAAATATGTTCACCACTTCGGGAACAGTTTTTATACGCAGAAGGTAGTTTATGGGAAAGCTTTCCTCAACGACAATCATAAATACATGACCACAACCAAGAGCAAGCAAGTTTTGTGCTGCACAATCTATGAGCATAGGTGATGTGCCCGATGTGCGAATTTCACAAGCACCAGATGCTTCGGAAAAACCAATGCCGAAAAGCGCACGAGGATTCGTGTTCACCATAGCTTCGTGCAAATCTTCAACTGTTTTGATGAAATGACTTTGTCCTAATATGATGTTAGCGTTTTCGGGAAACACTAGCTGTACGCTTTCGATTTTGAGATCCATTTTGTTCTCCATTATATTGGGCGAAACTCAAAGTTCATTGGGCGCACTACCATAACAGGGCAAGGTGCTTTGCGCACAACCTTTTCGGTAACCGAACCCAAAAGAGCCTGAGCGATTCCGGTTTTGCCGTGTGTGCCCTGAACAATTAGGTCAACACCGTTCTCGCGCGCGTAACGGACTATTTCAACAAAAGGTTTACCGTTTGTCAAAAATGATTCTATCTCCACACCATCGGTTTCGGTACTGGCGAGGAAATTAGCTATCTCGTTGTCGAAAGCAGCACGCAGTTGAGCGTAATATTCTTCGGCTTTAGCGCCAACCTGAAAAAATATGGGCGACAATAGTTCTTCATCAAAAACATGAATGACCGTGATTTTGGCTCCATATTTTTTTGCTAAATCTACTGCATATGGCAGTGCCGATTTCGAAAAATCAGAAAAATCTGTGGGCACAAGAATCCTTTTAATTGTCAGCATTATCGCTCCTTTTGTATGGTTGTGTCATCTGGAAAGACTTTTTGCACAATAATAAAAACTTCTTCAAGCTTACGAATCTGCGATGCCGGTTCTATAAAAACATCTTTGAACATGGCATCGGGTGTTTCTCGTACAAAGCTTACAAAACCTACCAGCAAACCTTTCGGAAAAACCGACCCAAAACCAGATGTGATTATTCTGTCACCTTTTGCAATATCTTCACCACGTGGCACCTGTTCGAGTATGAGTTTTGAACCATCAGGCGACGCGAGTATGCCCGAAACGCGGCTGCGCTGGTCGAGGACTGATATTTTTAAAGCAGGGTCGTAGAGAATTTGTAGAATTGAGGTGCTTATGCCAACACTTTTAATGCGTCCAGCCACACCTTCTGCAGTTATGACAGGCATGCCCATTTCGATGCCATCCATCGACCCTTTGTCGATTATTATCCCAGCAGGAAATCGAAATTCGCCCACACCAATAACTTTAGCAGGCTGCAAACGCAATTCATTGTTATCGCGAAATTCCAGTAAACGGCGTAAGCGTTGGTTTTCGAGACGCGTTTCGGTAAGCCCCTGAATTTCAAAATTACGCTGTGCAAGCTCTGAACGTAAACGATATGTTTCCCACCAACTTGAATTCATTTTTTTGTAAAAACTATCGGCGTAAATAAAAGGCGCAAA
>CAYUDB010000136.1:0-7513 GCA_964443405.1 uncultured bacterium | reverse complement strand
GTGGCAATGCTATTAATTGTGATAATCCAATAATTCATGATAATTTCATGTATGATACAACTATGGGTCGTTCTCTGCAACATGATATCGCACGTGCTCATTTAACATTATCTCACCAAAAGGCTCATGTTGATACAATAAAACAATTAATAACAGAGCTTAATAGTGCATTTCGAAAACCTATTGGATTTGTTGAATTTGGAACTTATGGTATTTTTATTCTTGAAGACAGTATCGCAAATCCTACTGAACGCCCGTATTATTTTGGCAGTTCTATGCTCGGAGCACTTCACCAATTCGAACAGATAAAGTTTTTTACCGAGTATGCGAAAGATTCCATCAATGTTCAATTTGCAGCAAATCTGCAACCCAATCTTAGCAATGAACAGTCATTTTATAGTGGAGTAAACCAATATTCTTTGAGTTGGTATGATAGTATTGCTAGCGATAGCGCAGTGTTGTGGATTGATTCACGTAATCCATCTACTCGCAATAGGTTACGCGATCTCGGTAACCAACTTGGTGATACAGCATATGTTCAAGCAGCACATTATGTCAACAAGCTTTTCGGCGAATGTTTGAGTGCAAAAACCATTTCTGCAACTGATTCTGGTCTTGGCAGTTTTGTATTTGACGATTTTGATGACTACCGTAGACGGAGAATCGATGTCACAATCCCATATTTAATTGATTCATGTGAAACCAGTTGCTGCAGTGATTCTTTATGTTTACGTGACACTGTATGTTTACGTGACACTGTTTTTTCGCTAATGGTAAAACCCGCAAAGGAAAATGCACATGCTAGGAGATATTTCTGGGAAACTCGCGATTTACAAACCAAATTGTTTACTATTTCTGAAAAACACAGAATTTGCCTGCATCCTGGCGGCTTATCATGCCCAAGCATTGATCCTTGCCCGCTGGAAACCAGTTCAGCAGTAGCCACCTGCCGTGATGAAAACCTTAAATGGGAGTATAAAATTCCTATACCGGGAGGCGACACAATTATCCAACCTATGTTCCCGCATGAGACAATCGACTACATTGGGTATGTGCCTTTTCTTCGCACAGATAGTTTACATTACTGCCCTTCAGTGTTACTTTCAAATAGAGATATAGATAGTTCAAGGTCGGTCACCATTGATATTGATTCTCCAGAAAACATTAACTATCGACATGTGCGTGTGCAATTGCTTCGAGTCGATTTGCAAAATTGGGCTGAATGGGCTTATGCTACATCCTATAGAAGCATAACTATCAAAAAAACACCCATTTCTGTTTACGGCTCAAATATGGCACCCTTCGACACTTTTGGTGCTGATGGTACATTAAATCCCAAGCGAAGAGTTGATGCCATACGTTTTGATGAATATATCGTGAATGGTGGAGGTGTTTCTGATGTAGATACGCTATACATTGATACGGTTATAGTTCCTATCACTTACTCAGGCAGCGACAGTGATACTATTATAGATTCGGTATTCTGTTCATTAGACACTACTACAAACGAATTTACTATCGTTTTGCCTCGCCATTCAATAGCATCGGTGGAGTTTATTCCTTATTGGAGGACTGTTTCGCTAAATCTAGGTTGGAATTTCATTTCCATTCCAATAACCGACTGCTCATACACTTATCGTAATTTGCTCGATAATTCATTTGCGCTGAGCATTTTCTCAACTGGGGCAGCAAGCTCAGTGATGAGCAATTTTGCCGACAGTACTGTTAAACCACAAACGGGTGTATGGATATTTTCGCTTGTGGATACAAACATTCTTATAAACGTTGACTCACTTGGGTGCAACTATGCAATGGCATGGGACGATACCGTGAGTCTATGGGAAAAAGGTTGGTACTCATTAGGCAGTGTAAGCGAGTATAAGGAAATGCAAGATTTGATGATAACAGATCCGTTGTGTGATTCGCTTTTTATTGGTGATTCCGGTAAAACATATTCTACAAATTCTGGTTCTATGTTCTCTGTAAGTGATATTAAACCTTTTGCTGGACATTATTTCTTTTCGTACGGTTTTCCATATAAATGCGTTTGTTTTACTCTTGCAGTCGAACACGAAGACTCGACCCAATTTGCCCATCCACACACAGATTCATCTCGATTCACGCCAGGTGAGCTGGAATTAGCTGAAAGCGAAAAGGCAATTCGTTGTCGAATTTATACGGAACCTGATACATCTGATATTGTGCATTTAGGAATTCGACTTCCATCTGCGCCAATAATCAAAACTATCGATGAGCTATCTCCGTACGAATTTGATGTGCCCTTGCCACCAGATCCGCCGAGTTTTGTTCCTGAGACTATGTTTACTGCACGCTTTACACATACTGGCGATGTTTCTACGTATATGTCAGATATCGAAATGCCAAAACTATATGGCAGCAAACAGTTTTTCCCTATCGAGATAACAGGTGATGATACAGCTCATCTTGCTTTTACGTGTCATGATACTATTGCTGCTAGTCTTGCCATTTATTTCACGGGATACGGACTAACACACGATCTTTTCGTTGATTCGGTAATAACAGTTTTGCCGGGCAAGTATGATCTGAATATAATTGCATTGAATAATTGTGCTTCTGCTCCATGGGTGCTCACAGGGCAGAAAGGCGCAGATTACTGGATACGCGAGAATGTTCTTGCATATGCCAAGCCATGTCAAATCAGTAAGGTTGGAAATGAAATAGTTGCACTTAATTCCGCTTTGCCTGCGAAAAACGATACGTTTTTTCTAAAACTGTCTGCTGGTGAAACCGGATACAACTATATTGATAGAATACGATTGCTGCATTACGAATACGATTCAACTTTGCTTCCTGTAATCTACATCGATAGTGTGAGATTCTTTGACACTAATTCACTCATCTATGCCGGTCTTGCATTGCACGGCGATGATACCATCACTGATGTATTGACCGGTGATGACGATTATGCGTTGGTCAGTTATGAGGCAGATAGTGTTATATTGCACTTTTCATCCGATGAATTAAAAGCAGATTCATATTTTGTAGCGTTCAATACGCCATTTGCCCCAAAATCTGATGGTGATACCACAATTTCCGTTGCGTGCGTGCAATATTATGATGATGCAGCAGATGTTTGGATAGAATCCGCTACAGTTCAAGGTAGTATTTCGCCGCACCCGCATGTTGCGCCTGTGTTCTACACGAGTTTGGACAAAGATTCTCTAAAGATTAAAATACGTTGGAACAAGGGTATGCGTTTAAACGATGTATGGCTTGCAAGAAAGCCCAAACCCAGCACCACAGCTGATTCAACTCGAGTGTGTAGCTTAATCTCTGCGCAATCATCCTATTATGGTGATGTAAAACAGAGCTTAATAAAAACTGGAGACTACATTGCACTCAAACCAAATAGCGATATCACGCTGAAATTTTACCGGCATATTGACACATTATTATCGGGTAACCGGTCTATGTTTTTCTTGCGCATGGACTGTGATTCGGTCAAATATTCAGATTCGCTTTGGGCGAATGTGAACATATCCACCGATACCATCGCGGTGCTTAGACGTGGCAGTGCAACAGCAATTGATAGTGCATTTGTGTGCATCGATAACGGTGATACAGGTATTTGCGGATACACGAATTCATCTGGTAAGTTCTGTCCTGCAATTAACTTAACAAATGCTCATGATATATACATTTCTAAAAACGGTTTTCAGCCATTAAAAGTGCAACATCTCGATTCAATCTACGGCAATGAAAAATGGTGCTATGATGTCGAAATGCGTGGTGATGCCTTCGCTATGACTAACGATACTCTCACAATTACAGCCGGTACACAAATTCGCGTTACTCCGGAAACCGATGCATCATCTCACGCTGGCGACGGCAACAATTCGCGCTGTGAGCTGGTCGCTTATGGTGGACCCATTAACATTGAAGGAACATAAGATTCACCAATTGTTCTCGCCGCAACAGGTGGCTCGGGAGATTTCCGTTGGGAAGGCGTTTATGTCACAAACAACGGTACTGGTAGTGTAAATCATGCTACATTCAAATACTCATACATGGCAGTGGAGGGCTATAATCAACCGTCGAAAATAACCGTGAAAAACACTCGTATCGAAAATCTTGGTTTGATTTATGTAAATTATTACCAAGCACCAGAAGCAAATCGAGTGTTCAAAGCCGAAAGCTGCTATGTAAGAAACCGCATTCAGATGTTCTATTGTGGTGACTCTTGCTATGCGCGTTCTTGTAGCCTTGATGCAGAAAATTATGAAGGCGCAACAATATCAAACTCTGAGTATGGTGTGCCTCGCTACGAAAACTGCATCATACAAGGCGAAAGCTCACGTTGCGCTCGATTGATGACAGCAGGCAAAGCTCAATTTGTGGGGTGCACTTTTATCGGTGATGAACTTGCGGCTTCTGGCAACTATATATATCTCGAAGGCAGCACATCAAAATTGTTTGTGAATGATTGCTATATTGGTGCCGATGCAACTAAAAATAGAGGCGTATATGACTATTCTTCAAACACGTATATGAAAATTCGAAACACTGTTTTTGACGATTACGTATATGGCATAATGTCCAACGACACAGTTGACGCAGGTACGCTCGCCGATCCTGGGCACAACTGCTTCCTTGATGACGATGCCTATGCTATTTACAATTCTGGCATTCTAACACATTACGGACAATGGAATTACTATGATACACTTTTGTTTAATGGCACGGTAGTACGCGACAGCGTCGATGTTTATTGCCATGTGGACTCAACTTTAGCGCGTCGATTGACAGACAAACTAACTCAGGTTACACCGAAAAAATTCTCTTTGGGAAATGCTTATCCTAATCCGTTCAATACTAGTGTGGAACTGACATTTGAAGTGCCAGAATTGGCAAAGGTGCGCCTCGAAATTCTCGACGTGGTGGGAAAAAGAATCGCAACTGTCTGTGATGGTGAATATACTCCGGGCGAATATCATGTGTTCTGGATACCCGAGCAAAAAGTTCCGTCCGGTAGCTATTTTTATCGATTGCTAGCCAATGATTTTTCCGAAACAAAAAAGATGCAACTTGTAAAATAGGAGATAATCACATGAAGAACATATTTTCGATAGCACTAATGTTTGCATGTGTTGCTGCAATTGAATTTCATGGAAGCAGCATACCTTTGACTACTTGCCGTTCGGTAGAGGTGCCAGATTTTCGTGGTGCAACAACTCTCAATCATGAGCTTTCATTTATGTTTCCTGAGAGCTTACTTTTACCGAGCACAGTTATTTATGAAGCCTTTCTCGAAGCTCGAATACTTCCATCGCGAGAGATTGCGCCCAGCAGTAACATTGATATTGTAGCTATGCCAATGCTTTTGCATCCAACAGAACGCGATTTGACACCGTTTTCCACAGTTGGAAACTATGATCCCGCCACGGGAAAAGTGTTTTTCGAAATATCTTATATGCTGCAATGTGCTGCAGACGATTCATTTGACATTGTAGGTGTAAAACTATTGCCTTCTCCCAGCTCAACAGTTCCGACGGCTTTCACAATCGATGCTGGCATGGATGCTATAACTCTCAAAGCTGAATATCGTCCTGGTAAAAGAGAAGTTATGCGACGATAGCCTGTTCTTAAGTGGGCAAAGTGCTTGCACTTTGCCCACAGTTTTGTTGTTTCGATTTGCCGATGTGATGTTTTTTGCCTGCATTTTACACATACCTAACAAGCTTAGTTTTGATAAGCTCGAAATAGCTGTGCAAAACTCTATTTTCAGAGCGCAAAAAAACATTGCGAAAACATTTTTTGTGGTGTATTATTATTGATTTTCAATGAGGAGTTCTATGTGAAAAGAGCACCTATTTTTGAGGTTTTTGCGCTTTATGCGCTGCTTGTTGGCAGTGTAGTATTTTTTGCGAGTTCATTTTGGGCACAAACCGAGCGTTCGGCAATCGAAAGATATGCCGACGAAAAAATTCGTATTTGCGCACAAGCTTTGAATGGTTTACGCATTCTTTTCTCAAGCCTTGGCGACGATAGTCGTTATTTAGCTGTACAGCAACCTCTGCGCGCAAGCGACGAAACTAAAACACGGTTACTTTTACGCGAATATTATTCTGCGAAAAAAAATCTCATTGCCTCGATAACCCGCATGGACAAAAAAGGTGTTATCGTGGTGACTATTCCGCATGAACAATCGGAGCAGACTTCAATAGCCGATCAACCTCATGTAGCGCAAATTATTGCCACACAAAAGCCTCTGATAGGTGGACCAATTCGCACAGTACAAGGTTTCGATGCACTAATAATACACACACCAGTTATCGATGCCGATTCACAATTTGCTGGTACTATAGCCATTCTTATTCCGGTTGACAGCATTCTAACAAACTTTTTGTATCCGATAGCGCGCGATAATGAACACAATGTTTGGCTGACGAACTCTAAGCGCAGAGTACTTTTTCATCCGGGTACACCTTCCGCCGAAGATTTGAGCAGCAATTTTTACGAAAATCATGATACCGTGCTCACATCCTTTCTCGAAAACTTTCCACCTTCCGAAAACGGTTTTTTCATGTACACTGCAAATAACGGTGAGAAAAAAATACTATGTTTTGCGACAGTAGAGGTAGGTTTTGAGCGAATGGTACTTTGCACCGAAACTAGCGTCAAAACTGCATTAACCACAATTGCACCGGTCAAAACTCGTCTTTTACTATTCACCTTCTTTGCCATAATCCTATCGACGATTATCATGATTCGATTTTACACGCAACGTGTGAAAAATCTGCGCATAGAGCAGGACAAATCGCTGTTGCAACTCTCACTCGATCAGCAAAAGCGGGCAGAATCCATCTACCGCTTTTCGAACGCCTTGGCAAACGATATGAGCAACAACATATTGCACAAAATAGTTTCGGCTGCTGTGAAAATTGCTGATGTCCCGCTAATCATGCTTTGGAAACGCGATAAAAATGCAAATATGTTAGTGCCCGCTGAATATTGCACAAACGATTATCGTTTTGAGGAGCAGCTGCGAAATGCCGAAATAGATATAAACTCTTTTGCAATACCCTGTGTTCTCGGTGGTATCGATATTTGCGAAGCACAAAACTGTCTTACTTTTCATATGAAAACTCTCGAAAGCGAGAAATCTGCACTTGCATTAATACTATTCTTTTTGAACAAACTTTGTGGTTTTACACATATAACTTTGGTACCATTACAATTGCGTGGAGTTTTCTTTGGATGTTTGGCAGTACCGTCATCTGTTGAAAACTCTGCCGACACAGAAATACTTGAGCATTTTCGTTTGTCGATATCTCAAGTGCTTTTTATTGAAAAGCTTACAACAGATGTAGATATGATGAAATCGCTTCTTCATCATATCTCCGATTCCATCACCACAGCTATTGCCATTGCAGATGAAGAGTTTCGCATACTCGATTGTTCTACAAAATTCAGCGAGTTTTTTGAGCTGGAAGAGGATTTGACGGGTAAAGATATTTTTTCGGCAATACCG
>CAYUDB010000135.1:0-7603 GCA_964443405.1 uncultured bacterium | reverse complement strand
CGGCGGGCACTTGAACCAATTTTTGCTCGGGCGGCGTTGGTGGAACTTCGGGCGCACCCAATGGCGTAACTTGTTGTTGCGCAGCAATTTCCTTCGCGAGAGATTCTTTAAGTTTGCGCGCTATCACATCCTCAGGAATTTCAAGCGGTGTCGAAAAATCAGCGAAAGGTTTTTGTGGCGCGGGAGGCGGTACTTGTTGTGGAACAACCGGTTGCGCCGAAAAAGTGTCGCCAAACGTTTCGTCATCGGTGCTTTCGCCGAAACCGAAAATATTGTCGAACTCAGGATGGTCGGCGGGCACTTGAACCAATTTTTGCTCGGGCGGCGTTGGTGGAACTTCGGGCGCTGCCTCTCTCGTAACCGCTTGTTCAGCTTCGAGTTCATCCTCCGTTGCAGCTTCGAATATGTCGCCAATAATCTCAAATTTGACATTGCCTTCTGGCAAGCTAATTTCTTGATTAATAGGCGTTTGCGACAAAACATCCTCAATACGTGGTGCTTTATCCTCAGCTTCATCTGCATCGAAATCAAATATTGTCTCGGCAACCTCAATTTTTGGCGCAACAGTCGGCATATCAACAGCTTGCGATATTGGTGGAATTTCGAGAAGCTCAGGCGGCAGGCTGCGCCCGAAACTAGGTGCAAGTTCCTCAGGCAAAATCGCAGGCTCGTCCGAAAGCTCGGTTATTGCGTTAGTTTGCTCAAAAACTGATGAAAAATCGTCACTTAGCGCAGAAGGCATGGTCTCGGGCGTCGCGAAAAGCTGAGCCGGCAAGGCTTCAATATCCTTGCTTGACGGAAGTGCATGTGCATCAATATGTTCATCGCCTTCAACCTCTATGCGCAAATCATGCGCCGTCGCACGTGGACGAGGTGGTATGGGTTTTACATCCTTCTCTGCATCAGTAAAAAACGTTGATTTATCTACGTTTGTGAAATCATATGGGTTTAAGAGATCTTCGAATGTGAACTCGGTGGGCAAGGATATTACAATTGCGTCATCGGTGTTGTTCGCGGAAAAATTGGGTGAGTGCTGACGTTCAAACTCGAGTAATTTTGTCGCCAAATCATCGGTCTCGTCAATTTTAAAAATGTCCTCCGAAAACTCGAGGTCGAGGTCGCTGAGCTGCGGAATTTGAAATTCGGGCGGCTCTTTTTTTGTCTCATCAGAAGCTGCGGGCACTGTTGTTTGTGGAGGTGCCCATATTGCAGGTTCGTCATCATCGAAATCGGGCGAAAAAAGGTCGGTGCCCAAATCTAAAACAAGCTCTGCCCCCAAAATGGAATCGATATCGGCAGCTATGATTTGTTTTTCCGTTATGTCATTTTGTGCCAACTGGTTGGACTTTACTGTCGTTTGAGGAGAAATTTCGAACGCATTCTTATCGGGCAGTTCAAAAATTTCATTTTGCGGCAAGGGCAGCGTTTCTTGTTGCTGGTCAAAGAGCTTCGTGCCATCATCAAAAGGTTCGAACGGTTCGAAAAGCTTTTCGGGCGTGGCTACCGGCAGAGGCGGCAAAGGCACTTCGAGGTCGGCAATGTCAAAACCCATTTCGAATTGCTTATCGGCTGCAAGCGGCACGGGTGCTGGCGAAGAAACAGGCGGCAAAACAAAAGCGGTATCTTCCGTTTCAAAGGTAAATGAGTCTTGTTCCGATGTAATTTTTTGTTCAACAGCAGGTTGCGACTTAGTTACTGGAGCTACGATTGGTTCAGGTGGTCTTGTTTCGGGCTTTGGCGCAGGTGTTTCTGGTTGCGTAAAGGGTGCGAAATCCATGGAATCATCGGCAAGTTCAGGCTCGAAAAACACATCGCTTGTTGGTGGAAGCTTTTGAACATTAATTGGTTGTGAATAAGCAGGTTGAGGTTGTTCGCTAAAAGTGGGTATCTGCACGTTCGCAGGTTCTGCTTGCAGAAAACTCTCAAAAGAGATGTCGCCATCGGGATCTTGCTGCAGCTCTTGAAATTCGTTAACCTCAGATTGCGGCGAAACGTCCATTGGTGAGTTGCCAAAAAAATCATCGTCCGAGCTAGGCTCCGACTGCAGTTGTTGCTGCGGAAGTGGTTGATTGTAAACCGGTTGCGGCTCAGCCTCCTCGCCAAAGCCAAAATCCAAAAGCTGTGGTCCATCTTCCTGTTTCGGTGGCATAAGATCGAAAGTGTCGGAGATTTTCGCATTTGCTGGCTCGGGCGAAGGTACGAATTTCTTCGGCACCACTTTAGGCGGTGCATCGAGAATCTCAACTTCATCATCTTCGGGCAGTTGCACCATTTGCGAAGCCTTTAAATCCTGTGGTTTTTTCAGCTCGCGTGCAAAATCGAAGGTGCGTAATTCCTCATCGGTTTTGACAAAAATGTGCGGAATGTCAAGGTCGAGATTTGCAAAATGCTCGCGTAAAGCGTTGAGTGCAAAGCTATTTGTTGGATCGAGCGTGAGAATTTGAAAACAACAAGCTGTGGCTGCGGCAAAATTTCGTCGAGCAAATTCGGATTTCGTCAAACCGCAAAGTGCACCAATATCAAAAGCATCGATGGCAAGAAGTGCGCGAAAAATTTCGGCAGCTTTGTCTGGTTTGTCGTCTGCCAAAAGCAAATTGCCATAAACTATTTGCGCAGTTGTATATGCGGGATTATTCTGAATGCCACGTTCGAGCAAAGCAAAAGCGTCGGCACGGTTTCCTTGATCGAAAAGTCCTTGTGCCAAACGCGCGAACGCCAGCGAACGCTGATTCTTGCCCACAATATCGCGAAGAGAATTGAAATCCATCGGGTTCATAAAACCTCGCTTTTGCGCTAATTATCGTAGTCGAGACGCAGCATTTGGTTTTGCGGCGACGACAATTTTGACTTCCAACTTGTGTTCTGCACTTCGCCATCGATGTTTGAATGCACGATTTTTTTCTCGCCCAAACCGAGTGCATCGGCAAAAATGAGAAAACGGTTTTGCGAAAAGTAACTCCAAACCTCCCAAGAATTTTCACCCGAACCAAAAGTATGATTTTCGATGTTGTCAGGAGCGCCGTAGAGCAAGTATATTCTGCCCTGATCTGTTTTCCAACCCGGCTTATCTCCATGTTCAAATTGCCGTTGCACGAAATTCCACTTGGCACTATATTCCTCAAATGCCTCATTTTTTATGGTCTCGGCATTTGGGTCACGCTCTTCCCAAAACATGTTCCAAAAGGCAATTTTGCCTGCGTCATCGAGACGATCGTAAATGCTAAGTTTGTCTGTTGTAAGTAAATACACAAGCATATCGCGCATTTCGGGGTTAACTGTGTTTGCAGTTTCCGAAGCCTTTTTTCGGGCAATGGTAAATGCCTTTTGTGCTGTGTCAACTTTTTTGCCGGTGGAGTCGGCGAGTGTGATTCGCAAAGAATATGTGCCATCGGGTAAATCACCAATGGAAAAACCAGCAACATAGCCACCCGATTTTCGAAAAACCTCACGCACTGTGCCAAGCCTGCGAATTATGGAGTCTTGGAGAAAAATTTGTGGCAAAAGTGCAATCTTGTGTTCAGCTTCATTTTGGGCATAGAATTCTACGTAATAATATACTACACTTGCTATTGCATCGAATTTACCAGTGGGGTTTGGGTACATTTTGTAACCCATACGCACATTTTTCTCTTCAAGTGCCGTGCTCTCTTGGACAGGCGTTGCTGTCCACGAAAGCATGATGTCGGAGATATCCATTGCCTTGTCGAAAGCACGTGCAGCGAATTTTTCGCGCGCTGTGTCTTCACTGCCAGCTTGCAAATCGCGCACAATGACAATTACCTCACCTTCTCCGTAAGGCACTAGGAAATCGAAAGCATCGAGCACTCGAAACTCTTCGGAAATCATACGATTTTCGGGAATTTCCACAGGTGCGCTCACTTTTAGCGAATCGATAACATTTTTCGTTTCTGTATTCGCCAAAACAAGAATTTTTAGAGCAAATTGTGCTCGAAAAAGCTTTTTCTCATCATCAAAGTCAAATTTGAGCTTACTACGATCGAATTTGGTAAAAACTTCTACCCATGTTTTGCCGTTTTCGTCCGAAGCAAAACAAGCAGTTCCAACTTCCAGCCCCAGCTGCGCAAAGCACACGCCAAAGCTCAATAAAATTGCGACAATTAAATTTTTTTGTGCCATCATTATTAATATAGTTATGCGATAACCTAAGTGCAAGTTTTTTCGTGTTTCTGCGCAATCGCATTACAAGCTCGTACCTTTCAAGGTCGAGCATTGAGATTTTTCGATTCGAACGTGGATTTTCGCGGGCAAGCGCCCATTCATTTGCCTTTTTTTGCTGCTGCCGACTTGCCTTTGGAATTATTTTTCTGCGAGCCGCTTTGTGCCACAGCGCCAATCAACGCAATTATAAGTATAATTATACCAAGTGTTTGAGATATATTTCCCGTTTGGAGTGCTGCAAGTGCAGAGTCACCCGTAATAAGCTGGGCTGCTCCGAGCACAAGAAATGCCGAACCCAAAAGCGAAATTGCACCTATGACAGCAGGACGTTTAAAAATGATCGCCAAAAGTGCCAGCACTGTGGCGAAAATTGCAACCACAACCCAATGTGGAACCGACGGCACATGATAAGCTAGTGTGTGCCCCAAAAACGCGCCAAGCCAGCCACCCAAAATCGCAAATGCTGCAATTTCTACAAACTTGAATAGTATAGCGCCCAATAAACCACCAGCAACAGCTCCGATGGCAATGACAGGCAGAAGCGGTGTGAAAAGCATGCACACAGTAGCGCCAAAAACAAAGCCTATCATAAAGCCCATCAGAAACAGCGAGCCTTTGTAAAAACTGTATCCCGAAAACAGAAGCAGTAAGCCCGCCAGGATGAATCCTGCAGCCCAAAGAAATTCCATTGTCCACCTCGTTTATTTTTCGCAATATAACGATGCTCTGCTCTACATGCGATGTTTTTTTAGTGTTTCTCTCATCGTTCGATCAAACCTATACTAGTAGTTTCACCAAAAAAGTGTGCAAAATATCAGTTTATTTTGGCAAAAATCCATGATTTTATGAGTAGTTATAGATCTTGAGCAACAAAAAAACTTGAAATCGCGTGCATAATCAATATATTTGCAGTATGAGAAAATTGGCGAAATATGCGATTTTATTTTGCTTAGCATGCAGCATTGCAAGTGCTTGCACCATAGCGGTTTTTGCACCCGAAGCCACAGAAACGGGCAAACCAATGCTATGGAAAAATCGTGATGTTTCCAATGCGAACCAACAGTATATTTATGTGGAAGATGGACTTAGCTTCATTGGAGTCACCTATCAGGGGCATGCCGACAAAATATACTCGGGTGTAAATTCCGAAGGTTTTGGTATAATCAATTCTGACACATACAATTCTGGTGGTGCGTCTTTTACAGGTCTTGTGGACGGGCGAGTGATGTATTTGGCACTTTCTCGCTGCACGAGCATTTGGGATTTTGCCTTTTTGCTCGATTCGCTTATCAACGACACGACCGCTGGCTTGCGAAGCACTCATTGCTACGCCGTAATCGACAAAAATGGAAATGCCGGCGTTTTTGAAAACACATGTACATCGTTTGCTTATTTCAGTGCAAATGCCGCACCACAAAAATTTCTTGTGAGAGCAAATTTCGCCATTTCAGGTGCTTCTGAACCGCGCCGCGGTTACGATCGCTACATGAGAGCGCGAGCATTGCTTGAGCCACTTCTGCCCATCACTGTGCCCGAACTTGCTGAAGTTGCCTCAAATCTAGTATCCGATGCACTCGATCCTTTGCCGCTGCCATTTGAAGGCGAACTAAGCGAACTACCTTTCGGCTACATCAGCACGGAGAACACAATAAATCGTTTTATCACAACGAGTTCCCAATTTATAGAGGGCATGTCGCCCACGTCATATGAGCCACATTACCCTGTGCTCTGGGGTGGATTTGGGCAGCCATATTGTAGTATAATAATACCTATGTTTTTAAATGCACATGGATTACCATCTGAGATAACAGGTGATGGTAACATAATGTGCAGCGAGAGCCGTTTTGTGACGTCGAGTCTGTATGATATTGGCTTACCACATGCGTTTAACACATACGCCGCATCACGCATACACGATTTTTTTATGCCAACTCAAACGTATATTTTCGAGACATTTTTCTCCTATTCGGGTGCTTGGGAAAAGACTTTGCCCACCAGTAGCGACCTCTCTGCAGTACAGAATGAATTAACCAATTATGTTGCAAATAGTTATTCCAATTTGCACAGTCTCCTTGTTCGGGAAAGTGAGCACAATTCGCCGCAGACGATTTCCGTGCGTGCATATCCATCACCATTTAATGCACAGGTTACACTCGAAATTTCCATTCCACGTGGCAGTTGGGCTGATTTTGTCATCAGCGATATTTCTGGTAAGACATTTGATCGCACGAGATTAGGTTGGGGCAATCATCTCCGAAGTTGGGCACCCAATCCCGACGCACCTGCTGGCTTATATTTTGCTACAGTGCTCTGTGGTACTTCGCGCACAACCGCAAAACTTATTTATGTAAAATAATATTAATCAACTAATTACGTGAATGTTCCTTTCTAGATTCTTACAAATACCCTGCAGAATAATTGCAAAATAAAACTTAGCCAACATAGCTTTCACACATCCAATAACAGTTGTACGCATGTTAGATTTTCCAAAAACCGCATTAATTCTCGCTGCAGGATTAGGCACTCGTCTCGCCCCTATTAGCCATTATGTACCGAAACCACTTTTTCCAATACTCACCATTCCTGCAATAGAAATAGTTATTGAACGCTTACAACTTCTTGGTGTGCAACGTTTTTACATAAATGCACATCATCTATCGCAAGAGATAACCACCTTTTGTACAAACCTCGCCACACGTGAGCGACTCAAAATATCCGTCTTCTGCGAGGCTGAAATACTTGGCACTGCCGGCGGGCTGGGCAATCTTTTCGCGCAAATGGATGAGCAACACGACACAGTTATTGTTCATAATGCAGATATACTAGAAACATTTGATCTGGTGAAAGCCTACGGATTTCACAAAGAGAAAAATCTGATGACCACTTTGTTATGTGTCGATGAGCCTAGCATAAACACTGTGCAAATTTGCAATGAAAAAGTCGTTGGATTTGGTACCGATGGAATAAACAATCGCACGTATTCTGGGGTTAGTTTTTTTGAACCAGCTGTTTTGAAATCTTTTCCAAGCACTGAATTTTCTACTTTGACAAATTCTCTAAAACCGTTTGTATCAGAAGGACTTATTGGAGTATATGAATCCCTCACCCACGAAGAACGCTTTATTCCACACCTCATTTCTCCAAAACATCTTAGAAACCTTGAACAGGTTTGCCATCCTTTGAGAGCTTCTCCGTGTCCACATTATGTGGATTTTGGCACACCTAGCAGTTACATGAACTTACATCGTTATATATTACAAAACAATATTATTTCTTTTTCATCGTTAAAAACACACTCGTTATATGGCTTCGTCTGCATTGGAAGAAATGTTCACGCGAACGCGGATGTCTGCCTACATGACTGCGTGGTATGGGATAACACCTGTATTCCAGCAGGCACTTATTCAAATTGTATCGTCACGCC
>CAYUDB010000134.1:0-7638 GCA_964443405.1 uncultured bacterium | reverse complement strand
GTTGTGTGGGACACTTTGGCACATTACGCAACGCTCGACACCTTGGGCGCCTATGCCGACACAACGATGATCAACGATATATATGATACGCTAGGTGCTTACGTTGATACATTGATGCTCCACGATACCCTTGGCGCCTATGCAGATACGTCGGTTGTGTGGGACACTTTGGCACATTACGCAACGCTCGACACCTTGGGCGCCTATGTTGATACAACAGGCAAAGTTCAAAATGTGGTTTGGGTTGCTACAAACGGTAACGACGCCACTGGCAATGGTTCAGCTATGCGTCCTTTCGCTACCATTGCTGCAGCAGCCGCTTCGATAACTCCGGGAAGCCGCGCACTTATCATGGTTGGTCCTGGAACGTTTACCGGCGCTGATTTGCCAAACAGTGTTTCACTTCACGGCTCGGGTGTTGGTCAAACCACAATCAACGGAACTTGGACGACAGGTAACTCTTCACATTCCTTGCGCGACTTCACCCTAACTGGTGGAACTGTTACCGTTGCTGGCGGATGCCAAATGTATAACATCTATAGTTCCAATCCTCTTGTATTTTCGGGTTCAAGAATTCAAGCCTACAATGTCACAAGTCTTACATCTACTACAGTTAACGCAGGTTGCGAATTTGCCGCAACAGGAAGCTCTTTCATTGGCGTTGGCTTTGTTCCTGCGATTATGAACAGCGGAACCTTGCTTTTGAATTACTGCCGCGCAACGAATACCCACCCGCTTATACCAACCATCCTCAACAATCCGGGCAGCCGTTTCATGGCATCATCGGGCACATTTGGCAATACTGGTGGCGGTCTATCGCTGTTCTTGGATAACGGTGCAACCTCCTTATCACCAAACGGACTTTCCGATATTGCTGTGATAGGTAATGTCGATTGTGGTAGTTCTTATACCTATATAGAGGGCATTGCCGGCGCTGCGATGATACTGGGCACAAATGTCCATTATCGTCCTGCAGCACAAATTGGCTACAACAACGCATTTAGCGCACTTCCCGCCGATGACGTCCAGGAGGCTATTGATTCACTCGCTGCGAGCCTCACTGCACTCTCCACCGGCAATTTCGATACCATTTACGCGCACACAAGACCCGTTACTACCGACACCATAGTCGCTTACGACAATTTCAAGGTTTTTGGGGAACTCATTGCCGACAGTATTCAAGCAGTGGGCGCATGGATCGAACTCGATGATTCGGTAGTTATTCACGGCAAGCTCGAAATCGACCGTAACCTTGAAGTGGATGGCAACACAGCACTTCATGGTAACCTTCGTGTGGAATCCATTGCGACATTTGAAGATATGGTTTATGTGAACGATGGTGCTATTGTCAACCATGCTCTCACAGTGAATGATGGCGCCACGATTAACGATGGGCTTACAGTGAACAATGGTGCGATAATCAATCATAGTCTTCTTGTTACCGGCAATACAACCGTAATCGGAAACGAGCTTATCACGGGCGATCTCGCTGTTTTAGGACGCTTCGGCATAGATACACTCATGTCGGAAGATTTTGACTCGCGCGATACAGTTGTTTTGCATGGTCAATTCAAAGTTACAGGCGAGCTTATTGCCGACAGCATTCAAGCAGTGGGCGACACCATTTTCCTCGACGATAACGTTTTTGTAGATGGTGGTTTACGCGTGATGGATAGCTCGCATTTTGGTGGACCAGTCGTTTTTGATTCGGCAATAGTGATGAATGCGCCACTTCGTGTGGATACCTTGAAAACTGTTTCGGGCGCGCTTTCTGATACTATGGTTGCCGCAGCGCAATTGAAGGTTATGGGTGAGCTTATTGCCGACAGCATTCAAGCAGTGGGTGGCTGGATATCACTCGATGACTCTGTTGCGGTGCATGGCAATTTGACCGCAGGTTCGCTTATTGCCGCTGAGAGCATTTTGGTGCGCGGTGCCACCGACACCATCAAGCTTTTCGATGATGGTGACACAACTCGACTTATCTCAACTAATCCGATTTCTATAGAAATTGCCAATCTTGCGTCGCAAGGTGCCGATTCTGCAACTGTTGCGTCAATTACAGACATTTCGGCTCTCACATCTGTAACACTTGCCACAATAACGTACACAGTTGGCACAGGTAGTTCGGTTCATCTTGCTTTCTCGGGCACTTTCGACGATAGGGGAGCGGGTTCCAAAAATGGCGCTCAGGTTATCATCGAAATTGTTCGCGATCCGGGAGCAGGCGAGACTATTGTTTCTACAACACGAGTTGTCATGTTTAGCCGCGAAGTCTATTCTATGCAACCGATTGCGTTCAATGGCTTTGATTTGCCAGCTTCTGGCGCACATACATATGTCGTTCGCGCGCGTGCGGCAAAGCTACCCTACATAGCCGGCAGATGTCTCGATGGTTTGTTCAAGCTTCAAGAGATGAGTAACTAATTTTTAAATAAAAACTTACGAGGAATAAATGAAAATCAAAATACAAGGAGGCGTTATGCAGAAACGTTATTTTCTGCCGCTTGTTTTGTTGCTTGCAGTGGTGCTTTTTGCGGCACCTGCACCTGCCGGTGCACAGGCACTTTTCAAGTATGCCGTTTCGGCTGATGGCATAGCCGTCGGTACAGTTGTGTATGCGAATGCCCACAACGTCGTTTTCCCGGCAACCCCTGCCAACCGCGATCAAATTGTGGGTGTAGTGGTCTCCACCGAAAATTTTGGTCCCGGCATCGATAGTGCGCTCGTTGCTACAAGTGGCATTATCGAGGTTGTGCTCACCAATGATGCTGCACCTGGTTCACGCCTGACAGTTGACGGTTCGGGCAATATCGATTTACGTGCATCTGACGAAGATGTCCTAATCGGTATAGCCATAGGCGACGGCGACGGAGTTAACCCAGTGAAAATTCAGCTTATGATCAACAACAATCGAGCCAAATTTTCCGAATACACTGCTTCGGGTAGCTTGACCGGTATCGTTTCGAACGTTCAAGACGCGCTCGATAGCTTGACCGCACGCACAGACGTGTTGGGTACAGATGCTTTCCTCGAAGGCGGCAATTCTTTTGGCGAAGATGCTGACCTAGGCACAAACGATGCCTACGATTTGAACATTCGCACAAACGGCACCACACGCATGACCGTCGAAGACGGTGGACAAATCGTGATGCAAGCTAACACCGACCCCGTGCGCATCGAAAATGCCACAACAGCCAACGGTGGTTTGGATGTTTTTGCATCTGGCGCAGCAAACACAGCAATTGATGGTAACCTTACTCGTGGGCTTGGCGCAGGCGAAGCCTTTACAGCTGTTCAAGGCGAATGGGTTGCCACTACAGGAATTTTGGGCGGCGACTTTGCTATGGGTAATTTGGGCTCCGCACTTGAAATTGCCGGTGTTTATCAAATTGCTGGTGTTTCTGGTGGTATTTCAAACGCTGGCACACCGTTAAGCATTGGCGCCTTAGGCTATCAGAGGCACGATGGCGTAACGGCATTAAATGCAGGCGTTTACGGCAGCAATGCCGGAATACCTAACACTTGGGCAGGCTATTTTGAAGGCGATGTGAACGTTAGCGATCGGCTCATAACTCAAGATTTTCGCATGACTGACGGTGCCGGACTCAATTACCTCATGGTTTCCGACGCATCTGGCAACGGCACATGGACTTCCGCATCTGCATTCAATGGTTTTATTCTCAACCAAGCTCCAGATGGTATTTACGGCACAGGTCAAACTGCCAACTTCGACATCGTAGGCAACGGAGAAATTGGCGGCACATTAAATGTTAACGGTCCCATCACTTTGGGCACTGTCAACGCTGGCGCTGCAACCGATTCTCTCATCACTCGTGATGGCGTTACCGGCGAACTTCGTGCTGCATCTGCTAGCACCATGCTTGGCGGCGATTTCTTCATGAACGGTGGCAACACCTTCGCCACACCTGGCGATGCCTATTTGGGCACAAACGACAACCGCACTTTGTTCATCGAAACCAACAACACCCCGCGTATGCGCATCGCCGACAACGGCACAATCACAGCGTGGTCCGATAACAACCCGTTCCGTATTCGTCAAAACGCTGGTGCCACAACTGATGGCTTGCTCGACATTGTTGGTCCGGATAACGATCTCATATATGGTGTCGCAGTCGATTTTAGCCCACGCCTTACAGCAGGTTCTCAGAGAACTGCGATTACAGGCTTCTACAATCCGGGTGCAGCGAACATCGTTGGCGCAACTGCTCTTTACGGCAATCTCGGCAGTGGTAGAAGAACTGGTGCTACTCGTGAACTCGCAGCAGTGAGCGGTATTCTTTTCAACGGCGCAACACCGCTGTTCTCGGGTGCTTTAGGCTATCAAGTTAACGATGGTTCTTCGGTTTTGCTCAATGCAGGCGTTGCAGCCACAGCACCTTTGATTGCAAACAACTATGCAGCCATATTCGACGGTGCAGTACGTTTGGGTGCTACGGGTAGTTACTACACAATGCCCACTGCAGACGGCACAGTAAACCAAATTATGGCAACCGATGGCGCGGGCATCGTAACTTGGCAAGATCCATCAACCGCACTTGGTCAGGCTACTGCCATGGACAATTACACACCGCTTGCCGGCACCGATACAGTGCTTATAAACGCCACTGCATGGTTCACACTTGCTACAATAAACTATACACCTCACAACAACGGTGTAATGCTTTCATTCTCGGGCACATTCGACGACAGAAACGGTAACACTGGTGCCTACATCGAGCTTATACTCACTGCCGATGGTGGCACAACTGCTCTTGCGCGTCGTCACATTGTGTTGCAAGATATGAATTTCCATCAATCACAGGTTGCGTCTATCGATTATCGCATAAGCCCAGCTGGAACTTTGCCCGCCACTTATCAGATAATGGCGCGCGTGGTAAAGACTCCATACACTTCTGGCAGATGTGTTGACAGAACGTTTACCTTATTGGAAATCAACGATTAAGTATGAAAATAATGGTTTCTCTAACAACAAACAAGGATGCCCAAATGGCATCAAAAGGGGGTCGTATGACTAAGAGAGTTATGTTTGCAGCACTCGTGCTTGTTGCTGCAACATGCGCTTTCGCACAGGATCTTATCCGCTACCCAGTTAGCGGTAACCCTGCAACGAGCGATTTTCCGTTTGGAACAGTCGTTCGCGTTACTGGTTCGGGCGAAATTGATACTACTACTGTTGGACGCGATGCGGCTGGCATTATTGTCGGCAAGGAACAGGTAGGAGCGAATTTCTACTATCTTGTTGCTACATCAGGCATTATCCAAGTTACGCTTCCTGCAGGTATTGTTGCAGGCGATAGACTCACCGTTGGCGGCGAAGGCGCTATTGTCGAAGCGACAAATCCTGAAGATGTTCTTATCGGTATCGCCATGGAAGATGGTGGCGGAGTTGCGATGGTGCAGTTGCTTATCGCCGATTTGCAAGCTCAATATACTGCTTATACAGGTATTGGCGGCTTGACTGGCGATGTTACAAATGTGCAAGAAGCCATTGATAGCCTCACAAATCGTTCGGATGATGCTTTGGCAAATTCGTTCGTAAATGGTGGCAATACTTTTGGCATTCCGGCAGTTTTGGGTACCAACGATAACTTTGGTCTCACTTTCGAAACCAACAACTCGCCTAGAATGTCCATCAACAATGTTGGCGACATTGTCATGTATGCTGATAACAACCCCGTTCGCGTTCGCCAGCATGCCGGCGCAACAACCGACGGTGTTTTCGATGTTTTCGCCACAGAGGATGCACTTAACTATGGTTTGTATTCAGTATTCACAGCGCCTCTCGGTGCTGGCGAGCAAAACATAGCTATTGCAACACGTTATCGCCCCACAAGTGCCACCATCATCGGCGGCGACGAAGTGGTTAGTGGTATGGGTGGCGCCGACAATCTTCTCGGAATCAACCGCGTTGCCGGTGTTTTCGCATCAGTTGTGAACGCTGGTGTGCCTCAATTCTACGGTGGCTTGTCCTATCAGAACAACGATGGCGCATCAGTTTTGCTCAACGCAGCTGTTTACGGTAATGCGCCCGTTGCAGCGAATAGCTTTGCAGGTTACTTTGACGGCAATGTGAACGTCGATGGTAGAACAATCACCGACAACTTCACAATGACAACCGGTGCTTCAAATAACTACCTCATGATTTCCGATGCAACTGGCAACGGCACATGGACTTCTGCAGCAGCATTCAACGGTTTCATTCTCAACCAAACACCAGATGGTGTTTTCGCCACAGGTCAAACTGCCGACTTCGACGTTGTTGGCAATGCTGAAATTGGTGGCACACTCGATCTCGGTGGCACATTTTCCCTCAACTCAGTTGGTGCTGGTATTGTAACCGATGCACTTATCACTCGTGATCCCCTTACAGGTGAGATTCGTGCAGCATCTGCAGCAACCATGCTCGATGGTTCTTACTTCCGTAACGGCGGCAATACCTTTGGTGCACCCGCTATTATCGGTACCAACGATGCAGAAAATCTCGAGTTCGAAACCGGCGGCACAACCCACATGATTTTGGGCACCGATGGCGTTTTGAACATGAATAACAATCGCATTGAGAACATTGGTGCTGCCGGAACCGATTTCACCGCTACAGGTGGATTGACTCTTGCCGACGTTCTCACATTGAATAATGTTGCCGATGACGCAGCACCCGATTCTGTGCTCACCATTGTCGGCGGACAGGTTCAGAGAACAAGTTTGTCGGGTCTTGGTGTTCGCTGGGATGCCATTATTGATCCTATTGCGAACCAAACTCTCGATATGAGCACCTTCACCACCGATTTCGGTTGGACTGGCGCAACTGGCAATTTGTTCCGTCTCACCACCGATGCCACATCTGGCGCGGGCACATTGCTCGACGTCCAGGGCGGCGCTGGTTCCACAATCGATCCTTTGCGTGTTCGCGCAGGCGCTGTTGAAGGTTTGATGGTTGACGATGCCGGCGACGTTCTCGTTGGCGTAACAGCCGCACCCGGTGGCGCATATCTCGATCCCAAAATGTATGTTTCGGGCAGAACCTCGATTAATGCAGGTAACATCGGCTACACAAACTCCGGCGACTACGGTGCAGGCTTGAACGTTGTTTCTGTTGCCACACCCGATGCAGCCAATCCTTATGCCATGGGTGTTCGCAGCATTATCACAAACGCAGCACCTTTGGCAAACACCGTTCAGGTGCGCGCCATAAGCGGCAATGCCCGCACAGCTGGCGGCGCTAATGCTTCCATAACTGGCGGCTACTTCAACACATACGTTACATCTGCAGCTACAGCCGGCGTCGGCGTTGCAACAGGTGTTTCGGCTGATGTCGAAGTCCAAGCTGGTGCAGCAGGCTTCCTCAACACTCAAGTTCTTGTCGGTGGTCGTTTTGGTGCCGACGGAACCAATGCTGGCGCAGCTTCTGCAAACGGTATTGGTGGTCACGCAGTTGGCACACACATCGGCGCAAACTTCGGTGTTAGCGGTATCGCACGTTCGGGCGGCATGAACGTTGGTGTCGCAGGTGTTTCTACTGCTTCCGACATCCAAATTCAAGCAGCTTTCGGCGCTCTTGCAGCTCTCGGCGTGAATGCAGCAGTTTATGGTTACAACCCCAGTGTTGCAGCCAAC
>CAYUDB010000133.1:0-7651 GCA_964443405.1 uncultured bacterium | reverse complement strand
CATCATCGCCAAAAACTAGGTCAACGTTGCCATCACCGGTTATATCGGCAATAGAGATTGGCGAAAGAATATTCTCACTCAAAAATGCAAGTGGCAACGGATATAGTAAAGTGTCGCCATCGTAAATTGGCATTGCAACATAGGAATTATTCGCGACAAATTTCGAACCATCGCCGCGCCACGCAAAGAGTAAACCGTATGATGAAGTAATGATTTCATCGGCGCCATCATCGTCAAGGTCGAACACTGTAAGTGGGTTTTTGAGAGCAAAACCAATATTGGAAGTCCAGGCGCGATAGCTGCCATCATGCCCAAAAGTAAATGTCATAACAGTATCACGACGCGAAATTCGAGAAATGTCTATACCCGTGCGTGCACCATTTTTGCTTGCCGAAGAAGGTTCTGTTGTGGGTCCGAAATGAGTATTTTGAGGCCATTTATAAAAATCTTTGTCTTCGCCTAAATACGAAAACACTACCCCAAGTTGTTTTATACCATCTGCTTCCATCGCTTCGATAAAGGGATTTTGCCAATCCAATTGAAGCTGGTTTTGCGAAAAATTATTTATGCCGTCCCCATCCCAATCACCGTAAGCCACACGTTCGTTCACACGCCAAATGAGCATGCCAGAGCCGGGCAGAAGAAAATCATATGCCGAAGCAAAAGTATCAGCTACCAATATGCCCAAAATTATGCCAGTTGTGGAATCCTGCTTCAGTGCCACTGATGTGGTATTGCCCCAAAAAACATCTGCACGGTTTTCGATGATAAAATATTCTAGTTCATCAATATTGATTTTGTAAATTGTGTTAGCTAAAGTATCGGTGGGCAGTTCACATGCACGTAGTGAATATTCACCTGTGCTATTAAGCTCGCAGAAGTTTTCCCAACCTAAATATGCCCGTTCCCACGCAGATGGATACACTGGCAATGCTCCCGAAACTGTATAAACCTCATCAGTTTGTTCATCTTGAAGCTGTAAAGCTATGTTGTGTCCCGAATCCATGAGACTAAGATAGCCCACTGCAGGATAAAAATCGCCCGTAGAGTAAAGATCGACTAAACCCAAGAAATGTCCAAATTCATGAGCAAGTACACCATTTAAAAGTGTTATTTGCCCGTCCTGAGATGAATACTCGGGCATTACAATACCGCGATCGACGCATGACACAATAAACTCAGGCATAACCAAAAAAGCTGTTGGCAAATCATGTGGACTAGGCACGAAAATGTCGGGATACAATAGCGCATAATCTGGATAAAGTGTGCCTATGTCGTTTTGCCAATCGGAACCAGCATGAAACACCAATGGCACATCAAAATTGCACCAGTTCACATCTCCCGTGGCATCGACAAACCGTATAGCATCGGTAAAAAAACCGCCCAACCGTGATGCTGGATTATCACCAAACCAACCATCTGATCCGTAATAACCCATAGCGTCGGGCAATGTGTATGCCAGAGTGTCGTCGTGTGGAAAAATTTCCCATTCGATAACTATCTTGCCATGTGAGATAAAGTTGTAGTAGCGCGCCAACGCCGAAAGCTGGGTGTTGAAAAAGTTCTTATCATGCGGTGCTTTTTCGAAAACTGTTGAAGAATCGGTTGCGAGTATGAAGTGACCATCACCTGTGGAAAGTGATGTTGAATCGAGGGCAAATTGAACACGCAATACACAAACTCTTATGGTTTCGGGGGTTGCAAGTGTCTTTTGCGGCAGACGCGATAGCTGTGAGCGCAAGAGTTTTGTCGCATGTGGTGGTCTATCATTGGGAACAGATATATCATGTCGCCGTGCGTTGAAAGCAGGCTTGGATGTGCCTACTATTTTCAGCTGCGCAAATGCGGAACCAAATAACGTTAACCCTATGATCACAGTTATAATTTTATTCATTGCTCTACCCGCGTAAGCCTTCAACTCGCGCGAAAGGGTTTAGAATTCCATTGTTATCGAAAAACGCTTTATATCAGAAAGTGGTAAGTTTTGGCTACGATTTTCGGGATCCTCTGCTTTTGGAATGTAAGCAAAATCGAACTGGAAATTCGAGTAACGTATGCCCAAACCAAATGTAAAATAGTTCGCCGAAACATAATCGTCGGAATCGTATTCATAATCGTCGGCGTTGACTTTGTCGTCATCTTTTGGGTAATAATCGTAATCGAGTATGTAGCCGCCACGCAATGAGAAGAAGTTTGAGTAAGAATATTCGGCTCCAAGGTGCTTCACCGCATAACGCCATTCGAGTGCCCAAGGATTGTCGGGGTCTTTGAGTCCGTTTACGATCCATTTTTCGACGTCGCCAGTGAGCACGAGTTTTTGATAATCGGTGTTCACAAGCTTGTACGACAAACCCGTGCGCAAAATGCGCGGAAGCGGGTCTGCTTGTGCTGCATCGATATATTGGATATTCGGTCCGATGTTTGAAACACAAGCACCAAGTGTCAATCCTTTTAACGGTGTATCATAAAGTACTCCTGCGTCGATGGCGAAAGATGTGCCCGTGCCACTTTTCTTCTCGTGAGCTACAACAATGCCCGGCGCAAGTGCACTGTAGATGAACTTAAACGTCAGACCACCGTAAAGGTTTGGCAAAATTTTTGTTCCGTATGACACCGCCACAGCTGTTTCATAGGAAAAGAAACTGCCAACCACTTCACCTGCTTCGTTTGTTTGGTCATTTTTGCCCAAAGAAATAAACGTGATGGCACCACCAAGTGTGCCCCAGTCTTCAACGTAATATGCTCCCGAAAGATACTCGTAATAAATATCATCGGCAAGCTCTGGTAACCAGCGAACGTGCATAAGTGATATGCCAGGTTTGCCTTGCGAATAGACTTTGAGCGCATCTTTCGAGCCAAACCAATACTCGCCGCCTTCTTGAGCTAGCATTGAAATTTTATCTTGTGCCAAACCGCCAGAAAGCACATAACGGAATTGTCGCATGGACGGTACATATTTTAGCAGACCGTATTCGGAAGCGATGAGCACTTCGCCAGGCACAAAACCACGTGCGAGGTCGTAGATTTCGCCCGATACTGGGTTTGTGGGAATTTCGATTTTTTCGCCGGCTTGGAGGTTGTTATTGTTGAGAAAGCCGAATGCTCGAATTTTCTCGATGAGCTTAGTGCGAGTTTCGGAAGATAGGGAAGACCATTTTTCGGCAACATAGTTTTCGAGAGTAATGGCTTTTTCCAGAGAATCGGATGTCCAGCCAAAAGCTGTGAAGGAATTGTCGGCATAGCGCAAAAGACCGAAGTCGGTGCCGAACCAAACTCTATCGCTCTCGTCGATATAGATGGAGCGAACAGTGCCCGAAATCATAAAATCGAACGGCACGCGGATATTTTCAGGTGGTGGTGTAGCATCGGTGCTTTTGTTGTAAGCCGAAAGTGTTGAAACCAGTATGCGCAGTTTTTGGTCGCCAACTGTGCCGGTCAAATCCTTGACAACCTGTTCCCATGTTTTGCCGGTTTCAACTTTGTACGCGAAATCTTTTTTGAAATTGCCGCCAGTGAACATTGCAGGACCATTCAAAGTGCCCACCCAAACGTCGCGACGATTTGACGGATAAATTGCAGTTATGTGTGACGAGGGCAAGCCATTGGTAACGGTATAAGATGTGTATTTATTGCCACGTTTTTGGAAAAGCCCACGTGTTGTGCCGATCCAAACATCGTCATTTGCATCGGCAGTAACAACCGTGATAACACCTTTGGGTGCGTCTGCATCGGATATTTTTGCCCATTCACCAGCCGCGTAACGATAGAGACCGTTTTTGGTTCCCACCCAAAGCACTTTGTCGCTTGCACCAAGTGCAGTTATGGAATCGGGTATAAAATAGGTGAACGGAATTTTAAGCTCTTTGCCTGCAGGGATGATTGTATCGGTAAAAGAATTGAATGTCATTACATCACGTGAAATTTTGGCAAAAAACGTGGAATCGTATGTGCCAAAATCGCAGAATTGGCGCAAAATCTCACGTATGGTTTCGCCATCGGGGTCCTCGACAGAATAAGTTTCGGCATCAAACCATCTATCACGACGCAACAGTTTTAGGGTGTTGTAATTACCAGCCCAAAGGTCAAATTTGCGAAAATCCACTTCCGATCTTGCAGTTTTAACAATAGCGAAAAGTCTTTCGTCGTCAGTGGTAGTTGCGGAATCGGATTTTAGCGAAAATTCATACCATCTGCTAGATAACGGATATTTTCCCAAACCAGCAGGGTTCCAGAATGTGGCTGTAGGGTCATTAGCAACTGAGACAAAAGTCTCGCCCATGCCCGAAGCCCTAGCACCGGGACCAATAGTGAGAAAAACCGCAGATGCTCGCGGACGTGCGGCAAAAGTTGCAGTGGTAAGCGCGAAAATAAGCGCAATTTTCGCAAGTGTGCATATTCTCATTCAGTTTCCTCCGATTTCGTATGCAATGGAATAACTTTTCAAGTTACAAAGGTGTGCAAATTTGGCAAATGTTTTTTGCCATTTTTTCGCGTGCACAAAAACAATACGGCACGCAAAAACAATGCGAACCTGTTTGCGCGCCGCAAAATCGTGGGACTAATCAAATATGTCGCCATCAAAAAGCCCCAACCTAAAACGAAAAGCGCATAAAGCGTTCACAAAAACTTAGCGAAAAAGTTGGAGCTCTCCTCTATTCCATTATTAACTATTACTAACCGTCAAAAAAATCAAATAGCGGTCCAGTGCCCGGCAATCTTCAATGCCAAAACGACATGAGCTTTTTAGCAATTATTGTGCCACTATCGAACTACGCTTACACCCTTGGGAAGTTCGAAAAGTTTTGGGTCGGGCACTTTAAAACTAAACGACTCGAAAGCTATAAGTGCTGTGGTGCCGCCATCATATTCAAGTGTCAGCGATTTCAACGTGTAATCGGCAGCGCAATTGAGTGTGAATTCACGAATCTTATCGGTTTTGTTGAGCCTTGTGCCAACTACTGTGCAAGTTTTTTTATCACAATGGCTAACAACATCGTATTTGGTGCGCAGTTTGGCAAAAAGCCGCGAGATATCGAAAAATGGTAAGCCTTGTGCTGCTACTGCGTCGGAACCGTCTGTCCATGCGAGAATTTCGAGCGTGTCCTTTTGCAAATAGTAATCACTGCCAAGTGCCGCAAAAAAGCCCGTTTTCCCTTTGGCTACAAAACCATTGTATGTAACGGTGTCCCAATCGGATGCCTCGCTCACACGCAAGGTGCAAGAAAACTCCGGATGTGCGTTGAAATGTGCAATGAGCCCATCTAAAGTGAACTCTTGCGCCCAACATAAATATGCCGCCATTATGACACAAGCCGATGCGCCAAGTTGATATCTCATTTTTTCAAACCATCCGGCAAAATTATTGTACCATCAAAACTGTGAATGACATAGCCCGCAAAACGAACATCTCTGCCATGTCCAAAACTATCGAGCGAAAATGACACAGACAGCTTATCCGGCAGCTCGACTATGGTGCAGATGTTTTGAGTTGTAAGATTGCGTCGTGCAGCCGAAACCGCTGATGCAACACAACCTGTGCCACAGGCGAGAGTTTCGTCTTCTACACCGCGCTCGTAAGTTCGAACACGCAAAGTGTTTTTGTCGATGACTTCGACAAAATCTACATTCGCACCCGCTGGCGCAAATGCACGATGATTACGGATAATTCTACCCCATTGTTTCACAGGTATTGCCGCCACATCCTCAACAATGAAAACAACATGCGGAACTCCCGAATTATAATAATCCGCCAAAAACGGCAGCTTATCGATGACTAATTCGAGTGCAGGCGCCAAAAGTTCGCAATCGGGCATTTGGACTTTTACAAAAACCTGTTCGCCAAAATTCTCATCGAAACGCGTGTCGGCAACTGCGCATTGAACAATGCCCGCTCCAGTGAGAATGGGAAATTCGCTCTCGCCCAAAATCTTTGCGGCAAAAGCGCCAGTGCACCTTGCACCATTGCCGCACATCGAAGCTTCGGAACCGTCAGAATTGAAGTATCTCATTCGAGCACGAGCGCCATCATCTGCCCTCTCGATAAAAATCGCGCCGTCAGCTCCGATGGATATGCTTCTGCGACAGACATAACGCGCAACGGCAGCTTTGTCAAAAATGTCAAAGCTGCCATCGAAATTGTCGAACATGACAAAATCGTTACCAGAGCCGCTGTATTTCGCAAAAACCTTTTCCAAATCGCCTCTTCGAACAATTAGGTTCGCCACCATTGCCGCAAAACCGCCGTCTGAGCAAACAATATACGGCTTTGCGGCAAATATGGCGAAAAATTACATCAGATGTTTACTGTATCGACTTTCTCGGCTTTCTTTGGTGCCGGTGCGCCTTGCTGTGGTTGCGATTCGTTTTGGCGCATGTATTTGAGGGCACCTTGCTTTATCTGCTCGTAGAAATCGGAGAACTGCTTGTCGTCGGGGTTTTGCGCTACCCATTCACCCAAAGCCTTTTCCAAGTCGGCATCGCGCTGCATGGTGTAGAGATAACTCACATACGAACGGAACAGTTCCTTCTCTTTCGGGAAAATTTGCAAACCTTTTTTGATTGCATCTTCGGCTTTGTCGAATTGCTGCGAGCGATAGTAGATTTCGAAATACATGCGGTAAACGTTAAATTCATCTGGTTCGCTGATGCCGTTTTCTGTGATGTTGTCGTGTGCGATTTTGAAAAATTCATCTACTTTTTGCGGCATGCCAGCCCAACCGTAAAACTCCGCCGAGAAAGAATTGCCACGCCATTCGTAAGGAATCACTTCGTTGAGCTTATCCATTGTGGCAATGACATTGGTTGTGTCGTTTGTCCTGCGAAATTCGAGAGCAAGTGTGATGAAACCTGTGGAATAATTCTGCAAAAGTTTTGCCGAATTGTCATCCTTGTAAATCGATGGATCTTTCAGCCCACGATATTGATAACGCTCAAACAGGTTGGATTTCATCCTTTCTGCGCCGATTTTGCGATCGCCTTCAGTTGTGGTGATGCGATAGACAAGCCCTTCCATTTCGAGGTATTTGTCGTAGCCCGCTTTGTTTTCGGGAGCCACTGTAACCGCAAAGAAAACTGCAGGCTCAAGATAATATTCTTCGGTGCCATCGGGGTTGGTGCGAACTTTTACAGGGCTGTTTTTCACAATGTGCTCTACCATTATGTCTTGCACACGAACGAAGGCGCCGGTGTATTGGTCGCGGTAAGGGCGCAATTTGTCAATTTGCTCATCGGTTAGCGTAATGGGCACGCCTGCTCGCTTCATTTGTTTGATATACCAGTTCGTGTTCAAAAGCGAGAGGTTCACAATTTTCACATCGGTGCGAACGCCAGGCACTGCCTGCAAAAACCACAACGGGAAAGTATCGTTGTCGCCATTTGTGAAAATCACCCCATCTTTATCCACAGAATCGAGAATGTTAAAGCCGTAATCGTAAGGAATGTAGTTCTTCGAGCGGTCGTTCTGATGCCAATACGTCGCAAGACCAATTGTGGGAAGCACAAAGAACAAAACGCCGATGAACTTCACAGCGAAGTTCTTTATCGTCGATTCCTCAAAGGTGCGTTTCATGTTCTCGATGTTCATAAACGTGCATATTATGCCCGCGATGAAAGACAAGACAGCCACTCCCAAAAAGTATGGGGCATTCACACG
>CAYUDB010000132.1:0-7668 GCA_964443405.1 uncultured bacterium | reverse complement strand
ATCAGAAAGGGCACCCGAAACTGTGCGCAATGTGTCTGTCTGTAAGGGTGTTGTTACAATGAAAGTTGAATCGAAGCGCACAGGACCACCGAAAAATACCGAATCGTTGCCGAAAATAACTGTGCTGTCGAAAACCGCAGGACCTCTAACATATAGGCTCTCGGTTACAGACAGACGATTGGTAACTATGTTGTGCGAATAGATTGTATCAGCTGTTATGAGTTTCGCATAAAGAGTGTCATGAACGCGCAAAACACTAGCATCAATCACTGGAGCATAAAGGGTGTCGTGAACTGTCAAATTGCCATCAACATAGACGCTGTCGTCCATATATATGGTGCCACCTGCAGCTTGTATGCTGTCAGCAATAAGCTCACCATGAACTTTCAGATTGTCGTAAACAACAACTGTATCGGTGAATGTAGGTAAACTATTTGCCCATAATGTATCGTAACTCGTGGGCATAGGCGCATCAGCCCAAAAAGCGTCTGTGCCGTCTGTCATGAGAACTTGACCTGTTGTGCCATAGGAAACACCATCGTGAATCCTACCCTCCAATCTCAAATCGCCAGTGATGCGACCTCCACCAATAACATCGAGATCGTAAGCAGGTAAGGCTGTACCAATGCCAAGCTTGCCAACACTGAAAATATTAAAGCCACTCATGTTTAAGTTCATGGTGGCGATATGGTTACCGAGGTTATCTGCACCAGCATGCGCATCGACATAATCTTTTGTAACAAGTGTTTGTCCGTGATCAGTGGCAAGAGTGGACTGCGAACGTGCCTTGCCCATGAATACGCCTTGTCCTGTTTCATCGACGGTGAATGCTGCCATGCCCAAAGAGTTTTGCACCTCAAAACGATTGGCTCCATTGTTATCGGCGTCGATTTTTGCGATGAAATCGGTATTCGACTTGAAAATACCGTTTTGAGCGTAGAAATTACCAGTTCCCAAAACAACATCTGCTGTTGGCGAATAGTAATTTGTCTCGTTGAAAATGCCGTTACCAGAACCTGCATGTGAGATATATAATGTAGGATACCCTTCAAAACTTGAGCGTAGTTGCAATGCGCCGGTACTGTGCCCGCGAGCATCAAAGACTATTTCTCCACCATCAACCAAGACTGTTCTGCCAGCACCATCGCCGCCGCAATCGTATGCATCGTTGAGGGTTGAGCAACCGCCCGAGATGAAAATAGTATCGCCAACTTGCGAAACACTGATAGAACCGTTGCCAACAATTGTGGCACTATCGCTAAGCCAAGTGCCATCTTGCCCGCGTAAACGTTGAAAACCAACATTATCCACCCCGTCGGCAAAATCTGGTGGAATGCCAGAAAGTGTGCTCCAACTTGAAGCACCGGCACTGTCGGCAAAAATAGATCGAATCGCGTAAGCTGATGTGGTAAAAGTCATTCGGGGATAAAGAACAACCGCACCCACTTGTAGTTCCAGAAAGTATTGTCCGTCGAAATTAAGCCCGAGCGGTGTTATGTTGCCCAAAGTAACACTAAACAAACCTTTTTGCACATTCACGTCGGGGATTGTCTCTGTCCAGAGTGGTGTGGGCGATGACTCGGAATTGTAGATTCGGAAGGTGATGGTTCTCAAACCGTTAACACCAACACCCGAACCGTCGGTAAGCTTGCCTTGATAGTTAATTTTACGCGGAACAAATGCAAATGCCGGCACAATCAATGCCAGCGATAGTAGTAGTAGAACCCAGAACCCAAAAAACCTCTTCGCACCCGAGGAAAAATTTTCCTCTCGCACAAAGGTCTGGCGGCATAGTGGAAGCCGTTGCAAAACCTTCATTTGCGCACTCCTTGCTATTCATTAATTTGTTTTCAAAAAGCAAAGCTCGGCGTCGTGTAACACCGAAAGAGCTAAAAATGGCATAACTGTTGATGTTTTGCCCTCGCAAAGCAATATAAAGAACTTTGATTTTCTGTCCACTTTTTTTTTCGAAAATCGTTTTTTTTCAAAATTTTCCCGTGCTATAAAGTGCAATAGATTACATAGCACAGAAAACAACTACCGGCAGAAAAAAATAAAAAAAAGTTTGACAAGTGAGCAGGTTTTTTGCATTTTATTTTGATGCCGGGATGGCGGAATTGGCAGACGCAGAGGACTTAAAATCCTCCGGCTTTTAGCTGTGCGGGTTCAAGTCCCGCTCCCGGCAAGATTTTGCAAATCAACTGCTTCCATGCGTGCGCCGGTAGTGAAGACTCGGCTTATATTTGCACATATTGTTCGAGCAACTGTTCGAGCAGCTTATGTGAATGTCAAAATAGCAATTTCACAAGCACAAAATGCAGAATACCGAACCGGAACACATAGAAGGAACCGTTGAAAAAGTTATATATTATAATTCAGAAAACGACTTCTCGGTGCTTCAGATAAAAATTGGCAAGCGTTTGGTGAGCGCCACGGGTTGCATCAAGAACCCTTGTGTTGGGCAGTATTTAGAATTGTGGGGCAAGTGGACGGTTCACAAGGAATATGGCAGACAGTTTTCATTCGAACGTGTAAAAGTGCATGTGCCAATCGAAAAAAATGCACTCATAAAATATTTATCTTCCGAGCTAATTTCTGGAATTGGTGAACACTATGCGAAGAAAATTGTCGAACACCTAGGCGAAAATGCAATACGCATAATTCTGCAAAATCCAGAAAAACTCCGCAACATTGACGGCATAGGAAAGAAACGCGCCCAGATAATTGGTGAGTCGGTCAAAACTGCTTTCGAAGAACAACAGACTTTACAGTTGCTTGCAACAAAGCTTTTGCCATACGGTTTTGGCACCGGCACAGTGCGGCGCATTTACAATCGTTACAAAGATGCCGCACTCGATGTGGTTGAGCGAAACCCGTACCTTTTGTGTGAGGAAGTGTGGGGCATCGGTTTCGCCACTGCCGACGGCATAGCGCGCGCCTCTGGAGTGGAATTTGCCGATGAACGTAGAATTGCAGCAGGCTTGCTCCACGTTCTTAAAACTGCGCAGGACGACGGACACTGCTATTTGCCACGCGAAATCCTAATGCAAAACGCGGCACAGGTCTTGGGTGTAGCCGAAAAAACAGTCAGTGAGGTCATTGACAATATTGCCGCAACTGGAAAAATCCACATCGACGAAACACGCATCTACAATAACCAGTTGTTCGCCTATGAAGAAGAGGCAGCTGAATTGCTAGTCGAGTTTGCCAATACACCCGTCGCCAAAAAAGTTGACGTTGACGAAGCAGAAGTGTTGCTAGGCGACATATGCAAAAAGCTTGCAATCAAATACACATTCGAGCAAGTTCAAGCTGTTGTCGGTGCACTCACGCAAAAAATTTACATCATCACAGGCGGACCGGGCACAGGCAAAACCACCATTGTTGACGCTGTGATAAAATGCGCCCGCAAACTAAACTTGCACGTAACACTCGCCGCCCCAACCGGTCGCGCTGCAAAACGATTGTCGGAAGCAACAGACCACCCAGCTGCAACCATCCACAGATTGCTCGCATTTCGCCCCAATTCCAACATCGATGCCGCCATGCCGCAACAACTCGACGGCGATTTCATCGTAGTTGATGAAGTGTCGATGGTCGATCTTGAACTGTTCCATGCACTTCTAAAATCTGTCAAACGCGGTTCGCGCTTGTTGCTCGTCGGAGATTCCGACCAGCTTGCATCAGTTGGCGCTGGCGCTGTACTTGCCGATTTAATCGAATGTGGCAAAATTCCAAACACCCGACTTTCAAAAATCATGCGCCAAGGTGCGTTCAGCCAAATCGTCGCTCACGCTCACGACATCATCGCAGGAAACGTGCCCGTCGTACGCAACAACACGTCCGACGACTTCTTCATGCAGTTCGTTGATGACGCCGACCAAGCACAAAGCGCAGTTGTCGAGCTCGTTGTCGAGCGAATACCGCGCAAATTCGGCTTCGACCCGCACACCGACATCCAAGTCATCTCGCCAATGCACAAAGGCAAGTGCGGCGCAATCGAATTAAACCGCCTGCTCAGAGCAAAATTAAACCCCAGCGCTGCCAATTTCGACAATGTCTTCGCTGTTGGCGACAAAATCATGCAAATTGCGAACAACTACGAACTTGGCGTGTTCAACGGCGAAGTTGGCACTGTGCTTGCAGTTGATTCCAAGTCGCGCGAAGTTGTTGTTCGGTTTGATGATGCCGAAAAACGTTACGACAGCACCGCACAACAACAGCTCCGACTCGCCTACGCCATCACCGTCCACAAATCCCAAGGCAGCGAATACCCCGCCGTTGTGCTCCCACTCAACACCGAACACTTCATCATGCTTGAACGCAACCTCCTCTACACCGCCATCACGCGCGCCAAAAAATTGCTTGTCATTGTCGGTTCGCGCAAAGCCTTCGAAATTGCCGTCCGACGCGTTTCATCCTCGAAACGATACACAAATCTTGCCGCCCGAATCAAAAGCGCTTATGCCAAAAAAATCGGCTCGCGCTAATTTTATTTTTTCACACCAAATAAAAAAATTTGCACTTTTGCCAAATTGTATGTATATTAATCTGCATATAAGCGCGCGCAATAAATTTCGCTGCGCCAATGTTTTATACTCGAGCGCTCATTGAAATTTTCACATGTATTTCTTTACAAAAGCAATATCGCTGCAAACATTTACCACAGCGCTTTTGACAAATAAATAGCTGCTTTTTACATATTGTTTGTTGCAAAATTCACATCAAAAATCGATGCTTTCATCAACAAAATCACCAAAAACATTTCAATCTGCGCAAAATCCTAGTAAAAAATCACACAAGACTAGTGCAAATTCAAGCTATCTTACTTTAAAATCGATGTTTTCAAATACAGAATCGGCGTTTTCAAATACAACTTCGCTTTTGTCAAATTTAACTTCGCTCTTTACAAGTTTTGATGCGCTAAATTCATCAATTTTTCACGCACTTAATATACAAACGCGCAGTTTTCAAATAAAAACTAGTTCATTTCACCATTAAAAGCACTATAGACCATTGTATTTTTTGACAAAATAAGTTTATTTGCACTCAATATCGATTCATTATCGAGCTTTTCAATTACAAAATCGATTCCTGCAAGTAACATTTCGTTGCAAACAAAAACATCTTCGATGCATACACATATATTGTCGATTTTTACAACTAAATCATCGATCGCATCATTTAGAAAATCGCGCAAAAATTTAAAATTGTATCTCGATATTACAAGATTATCGATGAAAATTTTACTAATCGCATGCTATTCTTGCACAATGTATCACTATTTTTTACAGTTCAATGCACAAAATTGCCAAATAGCCCACAATTTCTTTTCATCATCACCTATTTTTTTCTCATTGTCAGCTAAAATTTTTACAAATTCTCTAAAAAAAAGCTTGACATCATCCGCATATTTGATTGTTTAATTTTGCGCACAAATATTTATCATGTGCAACATGAAAGAAATTGGTGCCTTTCTACAATGAAACATAAGTAGCGCAAAAGAATTTTGTGCATGTTTATAAGAAAAGTTTGGCAATTTGCAGAAAATTTGTGACTTACAATTAAAAATTTTATATGAAATATTGAGATTTTGCGATTCATTATAAAAAAATTAGCGCAATTTATTAAAATCGTTTGATTCGTTATAGGCAAAATGCGAAAAATTACTAAAATCTGGCGCTTTATCATAAAAAATGTTGGGCATGTTGAAAAAAATTAGCGACTGCTTAATAAATTTTGAAATAAAACTTGCGAAAATTTAGGTTTTCGAAAACGAAATTTGCGACAAGATGCAAAAATTTTATGAAGATTTAGATAATATTGGTTACAATGCGTAAGAATTGACAGATTTTTTACTTGAAAAAAAGTTCATATGACGCGCGAATAAAGATTTTATACGCAAAAAAAAATGCAACTTACGTGAAAAAAATGCTTGACTTTTAGAAAAGAAATGCATTGTATATAAATAGGATGATTTGTTGCATGCAAAATAATGCGATAACTAAAGATGAATCAAAAACTTACATGCGGTGGAGGTTGATATGTTCAAACACAACAGTTTTACACGAGACACAAACTGGCAACACTTAGAACGTAGCGCTCTTTGTGCTGCCGCGTCCGCGTTGTATCAGCCGCAGCTCCAAATGCGACAAGTTTGGATTGACGAACTTGCCACACATGTCGCGGCTTTTCGCGTTCGGCTCGAGGACCAAAACCTTCACGCCGCCGAATATCATGGCGCTGTCACGGCTCTTTACGAAAAGCTCGGCATTATATATGAATACATCGCGTCCGCGCGCATGATGATCAAAACCATCATTGACGACCCAACGCTTAGCGATGGAAACCGCCGCATGCTTCGTGATATCTTTGATATTCAAGAAGTTCTGTATCGCAGAAGCTATTTGCGCCTCAACAAAGCAGCGAGAAACATCTTCAGCGGACAAGACAAGCTCGTTTCAATCGGTGCAACGTGGAAATTGCCAGATGCAGTCATCGCGAACATACAAAACTCGCTCGCAGATGCGCGCGCAGCAAGCGATATCGTCCTTGCCGAGCGCGGTGAAAAACTAAAATCGTCCAAAGAAGTCAACGTTTTACGTCGCAAAGGTGAAGGACTGCTCCGCAACGTACTTTATTGGATCATCGCCGTATGGGGAGCGAACGACGACAGACTTTTGGAGTTCGGTTTTGTTCCAAAATCGCAAATTTGGACACCTGCCGGAAGCGAATTGCAACCTCCAACCGGCTGTTTTTACGATGCCAACAGCTTCAAGCTCAAATGGAACGCCGTTGAAGGCGCAAAAAGTTACCGCATCGAACAAAAACTCAAGTCCGACGTCCACTACAAGCTTGTCGGCACAAGTGACAGCACCGAATGGCGACTTTTCACGCCTTTCATTGGCGAAAATCTTTTCCGCGTGTGCGCAGTTTCGGGCGACGAAATTGGCGACTACAGCGCACCTATCGACGTAAACATCAATTACTTAGGTGAAATCACCAATTTCCGTTGGAGCGCAAGCGATAACATACTTCGCTGGGACGAAATCATTGGCGCCACAGCCTACTTGCTTCTTGCCAACGACGAACCTTTTGGCGACATTTTCTACACAAACGCAGTTTACGTTGCACCCGATCCAGAACGCGACCTCAAGATGCAAGTCTGGGCTACCAATGGACTTGCGGCGACTCCACGCAGCGTTGTCGTGACCATTCCGAAGTCAGTCTAAGCCGCTTCAGGGCAAGGCGGCAGCGCGCGACTACCTATATATAGCGCTTTTCTGCGCAAATTGAGCGATTTTCTGAACAAAACTCGCGCTCTTGACAAACTTTTTGAGGCTTTCGCCTTCACTCTACTCCAATCTTTTTCGGGAGAGCTTTTGTCATGGCGAGGCGACAGCGCGCGACTACCTATATATAGCGCTTTTTTGCGCAAATTGAGCGATTTACGAAGCAAATCTCGCGCTCTTGACAAACTTTTTGAGGCTTTCGCCTTCACTCTACTCCCATCTTTTTCGGGAGAGCTCTTGTCAGGGCGAGGCGACAGCGCGCGACTACCTATATATAGCGCTTTTCTGCGCAAATTGAGCGATTTTCGGAACAAAGCTCGCGCTTTTGACAAGTTTTTTGAGGCTTTCGTCTTCACTTTACTCCACTTTTTTTAGG
>CAYUDB010000131.1:0-7924 GCA_964443405.1 uncultured bacterium | reverse complement strand
CGAACTCAAAAACCTTGGGCACCGCCGGCGTTTATGGCGAAGCAGTGAGCGATTCTGGTGCCGTTGCCGGTGTAGTTGGCTCGGTGAAATCGAAAACCAATGGCGCTACAGGCGTTTACGGCGAAGCTGCGGGCGATTCTGGTGCCACGTCTGGCGTTTATGGTGCCACGAATTCCGTATCCGATTCTTCCGCCGGTGTTTTTGGCGAAACACGCATCACAGACATCGACGAAGGTGGCGTGAGCTATGGCGTTTGGGGCATCACCGGCTCTGCGGCAGACAATAGCGCCGGCGTTTTCGGCGTAGCATACCAAGACAAAGGCTTAACTTACGGCGTCTATGGCTCAACGAACTCAAAAACCTTGGGCACCGCCGGCGTTTATGGCGAAGCAGTGAGCGATTCGGGTGCCGTTACCGGTGTAATTGGCTCGGTGAAGTCGAAAACCAATGGCGCTACAGGCGTTTACGGTGAAGCTGCTGGCGATTCGGGCGCCACATGTGGCGTTTATGGTGCCACGAATTCCGTATCCGATTCTTGCGCCGGTGTTTTTGGCGAAACTCGCATTACAGATACCGGCGAAGGTGGCATAAGTTACGGCGTTTGGGGACTGACCGGTTCCGCGACAGACAACAGCGCAGGCGTCTTAGGCGTGACATACCAAGAAAAAGGCATGACTTACGGCGTCTATGGCTCAACGAACTCAAAAACCTTAGGCACCGCCGGCGTTTATGGCGAAGCAGTGAGCGATTCGGGTGCCGTTACCGGTGTAATTGGCTCGGTGAAATCAAATACCTCTGGTGCTATCGGCGTTTACGGCGAAGCAGCGGGCGATTCTGGCGCAACGTATGGTGTGTATGGCGCCTCAAATTCCGTATCCGACTCCACCGCCGGTGTTTTTGGCGAAACGCGCGTAACGGATATCGATGAAGGTGGCGTGAGTTATGGTGTTTGGGGGCTTACCGGCTCTGCAACCGACAATAGCGCTGGTGTTTACGGTGAAGCGCAAGCGGATACTGGCGACGTTTGCGGTGTTTTTGGCAAAACAAAATCACCTACCGGTTATGGTGTTTGGGGGTATGCTACAGATTTACACGGTGAAACCTATGGTGTTGCCGGTTTAGTGAATTCGGACAATTCTAAAGCTGCAGCAGTTTTCGGCATGGCAATGAGCGCAAATGCTGCGGCAATTATGGGCGCTGGAAACTTGCTTATCAACAACAGAGATAGCGAAATTCCTATCTTCAAAGTGGATTCCGATAACGAAGCAATCGAAATATATAACGGTGGCAGCGTGATCTCTACTTTTGGCGGACCTACCAGACGCGTGGCAATACAAAAAGTGAACGGTAGCGCCACACCTACAATACCCGATAACGGTTTTGGTATCGAAGGTGAGGCTCCAATAATTGTCAGTACAGGTACACATGGCGTTACTATAAGTTGTGCCGAATGCGGTGGATGTAGTTGCCCGTCACTTCTCACTGTCGGCACACCAGGCACGCCCGGCATAATTCAAATTCCGGGCACATCAACCACACCTGGCACCTATGCCGCTCAACTGCACTATTCATCTTCCGACAACAAATACTACATTCAAGCGGGTGGTTTTGGCGTAAACGGAAAACTCTTGCTCCTCGATTCGTCGAATGAACCGACGTTTATGGCATGCAATACCGGTGCTGTTTTCATGCAAGGCGCTACAGTATATGGTGTTGGTGGTTTGGAAGTAAACGGTCCTATGTATGCAACAGGCACAAAAAGTTTCCGTGTTCCGCATCCAGAGCAGCCAGATAAAGAAATCACATTCTACTGCACCGAATCTGATAAAGTTCTTATCGAGACAATTAATGTGATAGATCTCATCGACGGTTATGCGGAACTTGCTTTGCCACACGAGTTTGTGCTTATGGCAGAGCGAGGCACATATTCGGTTTTGTGCACGCCGCAAGGTTTCGACAACAACGGTGTGGGTGCTATGGTCGATGAAAACGGCAGCAAACTTATCGTAAAAGAACTTGGCGGTGGCAAACATTCCTTCAAAGTTGCGTTTTCTGTGCGAGCAGTGCGAGTTGGTTACAAAGATGCACCTGTAGTTAGCCCAAAGCACGAACCTCGCAGATAATTTTGTCAGCAGCTACGCCGCGCTATCGGCGAGCTTGGTTGTTTATGTTTTGCTTGTGTTACAGCCTAATAGAAATTTACCCCATGCTGGCGCCAAATGGCAAAATCCCGCTCTTGAAGAGACTAATGTTATAATAAAAATCCCCCTGTTGAGGGGGATTTTTTATGTGAAGTGCTGGTAAACTCACATAATCGACGCTGTTTTTGCGTAGAAGCGGTCTCGAATCATGTAGCGCATTCATCTATTTTTTAGCTGAAGCAAAATATCGGAATTTTTTGGCTCCCCAATGCAATAAGCAGCCTATCCAAACTCGCCTAAGCATGAGGCGCATGCTCTGACAAAAAATCTAATCGAGCTTGGCACTGAAAAGCCCTAAAACTTTCTCAACATCTTCGGGTAATTTTTCGCGTGGCAATTCTTCTTGCTGCGGGCGCTCGACGAAAAACTCAAAAGTAGTGTTTTCGCCGAAACATGCTTTTGCAGCATCGCGCAATGCACGCAACTGGTCGGCATTTTCGTTGATCTGACCGATAAGTGCTAGTTTTTCTTTGGGAAGTTTCAACAAAAGGCTAGTGCCATCAAAGATGATTTCGCCATCGCTGAGCATCTTTGCCAGAGCTTTGTTTGAGTGTGCCACATTTTCGAAAAAGTTTTTCGAGGTATCGTCAGTATCTGCAACTGCTTTGGCGGAAATAGGTTTGTTGTCGATAGGTGTAACTGCTTTTCGATCTGGCAATGGTGTAGGCTCATAAACTCGAGTGGTAGTTTGCTGTGTGGCTTGTGGTTTTTCGCTAAGTGGACGCTGTTCAACTATTTTGGGTGTTTCCTTTTTCGTTATTGGCGCACTTGTAAGTAGCTTGTCGATGTCTTTTGTGGAATCGAGTAATGCCAGATATGCTAATGCTTGTTCGAGTATATAACGTGAGACATCAGAATTGCGCATTTTTTCGTAAGCGCCTGTCAAAATTTTGGTTATGCGCAATATGTCGGTAAGCTCAAAAGATGCGGATATTTCATCGTACAGTTGTTTGTTTGGGTAATCACTAGGCATGGCACCCGATTTTGCTATGAGTGCGTTTCGAAAGTGCTCGAGTAAACCTTTTGTAGTCAAAAGCGGATCTACGCCGCGTTCGAGCAATTTTTCCAGCTCGTGAAAGGCTATGGCTGGGTTTTTTGAGTTCACGCACCGCGCGATGTTTGCAAAAGATTCTGTTGGAATGCCGCCGAGCAAATCGAGGACAAAATCGAGATCGATTGTGCCATCTGGTTCGGTTGCCAAAATCTGGTCGAGTGCCGAAAGCGAATCGCGTAGTGCACCTTCTGCGCGAAGTGCCAAGAAATCTGCGGCATCGTCAGTTATCGAAAACCCTTCTTTACTCGCAATGCGCTTTATGTGCTCCGAAATATCAGCAGGACCCACGCGTCGGAAATCGAAACGTTGGCATCGGGATATTATTGTGAGCGGAACGTGATCTGGTTCGGTTGTGGCGAAGACGAAAACTACATTTGGCGGTGGCTCTTCGAGAGTTTTCAGCAGCGCGTTGAAAGCCTCTTTTGTGAGCATATGCACTTCGTCGATGATGATAACCTTGTAGCGTCCGGAAGTGGCGTATTGGATTTTCATTTGCAAATCGCGCGCGTCCTCAATACCGCGATGTGATGCGCCGTCGATTTCGAGAACATCAGTGGAGTAGCCTTCGGTTATGCCTTTGCAAGATGAGCACTTATTGCAAGGATGTGCGGTTGGCTTATCGAAAGCTAGGCAGTTTAGTGATTTTGCTAATAAGCGAGCTGTGGTTGTTTTTCCCACGCCTCGTGGACCGCAAAAAAGATATGCGTGAGCTATTCTACCCTTTTCGATTGCGCGAGTGAGAGTTTTTGTTACATGTCCCTGACCGACTACATCTTCGTAGCTTTGCGGGCGAAATTTTCTTGCCAAAACTAAATATGACATTTTCCCTCCTAACTGTGCACAAAATAAACCTTTTAAAGCTTTCCGCAATCTTTTGTCATAGGTGAATCTTCTGTTTTTGGTGAGTTTTTTTCTTTAAGATTTTGTAATTAATAGTGAAGTTTTGCAAAGTGGGGCAGCTAGTTAAAAAAAAAGGCGAACGAAGTTCGCCTTTTCTGTGAGCTATGAAAGTAATTATTTGCGGAATTTGGACATGTATTTTTCGAGATATTCTTTGCGAATACGTTTGAGTTCCATGTCGGGGAAGTCGGCAAGAAGCTCGTAACTGATTTCGAGTGTTTCGGTGATTGTGCGGTCTGTTCGCTCGCCTTGACCAATGTATATCTCTTCGAATTTTTCGGCAAAAGTGTAATATTTGCGGTCCATTTCGGTGAGTGCCGCTTCGCCCAAAATAACAGAAAGTTCGCGTGCTTGGACGCCCTTTGCATACGCCGCGTAAAGTTGAGCGAAAATGTCGTCGTGGTCTTCGCGGGTTCTGCCCTTACCGATGCCTTTTTGGCGCAAACGTGAGAGCGATTGTTGAACGTCGATTGGCGGATAAACTCCGCTGCGATGCATGTTTCGCGAGAGAACAATCTGCCCTTCGGTGATGTAACCTGTGAGGTCGGGTATGGGATGTGTTTTGTCGTCCTCAGGCATGGTGAGAATGGGGATGAGAGTAATTGAGCCGTCTTTGTCTTTAATGCGTCCTGCGCGTTCGTAGATTGTTGAAAGGTCGGTGTAAAGGTAACCCGGAAAACCGCGGCGTCCGGGAATTTCTTTTCGCGCTGCAGAAACTTCGCGCAAAGCCTCGCAATAATTTGTCATGTCGGTGAGGATGACCAAAATGTGCATGTTTTTTTCGAAAGCAAGATATTCGGCAGTTGTGAGCACCATGCGCGGGGTTGAGATTCTTTCGATAGCGGGGTCATCGGCGAGATTGAGGAAAAGCACAGCACGTTCGATGGCGCCAGTTTTTTGGAATTCTTCTTGGAAAAACTGTGCTTCCTCGAATGTGATGCCCATTGCTCCGAACACGACTGCGAATTGTTCGCCGGTGATAACCTTTGCCTGACGAGCAATTTGTGCTGCTAAACGGTTGTGGGGGAGACCCGCGCCCGAGAAAATGGGCAATTTTTGTCCGCGTACGAGAGTATTCAAACCATCGATTGCGGAAATGCCTGTTTGAATGAATTCTTGTGGAAACTGTCGGGCAAACGGGTTTATTGGTGCGCCGTTAATGTCGCGTTTCTGTTCGGGTATGATTTCGGGACCATCATCGATCGGGCGACCCATGCCATCGAAAACGCGTCCAAGCATGTCGGGTGATACGCCAAGCTCTATGCCCTTGCCCAAAAAGCGCACTCGCGATTTCGCCACATCGACGCCAGTAGCGCCTTCGAAAAGTTGAATACGCGCCTTATCGGCATCAACTTCGAGAACCTTGCCACGACGGATTTCGCCGGTGGGCAAAGTGATTTGCACCAGTTCTTCATATGTGGCACCTTCAACGCCCTCAACTAACAGCAAAGGTCCTGCAACCTCGCGCACAGTGGAATATTCCTTAAACATTTGGTTCTCCTCGAAATTCTTTCAAGCTTATGGATGAACGCCAAAGCACAAAACGCTCATCATGGCAATGTGAGCGTTCGTGGGAAAAGAGCGACCTGCACTAAATTTATTGTGCATAAACCGAAACGGAACGTTTTCCGAAGCGGTTGGGTTCAAATTTCACAACACCGTCGATAAGCGCGAAAAGCGTGTCGTCGGAACCAATGCCGACATTTGTGCCCGCGTGAAACTTTGTGCCGTGCTGACGAACCAAAATGTTGCCCGCTTTCACTACTTGCCCGCCATAGCGTTTTACGCCAAGTCTTTTTCCGGCGGTATCTCGTCCGTTGCGTGAACTTCCTACGCCCTTCTTATGAGCCATGTTATCCTCCTTTTTGCAATAAACGCAAAATTTATCGAGTTATCGATTTTGCGCAACTGTTTTTTTGAAAATTCTGTCCGAAAGCTAAATTTCTGTTTGAAAAATGTAAATTTTTTTTTGAACGAAAACAAAATTTTTCTTGACAGTTTAACTTGCCAAGCATTCTTTGTGCGAATTGGTGCGAACTTACGCCAAAAATAAAATAAGTATAGGAGGAAAATGGGAACCAGGAGAATACTTCAGGGCATCGTCGTGTCCTCAAAGATGGATAAGACGATTTCGGTCGAATTGCGCGACCTGGTGCAACACCCGCTTTTTCAACGAGTGATACGCCGTAGAACTCGCGTTAAAGCACACGACCCGCTTAACAGTGCAAGCGAAGGCGATATTGTTCGAGTGATGGAAACCCGTCCGTTCTCGAAAACGAAAAAATTCGCGTTGGTGTCGATAGTCAAAAAATCCGTCGGCTGATGCGCGCCACGAACGGGCTAACATAAGGAGCGATCGAAATGATCTTCAGAAACAGCATACTCAATGTGGCAGACAACTCGGGCGCCAAAAAAGTGCGTGTCATAGGTATGAAACAAGGTGCCAAAACGCGCTATGCCCGCATCTCCGATACCATCGTTGTAGCGGTTAAAGAGGCTCTGCCAAACTCCAATATCAAAAAAGGCGAAATCGCTGACGCCGTAGTTGTTCGCACAAAATCTGCCATACGTCGCAAAGACGGCAGCTACATTCGCTTCGACGACAATGCCGCTGTGCTTATCACCAAAGAGGGCGAACCTCGCGGCACCCGTGTATTTGGTCCCATTGCGCGTGAACTGCGCGACAACGAATACACGAAAATAGTCTCACTTGCCCCAGAGGTGCTCTAAATTTCCAAGCCCACACAGAGGGTGCGACATACCTTCGTGCTACTAAGTAGAAAATGCACATCTCGGCGTGAGCTACAATACAAAGCGCATTCGTGCACAATGAAACAATTGCAGAGCTACACTCCACATAAGCAAAAGCGTGGTGGCAATTAATCGAAAAGTGTGCAAACCTAATGCGCAAACGACCCCAAAGGTGAAAAATGCAGTCCAAACTGCAACACTATAGAATCTATTGAGGATGACGATATGAACAGCAAGAAAATCACAAAGAACCTTGAAGTGAAAAAAGGCGACATCGTAAAAGTGATCGCGGGTAATTCACGCGGCGAGCGCGGGAAAGTGCTCAAAGTTTACCCCGAAACTCAAAGAGTTGTCGTCGAAGGTCTCAATTTCATCAAACGTCATGTGCGTCCCACGCGTACCGACCCCAAAGGCGGCATACAAGAACGCGAGGCGCCCATACATGTTTCCAACGTTATGGTTATTTGCCCAAACTGCGGTCATGCAACACGTATCGGACACCATCATCTCGAAGATGGTTCCAAATCTCGCACTTGCGGCAAATGCCACGAAATGCTTGAATCCAAATAACACTCAGTGTGGACACAAAGCGTTTCATCGATGGAACAAAACGTAGGAAATCTGTGAGCGGAGCAGAGAATAAAATTTATTGATGCCGAGCTGAGCAGATACAACAATGCAGTTTCACAGTTTAATAGCGACTGCCGGCGTGCCGCACACTAACGGCAGCCCTAAAGCAGGAGGAAATAATGGCAGCGGAGAAATATGTCCCCCGCTATAAAGGGATTTACGCGGAACAAATAGTTCCCAAGCTCGTGGAGAAATTCACGTATCCCAACATCAACCAAGTTCCCAAGCTCGAGAAAATCGTCGTGAATGTGGGCGTTGGTGAAGCTTCTCGAAACGCAAAAGTTCTCGACTCGGTTATCGCAGATCTTCGCCAGATAACGGGGCAGGCACCAAAGGTATGCCGCGCCCGTATTTCTGTTTCAAACTTCAAATTGCGTGAAGGCATGGC
>CAYUDB010000130.1:0-7938 GCA_964443405.1 uncultured bacterium | reverse complement strand
GCTGGACTATTTTTGCCAAAACTTTTTGCGAAATTGCCATTTGGCGTGACAGAGCTTTTTTGGCAACCCGACGGAACTTTTCCAAACCACCTTGCCAATCCAATTGAACCCGAGAACACAGAACTATTGCGTAAAACTGTTGGTGACAAGAAATTAGATTTTGGAGTTGCTTTCGATGGCGATGCCGATCGCATGTTTCTTGTCGATGACACAGGAAAACTTGTTGGTGGCGATATGACCGCAGCATTGGTAGCGCGAAAAATGCTTCAACGCTACCCGCAATCGGCTATAGTGTACAACCTCATTTGTTCGCTAACGGTTCCAAATACAATAGTGCGATATGGCGGTGTGCCAATACGTTCACGTGTGGGACATGCTTTCATAAAACCGCTCATGCGAGAGCATAACGCGATTTTTGGCGGAGAGCATTCGGGGCATTTCTATTTTCGTGATTTCTGGTTTGCCGATAGCGGCTTAATAGCATTTTTGATTGTATCGGAGCTACTTTCCGAGGAAAATTCACCACTTTCGGTGCTGATTGGCGAAATGGATAAATACGTTCGTTCGGGCGAGATAAACACTCGTGTCGCAGATCGTGATGAGGCACTTGCTGTTGTCGAAAAGGTGCTTTGGGAAGAGGCAAAACTTCGCGCCGACAAATTAGATGGGCTTACATATTCGGTTTCGGGCTGCAGCTGTCAGGGTGGCAATTGTGGCGGATGGTGGTTCAACCTTCGCCCATCGAACACCGAGCCTCTCGTTCGTCTAAACATCGAAGCCTCGAACGCACATCAACTCGATGAACTGAAAGATTTTGTGCTAGCATTGCTAAAATAATCTTGCAAATATCTTACGGCTTTTACTTTGTATAAGTAGTTATTTTTCAAAAATCGTGGTTGAGATAACCACGATTTTTTTATGATCATCTACGTGCCAAAAAAATAACGAGGTAAAGTTATAATTAAAACGCATGTTATATAAAAAATTTACCAAGCGATAAACAAATCTTGCTAAGACTATTTTTTATGATTACTTGTAAAAAAATATAGGAAACATTTTTCAAGGTGATACCGATGACACTGAATAAAAAAACCGCTGTCATTTCGGCGATAGTGATTATCAGCTTTGAAATAGGCTGCACATTACTTGCAATATTTATCGCATCTGCCACCGCACGCGATTTTGCATTCGAACAAGCGTCACAAGCATTTGCCAGCATTTGGAAAACTTTCGATTTTGAAAAATCACAGTTAGCCACCACTGCCTCAAAGCTTTCCCAAAATAGCGATTTCATCAACCTGCTCGAAAAACCGCGCGCAGTGCCCGATAACAAAAAAAAGAAGGGCAAAACCAAAGAAATCGAACCCACAACTACCTTTGCAACTTTCGATTTGAAACGCGACGGCATCGATTATTTGATTGTGCTAGGCACCGACGATAACCGCTATTTTGATGTGCAACAAGATGATAGTTCGGCTGCAGAAACACTTTTCACATTGCCAGAACACTTTTTTGAAACAGATCGAAATTACGAAACAGCTCTGCGAAAAGGCTTGACAGGTATTCTAGAAGCACAAAGTGCGTTATATAACGCTGCAAGTTTCAGCATTTTCACATCACAGGGCAATAAAACAATTGTTCTTTTAAAAAAGCTCGATCAATCACGTTTTGATTTTGGTGCCACGATTTTTTCGGGAAAAGTTGTGTTTGAAAAAGTGCCTACCGATTCGCTTTTTCTTGCATTGCTTACGTCCACGGCTCAAAACCCGCTTTGTCGATACGATACCGCAAAAAACATTGTCAGCTCTGCACTTGTGCGCGATTTGAATACAAAACCGGTTTCTGTACTCACATTTACATCAAAGACCACCACTTACAAGACAGCCAAAAGTGCAGTAATATTGCTTTTGCTAGCATTGGTGATTTTTGGCGCAATTCTTTTTTGCGTAACCACTGTTTTGGTCAATAAGCTTTTTACAAAAAGAGTTCGCAAGATATTCGCCATAGTTTCGCAGTTTGAAGAGCGAAGCAAAACCGAACACATAACCGACGATACTGACGACGAGATAACAAATCTCGAGAATGCACTGCACACGGCATTGCGTCGCATCGATTTAGAAAATTCGTTGGGTGAGCAATTGCGCCAAACTCTCGAATACAACGAAATGCGCATGCGAGCCGTAGTTAGCGCCTTGCCTGATATGATATTCCACCTTGACGAAAAAGGGGTTATCAACGATTTTTCTGGCAACCGCAGCAAACTGGCACTTTTCTACCGACCCTCTGAAATGCTCGGTAAAACCTTCACCCAGCTTGGTTTCCACGTCGATTTCACCTCACAACTCGACTACGGCATACGTTTTGCCCTCGATAATGAAACTATGCATAGTTTTGAGCATTGTTTCACCATCAATGGCGAGGAGAGGTTTTTCGAATGCCGCATAGTGCCTGTGCGTGCACACGAAGTTATCGCCGTTGTGCGCGACATATCGCAAACACGCATTGCCCAAAAAATGCTCGCAGCACAAAAAAAATATTTTGAAAAGCTTTTTGAAGATGCAAACGTATGGGTAGAAGTAGTGGATTGTTCGTGCAATACCATTTTGTGGAACAAAAAAGCTGAAGAAATCTCCGGATACTCAAAAGAGCAGGTCTTAAACAACAAAGATCGTTGGTCTTTGCTGTATCACGATGAGCGATATCGCGAAAGTCTAATCAAACACTGTCGCGAAGTTTTTGAAGAGCGCAAAACCATACGCGATGTGCAAACAGTTTGCACTGTAGCTTCGGGCACGCAGAGAGTTATCAACTGGTCGTCGAACCCAATTTTCGATGAATCGGGTGAAATAACTGGCGCAATGTTTATCGGCGAAGATATAACTCAAAAAATTGCCGTCCAAAGTGCACTTTTGCGCAGCGAAGAAAAATATCGCGCCCTCGCCGAATCGGCACGAGATTTCATCTATGTCCTCGACGAAAACGGTAAGCTTTTGTATGTGAACAATTGCGCGGCAAGATTTTTCTCCATGCTGCCCGAAGAGCTTGTCGGCAAAGCCCAGGAGGATATTTTCACACCTGAGCTTACAGAAATTCACCGTAAAGCCGTTGCCAAAGTTTTGGAAACTGGTGAAAAATACTCCTGCGAAGAAAAAATCACAGTTTTCGACAATGCCTTCTGGATTGACGTTGCACTGACACCGCTGCGAGATGAGCATGGTATCATAACTTCTGTTTTGGGCATATCTCGCGATATTACCGCGCGCAAAATCACCGAGCAAAAAGTAGCTTTTCAGGCAAAGCTGCTCAATACAGTGGCACAAGCTGTTATGGTTCTCGACAATGAGGGCAAAATCACATATTGGAACAAAGCTGCCGAAGAAATATTCAAGTTTTCTGAAGTGGAAGTGCTCAAAGTTTCGGCTTACGATTTGCTTGTCGAACCAGAATTGCGCGAAGATCTACAATCGATAATCGAGGCGGCGTTCGAAGGACATACCTGGTCAAACGAATTTGAAATGATGGATAAACATGGCAGGAGTTTTCCTGTGATAGCGCATACAAGCCCTGTTCTCAACTCGGAAGGCATCATTACAGGGGCTGTTCTCATAGCGCATGAGATTTCCGACCGCGTAGCTGTAGAGCGTGCACTTGCCGAACGCAAGAATTTTATTGCCAAAATAACCGACACAGCACCATCGATAATTTACGTTTACGACATTGACGAAAAGCGGAATGTATTTGTGAACAAAGCGTTTTTTGATTTGCTTGGACACGAACCTGAACTCACAATGCAGATGAACGCGCGATTTTTTGATGAAAACCAGCATCCAGATGATGCACCAAAGCTTGCGTCGGCACTTATGGCATACAGAAATGCCAGCGACACCGACATAATCGAGCGGGAAGGGCGTTTACGCCACGCCAATGGCAATTGGGTTTGTCTGCGCATGAGAGAGGTGGTTTTCTTGCGCAACAAAAACGGTGAACCCAAACAAATACTCGGTATCGCTCAAGATATAACAAAGCTCAAACAAGAACAATTGCGCGTAAGTGCCACCGAAACAAAATTCTCATGGATTTTTTCACATTCACCTGTGGGCATCGCAGTTTTCAATGAGAATGGCACGATGGCAACATACAATCGCAAATTTGACGAAATCTTTGGGCTTACGCACAATGAACCCACAAGTTTCAACCTATTCAACGAACCGAACTGCAAAAATCTCTTTGCCGAAGACTTTTCGAACATCGAAAATTTTGCGGGAGAATATGAGTTTGATTTCGATCTTGTGCGCAAAAACGAATCCTTTGGCACAAAACGCACAGGCAAAACATTTCTCCAAGTTTTTGCTTCGGTGTTCACATCACCTGAGGGCGACAAAAAATATTTGTTCCAAGTTGCAGATATTTCCGAACACAAAAGCTCAGAGTTGCAACTTGCAGAAAGCGAATTCAAACTGCGTGCACTTTTGCACAATTCGTCTGATGTGCACACAGTGATAACTGCCGAAGGCACAATAGCTTTTGTGAGTGACTCTGTTTCAAAAACACTTGGTTATACTCCCGAAGAAGTTTTGGGAAAAACTTTTTTCGATTTCATTCATCCCGAAGATTTGCAATTAGTTGAATCGGATTTTCAAAATGAAATAATGAAAAAAGAATCGCGTCCTATATTGGAATTTCGTTTGCGCAAGAAAAATGGTATTTACGCCCACGTGCAAGCAGTGGGAACCAATATGTCCACCGCCGAAAAAATTGGTGGACTTGCGGTTAATATTCGTGACATAACTCAAGATGTGCTCGAGCGTTTGCACAAAGCCGAAATCGCCCAAAGACTTCAATACTCGCAAAAAATGGAAGCAATCGGTCTTTTGGCTGGCGGCATTGCTCACGATTTCAACAATCTTTTGCAGGCAATAACCGGTTTCACCGATCTTGCTATAAGCCGAGTGCCGCATGACACAGAAGTTCACGACGACCTGAATACAGTTTTACAGGCTGCCACACGTGCTGCTGCGCTCGTTGACCAGCTTTTAACCTTTGGGCGACGTGATGCTTTCCATATCGAGCAATTTGCCATAAATGATGTTGTTGCTGAAATGCGAGGTATGTTCGTAAGTCTTTGTGGCGAACGCATTACAGTCGAAACCGCGCTAAATGCAAAGATTTCTGAAATTGCCGGAGATCGCGCACAAATAAAGCAAGTGCTTTTGAACTTGTGCTTGCACGCGAAAGATGCATTGGATCAAAAGTTTGAACAGACAGAATTTTTCGAAAGTGCCAAAGTGCGCATCGAAACTTCACGGCTATTCATCGACGACAAATTTGCCAAAAACTTCGCGAATATGATACCGGGAGAATATGTTCGTGTTATAATATCGCACAACGGAGTTGGTTTTTCCGACAGTGAGCTTGATCGCATATTCGACCCGTTCTACGCTTCATTTTCGTTTAAAACGCACGGTCTGATTTTGGCAAACGTTTATGCCATTGTCGATCGGCACAAAGGTTTTATAACAGTTGCCAGCGACGAAAATATCGACACGAAATTCAAAATATACCTGCCAGCATTACTCGCCCGCGAAGAAGACGCTTACGAAACTAACAATGCGGTGCAAAAGATTTCCGACCCACGTAACTGCCTTATTTTACTTTTGGAAGATGAGTTTCTGGTTCGTAAGTTTACCGAAAAGGTGCTAAAGAATGAGGGGTTCGAGGTCATTGTTGCCGAAACGGGCAAACAGGCGCTTGAGCTTGCAGAACGTTATGGAGATCTTGTTTCTGTGTTCATACTCGATGTTGTTTTGCCCGACATATCGGGTGTAGAGGTTTACCGCCGCATTGCCGAAAAGCGCAACGATGCTCGAGTCATCTTTTGCAGTGCGCACAGTTTCGACGATTTCGATAATGAGCATTTCAACATGAAGTTTATCCGCAGCATTCCAAAGCCGTTCAATAGCAACACACTTGTCAGTTCGATTTTCGATCTTCTAAATCTCTAATCGCGTTAATTGCGTGGCACGGTGCAAAAAAACGCTAAGCGGCTTCTGGTGTGACGAGAAGTGGTTTTCGGTGTGTGTTGGTTGTGCTGTTGCGCACAGGAAATTGTATTTGATAAAAAAACCATTTCATGCGCGCAATGTGCAGTGAAATGGTTTTAAATGAGTTGTAAAATCGCGAATGCAAAACACTTATGCTCACGAGCAAGAGGTGGCAGTGTTTTACTGGCGTCCGAGTTTGTGATCGCGCACAACGCGGATGGTATCGTAATATGCTTCGACATCGGCGCCGGCATCTGCCCAAAAATCGTGCAGCACAGAGTACTTAAGCTTGCGTCTGCGCAAATATGCGTTGTTGACGTCGGTGATTTCGAGTTCGTTGCGCGTAGATGGCGTGAGCGTTTTGATAATGTCGAAAACGTAGGAATCGTAGAGATAAATGCCAACTACTGCGTAGTTTGATGGTGGAACTTTTGGCTTCTCGATTATCTCGATTATCTCACCGTTGTCGTCAAAGCGTGCCACACCGTAATCGGTTGGGTCATCAACTTCTTTGAGCAAAATACGTGCGCCCTCAGGTTGTTTTTCGAAATCTTCCACAGCCTCACGAAGCGAAGTGCCGACAATATTGTCGCCGAGAAAAACTATTACTTTTTCGCCATCGATGAAATGCTCACAAAGCCCCAAGGCTTCGGCAATGCCACCTTCATTTGCCTGATATGTGTAGTTGAGATGTTGTAAGCCAAATTCCGCGCCATTTCCCAGAAGCCGCAAAAACTCTCCTGCGTGGTTGCCACCACAAACGATCATGATGTTTTCCACACCAGCCTCGACAAGAGATTTGATGGGATAATATATCATTGGTTCGTCGTAAATGGGCAGTAGATGCTTGTTTGTGATTTTGGTGAGCGGATATAATCTAGTGCCGAGTCCGCCTGCTAGTATAACGCCTTTCATGATAATCGCTCCATTTTTCAATTATGAGTGCTCGCAAAGAGTAAATAAAATGCATCGAATAAAGAAACAAGCAAAACCCTCTTCGAGCCGAAGAGGGTTTTTGGAAAATCATTTACGTGCGGCGAGGCGTATTTCGTTTTTTGCCCAGCGTATGTAATGCAGTAAATTGCGGTTTGCAGGGCAAATAAAAGCACAGCTACCGCATTCGATGCAGTCGAGGACGTTCATGGTTTTTGCGTCTTCTGCGCGGCGGAATTGGGCATAGCTGGCGATTGTTGTGGGCATGAGGCGCATGGGGCAAATATCGACACATTTGGCGCAAAGTATGCACGCTGTTTCTTCACCGATGGATGCTTTTTCTTTTGGGAAGAATAAAATACCGCTTGTGCCTTTTCCAATGGGCACATCGAGAGACCAGCCGGCAAATCCCATCATAGGACCACCAAAGATAATTTTGCCAGCATCTGCAACAAGCCCGCCTGCTGCCTGCAATAGTGCGGAAATAGGCGTGCCTATGCGAACAGAGAAATTTTTCGGCTTGGCAACTATCGAGCCAGATATTGTCGTTATGCGCTCGACGAGTGGTTTGCCCAAAACCACAGCTTCAAATGCGGCAAGTGCTGTGCCAACGTTTTGCACACAACAGCCTACATCGGAAGGTAAGCCGCCGGAAGGGACTTCTTTTTTTGTGAGGGCATAAATGAGCTGTTTTTCGGCGCCCTGTGGATATTTGGTTTTTAACGTTTCCACTGCGATGTTGGTTCCGGCTGCAGCCTTGGTCATTTCTGCGATGGCATCGGGTTTATTCTCTTCGATGGCAAAGTAGATGGTTTTCGCGTTGAGCACTTTTGCCATTATTTTCACGCCTTCGAGTATGTCTTTAGAGCGCGCGAGCATGAGTTTGTGGTCGGCGGTGAGGAATGGTTCACATTCGGCGCCGTTGATTATGAGCGTGGAAACTGGTTTATCTTTTGGTGGGGAG
>CAYUDB010000129.1:0-7940 GCA_964443405.1 uncultured bacterium | reverse complement strand
CTATCAACGGCGATTTCGAGATCTTGCACGAGCTGTGTAAGCTCTTGTTCCACAAGCTTTCGTTCGGTTATGTCGCGAAGCAAAAGCACTGCACCTTCGCGGTTTCTGATGTTGCCCGTAATTATTTCGAGTGGCATAGTTTCACCGTTTTTCTTTATGCCGCGAGCTTCGCCAATGTGAAAACCATCGTTGCGAATGATCTCGTAAAGCTCGTGATAGTGCATTGGTTCTTTGCGACGGTCGTAATAGAGCATGTCGGTGGTTTTGCCCAAAATTTCCGCCACATCGTAGCCGTAAAGACGTTTTATGGAGCTATTTGCCATCACAATTTTTCTTGATGGCGAAACCACCAATAGCACATCGGGGCTAATACTATCGATGATGGCGTCCAATTCACGATATTTCATCTGTGCCATGCGCCATCTGCGATAGGCGATCCATATTGCGCCAAGCATAAGAATGAGGATCTCTGTGAACACGAAATTAATCTCAGGCATCGAGGCATATGTGGACAATAGATCGTAGATTTTGCTCGACAGTCCAACGGAAATACTGAACACTGTGAACAAAAACACTATTGCCACCATAACGATAAGGTCGTATTGTGTTCTCACCCAAGACTTATTCGTGCGCAACTCTTGCATTAGCAACCCTCTGTTTTTATCCTAGTAAAATAGATTTTACAAAAGTCTTAATCAATTATTTTTTTTAGCATCGTTAATGACGCCAAACCAATAATCGAAAACAGTCTTTATGGCAGTGTCGATGTCGTGTTCGGGTGCCCAAGCGCAATGCGCGCGTATTTTTTCAAACGATCCGTAAATAACCGGCACGTCCACTGTGCGAAAGCGGTTTGGGTCGATGCTGATGTTTACTTCTACGCGCGAGTAATCGATGAGTTTTTGTAGAATATCAGATATTTTTTCGGGCTTACCCGAGCAGATATTGAATACGCCGGTCTCACTACTTTCCAAAAGCATGCGGTACGCACGCATAACATCGCGCACATCTGAAAAGTCGCGTGCAGCTGCAAGGTTGCCCACTTCGATGGTATTTGCTCGCAAGCCGCATGCTATTTGTGCAATTTGCTTGGCAAACGCCGCCGTAACGAAATTTTCGGATTGCCTTGCCCCGATGTGATTGAACGGTCGTGCTATGACAATTGGCAGTTTCCATTGTGCCGCATATTGTTGCGCCGCGAGATCGCATGAAGTTTTCGATGCAGCGTAGATGTTTTGCGGGTTGTATGGGCTTTGCTCGGTGAAAGGCAAATCGCCAGTATGTTTCGGTGCTCCATATACTTCCGACGATGAAACTATAAGTGTACGCGTTTTTGGAGCGCAAGTGCGCACATATTCGAGCACATTCAACGTGCCAAGCAAATTAACCTCGAAAGTTTTGGCAGGTGCACTTTGCCCATCCATAACAAAACTTATTGCAGCCAAATGAATTATAAAATCTGGCGCACAGGCTTTTAGCGCGCGAAACACGTTTTCTTTGTCGAGAATATCACATGGGAATAGTTCTGTTATTTCACCTGGCAAGTGCGAAACTGGCACATCGGCTCGATGCAGCCCGCATATGTTATATCCATGTGCTGCAAGTTCTTGTACAAGGTGATATCCTGCAAAACCCTCGATACCGGTAATGAAAACCTTTGGCATAAGTCTCCTTATTTTTCGCGGTCCAAATCGGCTTCTACCATCATCGACACAAGTTGCTCGAAAGCTACTGTGGGTTCCCAGCCGAGCTGAGCTTTCGCTTTTGCGGGGTTGGCGAGTAGAAATTGCACTTCTGCAGGGCGGAAAAACTTTTCGCTCACGCGCACGAGTGTTTTGCCCGTTTTGCGGTCGATGCCTCGTTCGCCAATGCCAGTGCCGTCCCATTGTATGTCGAAATTTGCACCGCGAAACGCGAGTTCGACAAATTCGCGCACCGAACGCGCCTGTCCTGTGCCGATAACATAGTCGTCAGGTGTAGATTGTTGGAGCATGAGCCACATCATGCGAACATAATCGCCCGCAAAACCCCAGTCGCGCTTGGCATCGAGGTTGCCGAGTTCTAGACAATCGAGTTTGTTGTGTTTAATTTGCGCCACAGCGGAGGTGATTTTGCGAGTAACAAATTCCTTACCACGACGTGGCGACTCGTGGTTGAAAAGTATGCCCGAAACACCGAAAATGTTATAACTTTCTCGATAATTGACAGTTATGAAATGACCGTAAACTTTTGCCACGCCATATGGGCTGCGTGGATAAAAAGGTGTTAGTTCATCTTGCGGAGTGCACAAAACTTTACCGAACATTTCGGAAGACGATGCCTGATAGAACTTTGCATCGGGTTTTTCGTAGCGAATGGCTTCGAGCACGCGAGCAACGCCCAGAGCTGTAGCTTCGCCTGTGAAAATAGGTTGATCCCAGGAAGTGGGCACAAATGATTGTGCTGCAAGATTATAGATTTCATCGGGGTGCACTTCGCGCAATATTTTTGAAAGTGAGGTTTGGTCGAGCAAATCGCCCTGCACGAAATGAACTTTATTGCGTAAATGCTCAATGCGCTCAAAATTTTCGGTGGAATTGCGACGCACCATGGCGAAAATTTCATAGTCCTTTTCGAGCAGCAAATCAGCCAAATACGAGCCATCCTGACCGGTGATGCCGGTGATTAAAGCCTTTTTCATGTGCTACCTTCCTTGTGATATCTTAATAAAATAAGCTCAAACCTCGCATTGCCAAGCTTTTTGTTTTTTTCCAAACATGCGTAATTATAACTGGAATGTCGGTAAAACATGCGCGAAAAGATTGTTTTTGTGCAAGTTTTTTGTAAATTTATAGTATGAGAAAAATTTTTATGCTCGTCATTATTGGTTTTGCGGTGCAAATTTGTTGTGCTGCAACAGGTAATAACAATTGCAAACGTGCGGTAGTTTGGTTCACAAGGAATACCGACACCGAAAATTCTTTGCTCAAGTGTTCTCAATTGCCGCAACCTCAAAAACGCAATGCAGTTATGCGTGTGCTAAAAGAGGCAAACGCTCAAAACATCAATACATTTTCGGCACATTTTGGTGGAAACATAACTGTACTGCAAAATCTTTGGCTCGGAGAGGGTATATCGATTTTCTATTGCGACGATTATACACTCGAACTCATTGCCCAGCTTGACATTGTGCACGATGTTTTCGAAGATGTCGATGCCAAACTTATTGCCGACATCGCCGATGCGAGTGATGTATTGGATATAGCCTGGGGAGTTTCGGCAATATCGGCGCCGGCATGCTGGGATTTGGGATATTCAGGGCAAAATGTTGTTGTGGGAGTTATGGATACGGGAATTCGAGGCAGCCATAGAGACTTAGCTACACGATTGTTTTACAACACTTACGAAATTGCTGGCAATGCCTTCGATGATGATGGCAATGGTTATATCGATGACGTAAATGGTTTTGATTTTTACTATTATGATGCAGACCCACTGGATGCTAATGGTCATGGAACACATTGTGCAGGAACAGTTTGTGGCGATGGAGCCGCAGGAACAAGTACTGGTGTGGCGCCAAACGCACATGTTTTGCCCGTTCAGGTTATGAGCAGCGCAGGTTCGGGCAATGCTTCTGCTTTCGCCTCAGGTGCCGGTTATGCTGTTGAAAATGGCGCACAAGTGCTATCAATTTCGCTCGGCTGGTCAAATCCTGCGGCGTCAACAAAAAATTTTTTGCGCAATGTAATGCGAAATGTTCTTTCGGCAGGCGTTGTGGCAGCTGTGAGCGCGGGTAATTCTGGCGATGACCCCATCGCCGTGCCGCAAAACATAAATGCACCCGGTGATTGCCCCTCTCCATGGCAGAACACGTCACCTACAACAGCTGTAATTGCAGTTGGTGCTGTGGGTTCCGACGACACTTATGCAGGTTTTTCGAGTTTTGGTCCCACGCGATGGATGACAGGCGAATTTTCCGATTTCCCATACCCGCCAGGGCTTATGAAACCAGATGTATGCGCACCTGGAGTTTCAATAACATCGTGTGGTATTTCGAGCGAAACTGCCTACACACCAATGTCGGGCACATCGATGGCGGCACCGCATGTGGCAGGGTTACTCGCGCTTCTGCTTTCAAAAAACATGTCGCTCAGCCCACGCGAACTCGACTCGCTTTTGCAAACTACTGCCGTCGATTTGGGAACACTGGGCAAAGACACACTATTTGGCTCGGGCAGAGTGGATGCACCTGCGGCAATTGCAGCTTTCGAGCCACCAACTGTGCCGCATGTTGGTTTTTGGAAGGCAGTTTTTGCTGATACCGCCGCGGGTAATGCAAACATGGTTTTTGACGTTGGGGAAACTGTACAACTTTTTCTTGCGCTCAAAAATTTCGGTGCCAGCGCAACCGACGTTGTAGCAACTATCTCAGCTGTTTCGCCACATTTGCTTATAGTCGAGGGCACACGCAGCTATGGTAGCATAACTCACGGCGAAACAAAAAACTGTGCTACAGCATATGTTTTGCGCGCAGCACACGATGCCATTGAAGCCGAAATCTGCACACTTGCGGTTCAAATGACCTGTGCAGGTGGCGCAATTACCTTCGACACTTTCACCGTGCGTATTTCAAATTATAGCAGACGTTGTGCAAACATAGGCAATGCGGCAATAGGTTTTTCGGTAACTAATTTTGGTGCGCTTGGGTTTTTCTCGCCTGGTGCTGCTGGCGCTGGTGGGCAAGGCTTGGTTTTCGACGGTTACAACTATCTTTATGGCGGCACTGCCATGCTTGGTTTCTCAAAAACCGATGTGCAGAGCGGTGAAAACGGTGCCGAAAGCAAATTTTTGCCAGTTTCGGCGCTTGCTACAGTGGCGCCGGGCAGCTCGGCAGATGTTGAAGTAACAAGCGATTTTATTGACCGTAATTTGCGTGTAAAACTTCGGCAAAAAGCACTTTGCCAAAATGCGCCAAGTGATGGTATTGTTATGTTGCGCTATGTGTTACGCAATATTAGCGAAAGCGAGATTGTCGGTGCATATTTTGGTATCTATCTCGACTGTGACATTCACAATGTGAGCACAACATGGTACGACCGTGTTTTTTCAAGTGCTGCCGATAAATGGGTTTTTATGCGCGATTGCGCCACGCCAATTGCACATGGTGCTTGTGTTGGCATTGCAGGCATAAGAGGTTGCGAGCGCGTTTCGGCAGTGAGCAATGCGGCATATGTTTGGGCATCGGGCTTAGGCTGGACTGATTCGGTGAAGTTCAAATTTCTCAACGGTGAGTACAATTTCGCTTCGGGTGACACCGGTGCCGACTGGTCGATAATTGCGGCTTCGCAAGAGATAAACCTTTTGCCCGACGAAACGGAAACTTTAGTTTTTGCCATTGTTGCAGCTGCCGATTCTGCTGCATTTGTGTCATCGGTAGCAGTGGCGCACTCGCTTTTGGAAACTGCTTTGCACATGCCCGAAACTAACTCCGCAGAATCTGACAATGTTTTTCGCGCCTACCCAAATCCTTTTAACGCGTCTTGCAGTTTCGAGCTGCCACACGGTGCGGTATTGGAGATTTTTGATCTATCGGGCACGAAGGTATTTCAGGCATTTGCGAAACGACAAGTCATTACATGGCAACCGCTTGATGCCTCCGCTGGTATATATTTTGCGCGAGCTACTTTCTCTGACGGCACATCTTTCGAAAAGCGCATCGTCCTTATAAAATGACGCGCGTTTCGTATCTTGGGCGTGCTTTGAGTGTTTTGCCGTTTGAAAATTTTACAAGGGTTCTGTGCGCAAAATCTTTTTCTTATCCTCAGGTAAAACTTTTTTTAATTGCCTTTGGCAGATTTGACTATGTGTTTTTGCGTGGAAGATTTTGTGGAGCAAATAGTTATATTAACAAAAAATCTTCGACGTTTGCGGCAAACGAAAGTAATTTATCGTCGTCGGTGTGAGGTGCGCAAATTTGTATGCCAAAAGGTAATTCGCCAGCACGTTGCGCCGGCAACGATATCGCCGGACCGCCGTAAAGGTTTGCGCCAACGGTAAAATAATCGCACATATACATCGATACGGGGTCGGCAAGCTTTTCGCCAAAAGCAAAAGCAGCAGTGGGAGTTGTGGGTGAAACGATGAAGTCGAAATGCTCATAAAGTGCTGCAAAATTCTGTGATATTAGCCGTCGGGCTTTTTGCGCTTTGGTAAAGTACTCGTCGCGAAAACCAGCCGATAACACAAAAGTGCCGGTCATTATGCGCCTGCGAACTTCCTCACCAAAACCTTCAGCACGCGTGCGCAAATACATGTCGAGCAATTCGTTAGCACCGTCAGAACGGTAGCCATAACGCACGCCGTCATAACGCGCCAAATTTGCCGAAGCCTCAGCAGGCGCAATGATAAAATACACAGGCACAGCATATTCCAGCTCTGGAAAATCCACAATCTCAAATTCCGCATCAAATCTATCGATGAAGTTGCGCAAACGTTCACGTATATTTTCATCCACAGTTGGAGAAAAACTTTGCGCGAGCACAGCTATTTTTGGTTTTATTGGCACGTTAGTTGATAAATCCACCGGACTGGGAGTGGAATCGATGGTTGTGCAATCGAATTCATCGACACCAGCGCAAATTTCGTAGAGCATTGCCGCATCGAGGACGTCTTTGGTAAGAAAGCCAATCTGATCGAGGCTAGAGGCGAAAGCCACAAGCCCATAACGCGATATTCGCCCATAACTCGGTTTGAAACCAACAGTTCCACAAAAAGCCGCTGGCTGTCGCACCGAACCGCCAGTGTCGGAGCCGAGAGCTGCCGCACACATGCCCGCTGCAACTGCAGCAGCACTTCCACCTGATGAACCGCCTGGAACTAAATTGTGATTGTGCGGGTTTTTAACCGCTCCGAAATATGAAAACTCATTCGAAGAACCCATGGCGAACTCGTCGAGATTGGTTTTGCCGCAAATTGTAGCTCCCGCGTCGAGCAGCCTGTGAACAGCTGTTGCTGAAAAGGGAGAGACATAATTTTCGAGCATTTTCGAGCCGCAAGTTAGGCGCATATTCTCGACAGCGATGTTGTCTTTGATGGCAATGGGCACTCCACGCAATTTGCCACATGAGTTTTCGGCTTGTTGGATTGCGTTTGCGTTTGTGCTTATGAAGGCATTTAGCGAGGCATTTTGACTATTGAGGCGATCGATAAAGATTTGGGCAGCACACTTTTGCGAAAGTGTGTTGTTTTCGACGAGCTTTATTATCTCGTGCATCGGAAGTTGATGCAGTTCCATAAGATGTTCCTTTTGTTATTCGCCGAACTTATAGCGTTTTTTCACGGGTTGTAGAACTTTCCACGTGCATTTTGTGCCTCTTGGAAACTTGGCAAAATCACCTGCGACAATTTCGACAGTGCTGCCGTCGGGTGTTTCGATAACCACATGACCATCTTCGAAATAGCACATTTCGGTATCGTCGTATTCCCAAGGGAACTCACGCACACCACTTTCCCAAACGCCCCAGCTATCTATGCCAAGCTTGGCGATGTTTTCGGGCGTAAGTCGTGAAACTGTTATTTTCATTTCCTTTCCTCAAAAGTACAGTTTTTTTCAAAACTTCCAATTTTTAAACGGGTTACAACATCGACAGCGAGATTTCATCAAAACTTATACATGCCGCCAAGGGTGAGCAAACTTCCTGCGGAATTGCTCATGAAATTGTAACGGTAGCTTAGATCAATTATGAAGCTGCCAAGTTTGACCATTGCACCAGCGCCAGCACCCATACCGGCAATAGTCACCGATTCGAAATAAGGATCTTTTTCTTTGAGGTAAATGGTGCCAATATCGCCGCCAACTGTGGCGTAAAGCATAAGTGGGTTTGCATAAAAAAAGTTGTAATCGGCTTGTGCGAAAAGTCTGGTGGTGTTCACCGAAGCCAGAATATTTTTAATCTCACGAT
>CAYUDB010000128.1:0-8062 GCA_964443405.1 uncultured bacterium | reverse complement strand
TCAGTGTTTTACAAAAAAGCCCCGAACTAGGGGCTTTTTTGTGTGGAAAGATTGGGATAAAACCTTGACTTCTGACCTAATGGTCATAAATTAAATGTAAGTCAGTAAAATGAAGCATATTTTTCTAAACATACTGTTGCTTATAATCTTAGCACGGGCGGACTATTTAATCGAGTTCGGCTCCTGTGAGAAAAACGATTTGCCCACGAACGAAAACAAGTGCAAAGTAGCTTTGGTTCTCTCAGGCGGCGGCGCACGCGGTTTTGCGCAAATCGGTGTTTTGCAAATCCTCGATAGCATAGGGCTGGCTCCTAACTTAGTGATAGGCACGAGCATAGGCTCAATAACAGGCGGCTTATATGCGGCTGGCTACACACCGACGGCGCTCGAATCAATCGCAGTGGCGACAAATTGGGACGAAATCTTTTCCGATGCCTCGCGCCGAACTACTATGTTTTTGACGCAAAGAGAGATGGCGACTAAATATATATTTACCATGCGGTTACAGTCCGGAAAGCCGGTCATACCAAGCGGATATATGAACGCGCAACGCCTTTTGGACAAGCTAACTGAGCTTACTGCCTCATCCAGTTACGTCTATGGTCGCAACTTTAATAATTTACGTTTTCCTTTCCGAAGCGTTGCAACTAATTTAAAAAACGGTGAAGCAGTGATTTTTAAAACAGGGACTCTCGCCGAGGCTATGCGCGCATCGATGAGTGTGCCACTAGTTTTCACTCCATTCCCTTACGACACCTTTCTATGTGTTGACGGTGGCTTGCGCATGCCGGTTCCTGTTGAAGTGGCGGTTCAGGAGAGCTGTGCGCTTGTAATAGCGGTTAACACAACTGCAGATTTGCTCACCACCGAGGGTTTGCTGGATGTGTCGATGATTTTCGAACAAGGCACAACTATTATGCAATCAGATGTAATCGCACACGAAAAAGATATAGCTGACATATGGATTGAACCACTTTTACCGCAAGGGAGTTCGCGTGAGTTTAGTAAGGCTGGTGAATTCATAGAGCTGGGACGTCAGGCAGCGCGATTAGCCATTCCACAAATCCATGCAATGCTTGCAACTCTCGATTCACAAAAGAGTTTTCAAATAGATAGCATTGTGTTTTCAGAGGACATTCCTACCGAGTTACGCACCATCAATGCGAACCAGCAGGTTTCAACCGCTTTTCTGCATGCCTTAGCTGCACAACTAGATTCCGTCGATTTGACAGGAACGATCCATATTTTTGAGCAAAATGGATGCACATTGTGCAAGGTTTTTGCACAAAAGAAACGTATAATTTCGCGCGTTATTTTTAAGGCTGACCACATTTTTTTCGAAAACTCTAAATTTCAGCCCGAGCACAGTGTCCACTTTACATGTGATCATGTGAGCAGCTATGTCGATTCGCTTGTGTTGGACCTGCGTACTAAAGGTTTTACGCTCATAAAGCCTATCAACATAGCGACTTACGATGACTCAGCAGTCGTTCATCTTGAATTTGGTATTGTGGGCGAAATTATGTTTTTTGGCAATGAGGTAACGAAAAAGTATGTTTTGGAAAGTGCTGTGCAACTTAAAGTTGGGTCGATTTTTACCCAAAGCGATATCGAAAGATCCGTTGAAGCGCTGTATGCGACAAACCTTTTCCATTGGGTGAGTTATGAGGTTGAAGATCGTGGTGATTCGGTTCGAGTGATTTTTCGCGTTGCCGAAAAACCCAACATGGCGCTTCGTACTGGTGTCCGAGTTGATTTAGTTCACAACGCGGAATTAGCCGTTGGCATGTTTGACGACAATTTTTTTGGTATTGCACTACTTTCTGGTGTGGAAACTGCGATTGGCAGCACACGACAAAAAACTACACTATTTTTAAATGCGGATAAAATTTGGCGCACCGCCGCTACTGGGAAAATTGAAATTGGGCACGAGCGATGCAAACATTTTTATTTCAACAATTTCGATGAAACGGAGAGCGAATGGGTGCAGGAAATCTTCCTGAACACGGGCATCGGTTTTCAAATTGGCAGAGTAGGTAAGCTCTTCAACGAACTCGAAATTCGCAACACAAACGTAGCAAAAGCATCATCAGATGACTTTAACTTGCGCGAAAACATATTCCGCGCACATCTCACATTTGACACTTACAATAAGATGCAGTTTCCAACTAGTGGTGAATTTCTTATTGCGAGTTTTGAAACGGCACAAGATGTTCTTGGCGGACAAACATCTTACTCCAAGTACACCTACAAGGCTGGGTTGTACAAAACTCTTTGGATGTTAACTGGTTACGCTTGGAGCACAGGCGGTCATGTAAGTGGTTCTCCACAACGACATCAATTGCTCACCGTAGGCGCTGGCGAAAACCTCTATGGCATGAGAGGCGACGAAATCTTGGGCGATATTGCCTTAAATGCAGGGTTTGACCTGCGTCTGAATCTTACTAAACGATTGAAACGTAGCTACATATACACAGGCGTTAGTATGTCGAATATCTTTTTTGCCTCAAGCCCCGTGGAAACACGCAAAACTATATGGGGAACAGGGTTAGGTTTGGGCATTGAAACACCAGTGGGACCTCTCGACGCACGTGTGGGCTTTTCGAATCGCAACACTGTCAATTTTTCAGCAAGTTTTGGATACGATTTCTAAGTGTTATTTTACAGTATCTGTGTTTGTTTTGAATAATTATAGTCATTCTAAAAATTAGCAGTGAACAGTGCACATGCTCGTGCAATGCTGCCGAATTTCTCAATACGTTTGTTAAGCTATTGTTTTTCAACTTATTACTCACAATCTCCGCGATAATCCTTTTTGCATGTTTTAAATTGCGAAAGCGATTGCAATGCAGTATTTTACTTTTTTAGCAAGGATAGAATATGGAAAATGTTCAGTTTCTGCCTGCGCAACAGACTATTGCACAAAATGTTAGCGTTCTAAAGGATTTGCTTAAACGCGTAGAATTTCCCTACCGTGCCGGCGACAAAGTGGGTGTCAAAATTCACTGGGGTGAGCGCGGGAACAAAACTTTTCTTGAGCCTGCATATTGTGCCGCAGTTGTTTCTGAGCTTAAAATGCGTGGCTGTAACCCTTACGTTTTTGATACAACGGTTTTGTATGCCGGTATGCGCCGCAATCAGCTTACTTCGCTCGAAACCGCTGCTATCAACGGTTTTACACCGGAAACACTTGGCTGTCCTGTTGTGGTAGCCGACGGGAATGGCGAGCGCACAATCGAAATTCCCGCAAATTACAAGCATTTTTCCACTGTGCGCGTGGCAAATGTTTTTGATGACACCGATGGTTTTTTGATCTTTTCGCATTTTAAAGGACATATGCTCGCTGCATTTGGTGGCGCGATAAAAAACATATCAATGGGTTTTGCTTCTCGTTCACAAAAACAACGTATGCATTCAGATGCCAAACCGCAACTCAATGAGTCGAAGTGCAAAAAGTGTGGTATCTGTGCCGATTATTGCCCCACAGGTGCCGCCACTTTTGCACCTGAGAGTTTCCCACACTTTGAGCTTGCAAAATGCGTTGGCTGTGCGCAATGCATTGGCATGTGCCCGCACGTTGCGCTGAAAATTCAATGGGCAACCGATTATACTGTTTTCATGGAAAAGCTTGTCGAAACCGCCGCCGCTGTTTGGCAGAAAATTGGCAATCGTTCCTTTTCAATAAACGTTGCGCTCAAAATCTCGCGTGAATGCGATTGCATGTCCGGTGATTCGGAACGCATGGCGCACGACATTGGTTTTTTTGCAGGTCACAACCCGGTTGACGTTGATGCAGCATGTCTTGAGAAAATGACTGTGCCTGTACTTGAGAAAATCTATGCCAACCTACCATGGCGCAGGCAGTTCGCTTATGCTTACGAAATAGGTTTTGCTAAAAAATTGTTTTATTAATAAATGCCCTTGACTAATTTTGCAGTGCCGAGTATATTGAAAATCAATATATAGGAAAATTGTAAAGAGGGGGGATATATGAAGATGTTTGGCAGGTCGCTTCGGTTGATCCTACCGATTATCGTAATTTTTGCCGCTTGCGCGCTTTGGGGGCAGTCCTATTTGCTGCGCTGGTCCACTATTGACGCAGGCGGAAGTGAAGGCGATGTAATAACTTCCACAAGTTATAAGCTTTCTTGCAACATTGGTCAGTCCACAGCCATCGGCGATACCGATTGGATCGGTAGTTCGTCATATTTGGTGCATCCCGGCTTTCGCAAGGTCGATCTCGACTGGCGTGTGCCTTACACTCGTTTTATTGGCACCATTGCCACCGTCGATACCATTACTGTTGATCACGTTACAGTCGAATGGACTGGTCGCGACACCACAACAGAAGATGGATTTGGTTGGGGCATGTGGGTTTATGATGTTCAATACCGTCGTCAAGACGAAATCATCTGGACAGATCTCGACATGGCTACCCCAGACACTCTTGAGGCAACTACCGTGCCACTCGAACATGGACATTGGTATATTTTCCGTGTTCGTGGACACGACCTCGCCACAAACTTTTACGATTGGTCACTTGCCGAGCCAACTCACACAATCGTTGATGTAGAATCGGTTTACGTGAACACAGCACTCTATACGCTTTACCTGCGCACAACAGGTGATTTCGGTAGAGTGTGGGTCAATGACGTATCCTATCCGTCGCCATATTCGGGCAACTACTCTGGTGGTGCTGTTGTCGATATCGAAGTCCCCGATTCGGTCAATGTTGGCGATACCATCATCGCACGTTTCGACCATTGGAACCATCACACACCTGCCGAAACCACCTTTACGCACACCATGATCGGCGGATATTCCGACACAGCAAACTACTTGCTCAGTTACAAACTCACAGTCGCTTCTGCCTATGGCACCCCAACACCATCAGTTGGTGGACATTGGCATAGCGCAGGCGCCACAGTTGAAGCGAGAGTTTCACCAGCTTTAATCGATCTCGGCACAACTTGGGCAATATGCACGGGCTTCACCGGCACAGGCGCGGTTCCGTCAGTTGGTTCGGGCACATATGCTTACATCGACATGACCGCACCTGGACGCCTTACTTGGAACTGGGTTACTGTTCCAGAAGGCACCGAGCTTTGCACGCTTATTGTTTTTTCGCCATATGGTCACCCGATGCCCGCCGAAACTACATTTTATCCAATTGGCACAACGGTTTACTGCACAGTTGAACCTACCTTTGGCACACATAACTGCTCTGGCTGGATGGGTGGCGGTTCAATTACAAGCTCGCCTGCAGGTGGAAACACTTTCTCGTTTGTCATTGGTGAAAACTCTTGGCTCGTGTGGATTTGGGACGGCACACCGAGAATGCCGCTCATTGTAGAAAATGACGGCATGTCCTTCGATCCCACAGACGGCTACGATACTCCGAACCCCACAGTTGGCATCAACTGGTTGCCGCTTGGCATAACTACCGCGTCGGTTACTACCCCCGCCGATGGGCAGACATGCATAGGCTTCTGGGGCGATGGTTCAGTTTCCACTGCCGACACAACTCACTCCACAGTTTTCGATCTCGACGAACCTTCTTACATTTATTGGCGTTGGGTGCCCACAGGAACCCCAGTGTGCTATATATCAGTATATTCGCCGTATCCATCAACGTCATTCCCGCCTTTAGGCACATCGGGATTTGCGTGTGGAACCACAGTAAACGCTCACATAGCATCTCCTTACGGCGGACACAACTGCTCTGGTTATTGGGGCAGCGGCTCTGTGCCCACGGCATTGGGCTATTCCGATCCAACACCTACAGACGTTACGTTTATCATCGACGAGAACTCCGAGCTAGTGTGGGAATGGGATGGTATTTTGCGCTTCCCATTCACAGTATATAATGAAGGCACCTCGCCCACAGATCCCGACGGTTACGACACGCCAGACCCCACAGTTGGCATGCACTGGTACACTGCTGCCTCGTCAGTTACCGCATCGGTAACTACTCCCGCCGATGGCATGCAGTGCATCGGTTACTTTGGCTCTGGTTCGATAGTTCCCGCAGCAGGTGCAGGGCATTCTGTAACGTTTGCCATTAACCGTCCGACTACAATCTCTTGGCGTTGGGCGCCAGAAGGTGCAACTATCGTCTATCTCACAGTATTTTCCGAATACGGCTCACCTGTGCCGCCAATTGGAACCATTGGTTATGTTTCGGGCGCACTCGTGAATGCATCAGTGGCATCGCCTGTTTGGACCGGTTCTGAATGGATAGCATGTTCTGGTTGGGACAGGTTCATGTCGGGTGTTCATGCATCGGGTGCAACACCTGCCTTGTCTTTCAACATTACTGCAAACTGCACGCTCGTATGGCAATGGGGCGGCACCACTCGCTGGCCCTTTGTTGTTGCAAGCGCTTACGACACACCGAACCCCGCAGTTGGCACACATTGGTATGACGACGGCGACCACGTAAACGCAGACATAACTCTCATCGATGGCACATACCGCTGCATCGGTTACGATGGTTCAGGTAGCTGCGGAGATGGTCCGTTCAACCACACCGAATTCGACATAACTATGCCATCCACAATAACTTGGCTTTGGTTGCCCGCAAGCGCTGTGAAGCAAGTAATCATAGTCAAAAACCCGATAGCCGATGTTTTGGGTAGCATAACCGTTTCTGGCACAACGATGTTGGCTACTGCTGCCGAAACGATATTCGTGCCCACAGGCACCAACCTCGCCTTCGGCGTCAGCACACCTGATATGACTGCAGATGGACTTAGCAGATACTCGTTTATCAACTGGACAGATGGTCCCACAACATCCACACGCACCGCCATCATCAACACCGACGTGATATTCACTGCAAACTACGCCTTCCAGCATCAGGTCATAGTGCAAAAAGACCCCGCCGCAGATACACTTGGCACAATCACCATTGACGTTACTACATTCACAACCACAGCTGCCGAAACTATCTGGTGGAATAGTGGCACAGCGCTTACCTTCGGCGTCAGCACACCCGATGCAGATACTTTGCGCCAGTTTATATTCAACCGCTGGGCAGATGGCACCACAACCGCAACTCGCACCGCAACCATCTCTGCACCAACCACTTTCACCGCACAATACAATGTTCGCTATCGCATAACTGTAGCTAAAGTGCGCGATATCGCATCTTACCCGCCGTTTGTGCCTGCCTGCATACACGTTGGCACACTCGACACATGCAATGTGAGCACATATTCATGGTGGGCAAATAGCGGCGTAACTGTAAACTTCAACGTCGATAACCATTATTGGGCGGCAGAATCAGTTTACATCTTCAATGGCTGGACAGATGGCGGCGCTTCCAACGTTCACGCACCATATGTCGTAACTGCGCCGGCTACTTTCACTGCCAAATATCTACCTCAATTCTACAACATCTGCTTCTTCTTGTCGCAATATGGCGTGGACGAACCCGACTCCATTATCTGGACACCAGCAGATCCAATCGATGCGCGTTCGACTAACAGCATGAGCTTCATCGACATGATAACGGTTAAGAGCTGTTCTTCGCCCGATACTTTGCCTTTGCGCCTGTATTTGGGCATCATCGGTGCTGTTGATGATCTTGGTGCTTCGCTCACAACTGGCGCTCCCGACGCATCGTGGATATTCGGACCTACCGGCGAATCGCGCAATACGTTCTCTATTCGCGCGCGCTTCGAAAATTCGCCCACACCACCTACCACCTACGATCCAAACTACGACTACCTCAAGCTCACAACTGCCGACCGTCTTGATCCTGCTTACGATTACACCGAGCGCTTGCACCCCACTTTCGGTAATTACGGCGGTCATTTGCGCGGTGGCGTCGGCAACGATCTCTATATGTTCTTACAACTTGTGGCACCAAGCTCGTCGTTCTATTACGACCATGCAACTGTCATTCTCATGGTCAAAGCGCGTCCGAGCTTACCGTAAAGCTGTTTTCACTTGTATTCAAAACCCCCAGTCGCGTTTTTCGAGTGGGGGTTTTTTTTGGGCGAAACTGAAAAAAATGCGAAAAAATTGCAAACGCCTCAGGAAGAAGCCGCTGAAAGAA
>CAYUDB010000127.1:0-8082 GCA_964443405.1 uncultured bacterium | reverse complement strand
CTCCATTCGTGGCAACAAAGGTTTAAAAATTACGATCTTGGGTAATGTAACTTTATAGAACAACCTAAACCTTTCACTCATGGTATCATACGGCACACGTCTCACGCAAAACTGGTCAGACGAATACCCTGATCCTGTGCGCACCCTCGACAATGCGAAACTCACAATCAAACCTCAGGCGAATTACAAAGTTTCGAACAATGCCACAGCCGGTATCGAAATTGAGATAACCGAAGACAAAAACAGGCTTTACAACGACACAAACCACATTCGCGACGTGCGCATTTGGGTGCAGTTTATGTTTGGCGGCGGGAAGAGTGTCGGTGGTCGTTCCTTCACGGGCGATTCCTTTGATCGTGGCACCACAAATCCTCGCATTCCCACCCGTTAAAGCGTTGACACTGCGGGCGAAAGTTTCGATGCAGTGCAGGGGGTGCGATGGACATCTGTTGAATTGTAGCTGTAATCTTCAACGAGAAACAATTTGGGCGACATTGAACTAGAATTGCCGCATAGTTGTTTGTCCTTGGCGAAAGGCAGAATTGAGGTATTAGTTTTCCAACAGAGTCACGTTGACAGAAAATGCACGATAGAATATCGAGCCTCTCGCCCAGAGCGGGCGGTGTAGGCGCTGACAACACATCATTGCGTGCGCCACTGGTGGCGCCAGAGCGGGCGATTGACAAAAAACTTGATGCACAGTTAGAAACATATATTTTTGTTTAAAATAAATTGGCAGGTAAAGATGAGTGGCAACGCAATTAATATAAAAAACGTTAGCAAATCGTTTGCGCGCCCAAAAGGGGAAATTGTCCTTGCAGTGGACGATATCACCTTGGACATTCAGCGTGGGGAGATTTTTGGGCTATTGGGTCCAAATGGGGCGGGGAAAACCACAACATTACGACTTATATCAACAGTTCTAAAACCAACTTACGGCTCAATTATCGTAGATGGGTTTGATACCGTAACACAATCTGATGATGTTCGTCGTCGTCTTGGTTTTCTTTCGGGCAACACTGGTTTGTATCGCAAGTTAAAAGCGTATGAGATGGTTGAGTATTTTGGCAAACTCTACGGCATGGATGAGCAAGTTCTTGCAACACGTATAAATAAGTTATTCACATTGCTTGATATGAACGAATTTCGAGATGTAATGTGCGAGAGCCTATCCTCTGGCACCCGACAAAAAGTGTCCATCGCCCGAACCATCGTTCACGACCCGCCGATTATCGTTTTCGATGAGCCAACTGCAACGCTCGATCCACTTGTGGCACGCACACTTCTGCAATTTATATCACGACTTGCAGAAGAAGGAAAAACCGTAATTCTTTCAACACACATTATGCAAGAAGCAGAAAAAATGTGTACCCGTGTTGGCATCATTCACCGTGGTAAGCTTTTGGCTTGTGGCACAATACCAGAGATACTAGAGCATACACAGACAAAAAGCCTTGAAGAGGCATTTTTCGCTCTAGCCACAACAGATGTTTGGGAATAATCTTTGCCAAAACAAAATGAGCAAACAACTGTCACAAATGACTAATGAGGAACTTTGGGCATTATTCCCTGTGATTTTATGCGAGCACAATCCTTTATGGAAAATCTGGTTTGCAGCTGAACGTGCACATTTACAAAACGCATTGTCAGGCGAAAAATTAATAGCAATCGAACACATCGGCAGCACCGCAATCCCAAATATACTCGCCAAACCTACTGTAGATATGCTTATGCTTTTGGATGCAAGTGCTGATATTAAAAGTATTTGCGAGAAAATCGAAAAACTCAGTTACATTAAGATGCCAGAAAAAACTGAATCAGCAATGCACGTTGTCTTTGTAAAGGGTTACACACCAGCTGGTTTTGCCAAAAAAGTATTTCATTTACACTTGAGATATAATAATTTTCGCGATGAACTTATTTTTCGTGATTATTTATGTGCACATGCAGACATTGCAAATGAATATGAAACACTAAAGATTAGTTTGAAGAAAAAATTTGAGCACAACCGTGACTCTTACACAAATGGTAAAGCGACTTTCATCAACTTTGTTTTGCGAAAATCAAAAGAGCTTTGTGCTATTTCAGAAACATGAAAGGTCATAATAACGAGGTGAAAAATGCGATTTCCAGCAGTTAACATAATATTCCGCAAAGAGATAACAGAAATGCTCCGCGATAAACGGACGATTTTCGTAACGTTTATTTTGCCAATTTTAATGTACCCGCTTCTAATCTTAGGCATAACACAGCTGTCTGTAATAATGATACAAAAAGTAGAACGTGATACCTTTATTGTTAACATTGAGAACGGTAAGAATTTTCCACAGCTTATGACGGCACTCGAAGCTGATACACAGTTTGTATTTGCAGCGCCGGCAAAGCCTGAAAGTGCAGTTGTGGCTGGAGATTTGCAACTATATGTGCAAATTCCCGAGCATTTTGATTCGATAATTGCCGCTGGTGGAACTGATTCACTAAAAATATGTTACACAGCTGCAAAGGAAAAATCCACTGCCGCAAAGGAGCGATTTGAAAAAATCGTGGCAGATATTGAGAAAAAAATAGTTCTAACTCGCCTCTCAAATGCCGGTCTCGACTCAGCCTTAGCCAATCCCATAGCCTCAAATTTCTCCAATGTTGCAGGCAAAAAACAAATGGGTGGCTTCATTTTTGGCGGTATGATAGCATTTTTTGTTGTGATTTTAGTCGTAACTGGCGCGTATTACCCGAGTGTAGATCTCATTGCAGGTGAAAAAGAACGTGGCACTCTCGAAACGCTTTTAGTCTCTCCCGCCGCTCGCACCGAAATCGTTGCGGGTAAGTTTGCAGCAGTGATAGCTCTGGCTCTGGCTAATGCCATGCTGAATCTGGCAAGTCTATATCTAACATTCGCTTTTGGCATGGGAATGATGTCGGGACCACTTGGTGAGCACATACAATTCTCTATCACTCTCTCCAACCTGTTATTTATCCTTGTGTTAATATTTCCGCTCGCTGCACTTTTTGGTGCACTTTTTTTGACAATTTCTTCTTATGCAAAAACTTACAAGGAAGCTCAAGGTTATCTTACCCCTGTTTTTATGGCAGCACAGTTTCCAGCGATGGCGGCACTTTTGCCTGCTTTCCATTTGAACACTGGCATGCTGTTTATACCAGTGCTTAATGTTACGATGCTTTTCAAAGAAATGCTTAGTGGCAAATCTGAACTTTGGCAAATTGCAGTGGTTTTTGCTGTGAACGCTTTTCTCGCTATCTTGGGCATTCGCTGGGCGGCGCGAACATTATCAAACGAAGAACATTTATTATCTTCTGAAGAAGGATCGTTTTTTGCAAAACTTTTCGCACAAAAATCCACTCGCACAAAGATAGCAAAACGCGAAAAACTCCCATCTCTAGCCGATTCTTTGTTCTTGTTTGCCCTCACCGTCGCTTTAATGTTCTGGATTGGTCAGAAATTGCAGGCACATGAGATAATTTCGGGTTTAGTGGCAACGCAAATACTGCTAATCTTCCTCCCGCCACTTTTACTAGCCCGCCGACTGGGCTATGACCTTTCGCAAACTTTTTCGCTAAAAATACCAAAATTTTTACCATCCATTGCTACTGTTTTTGCCTCATCAGGGCTATTTATCCTCATTTTGCAGTTGCAAGTTCTACTCTCATCATCTTTCACTTTGCCACCAGAGTTCACAGAAGCATTTAAAGAAATGTTCGGTAAGCTCAACTCTCTTGGGCTATTCGGTGGAATTACTGTCATAGCGCTTTTTCCGGCAATGTGCGAAGAGTTTCTGTTTCGCGGTTACATACTCACAGGTATTTCGCAAAAACATGGCAAGGTCTGGGGAATCGTAATTTCTGCGCTGCTCTTCGGGCTTTTACACATGAGTCCATACAAGCTTTTACCAACTGCTCTCATCGGTGCATTACTGGCAATCATTGTAACTTATCGTGGCTCTATAATATACGGCATGATAGGACATTTTACTAATAATGCTTTAGCGTTTCTAATAACATACTTTGCGCTCGATTCCACACCTTGGGCAATCGGTGAGGCTTTTGCACCTGCTTGGGTAATTGTGGCTGCTGCTATATCACTAATTGGTGGCTTGTGGGGTGCATTGCGTTTTGATAGCAATAATGTGCCAACAGACACACAATTGTAACTTCTTTATTTAAATCTAGTTACATTGTTTAGCACCATGACAGCAAACTTAGTTCCTGTTGGCATGTGTCAAGATTTTATTGCTTAGCCGAATGCAAATAAACGATACATATTAAATGGTTTTATATCACTAGCGCGTTTAGATTTTACCCGCAACTGTGCTTGCACGCCGCTTAGTTGTGCCGTTTGTTAATTTTAATCAACGCAATAAAAAAGTTTGCACCCTCCACCATATACTGTATATTGTGTAAATGTGGACTAAGATGTTTCAAACTAACTAAATAGGAGGTGCTGAATGGCGAAGCGTTTGTGTATTTTCGCGGCATTACTGCTTGCGGTCGCTTCGGCTTGGGCTATCCCTGTGTCTTATCAGGGAAAGATAACAAACACCACTGGCGTTGCGCTGAATGGCACATACGATGTGCGCATTGGCGTTTTCGATGACGCAGTAGGTGCAACGCTCATCGACGAGCAAACTGCCGACGACGTGAACGTGTTAAAAGGGCTTTTCTCGGCAGTGTTCGATTTCGATATCCCCGCAGCCGCTGGCGAAATGTTCTTAGAAATCTCGATTTCCGACGATGACGGTGCCACTTGGACGACCTTCGCACCGCGTCAACGTGTAACCGCAACTTTTAGCGCAATACACGCAACTTACGCCGATACAGCCGCTTTTGCGCTCGTCGATTTGCAGGGCGCATACGATAACGGCAACGACATTATCATCGGCACAGCAGGTCCCCTGAACATAGCCACAAGCCACATCGATGGCGGTATCGACATTCGTGCAGGTTCTCCCGCCGAAGACGCCATCGACGCAAGGCTGCAAACCGACAACCTGCTTATTCCCAAAGGTGTCATTTACACCGAATTCATTCCCAATAGCGGAATCATTGGCGCCTCGCACACTACAGGCATAGTTGCAGGCGGCTTCAACGACGGCGCTAACAAACTTTCTGGCATATCCGGCGCCCTCATGAACGGAGCCGACCCCATCGTTTACGGCGCTTTGGGCGCACAGAAAAACGATGGAACAAATGCCGAATGGAACGCAGCAGTTTACGGCGCCGCAGTGCCCGGTGCTGGTAACTTCGCCGGTATTTTCGAAGGCGATGTCTTTGTTTCGGGCGGCATTTTCGACGGCGCGTCTTTTGGCAATGACAATCAAGTTCTTGTCGCAGACGGCGTTGGTCATTTTGCATGGGAAGACGCACCCGAAAGCGTAAACCCCGATGATTTCGTGCAAAACCAAAATGCGGCAGCACAGAATGCCAATTTCTGGATCGATGGCACCGGTGTCATCGGCGGCGTGACCAGCTTTGTTCCAGTCGAATTCAAGGTTTTCGGCACAGGCACAGCCACAACATACAGCCCAGCCGATGCCTATTGGCATTACACTCGTAGCCGCACGTTAATTCGTGCCGACGAAATTGCTGCCGGTGGCGACCCTTGCACAATCGACACACTTAGTATTTATCTTCAAACTCCAGTTGCAACCACACCATGGACTTACGACACTCTCATCATCTGGCTCGAACTCACAACCGACACCATAGCCGGCACCACATGGTCAACAGCCACGGCAACAGAAGTGTTCAGATCAAACGCTTTTGCGGTGCCGCAAGTTGCAGGTTGGGTGCATTTCAACATCACCGATTTCGCATATGATGGCACTTCAAACGTGCGCATTCACGTGCAAAACGGTTATCAGTTCTCGAATTACAATTCCACTCGTCCTGCATGGGCATACACCACCCAACCCAACACAGCACGTCATGCGGGCGGCACAAGCGATTCGGCTTTGCCCACATCGCTCACCGCAAGCTCGTCGCGTCCAAACTATCGCTTTGGCTTCAGTGGTTTGGACGTACCAGCTATTGTCGATCGCGTTACCATCGAAAATGGTTTCGTCGATGCAGACAATGACGTGCTCATCAACGGTGTTTCGCTCAAAAACAATACCGGTGCCGGCGTAATCGGTTACAACAACGCCACATCGGGTCTCACTGCTACAAACGTGCAAGCTGCTATCGATGCACTTACCGCACGCGCAATTACCTCAGTCGACACCATCAACGCCGCACGCCACGACACTGTTGTCGTCTCCGAAGCGTTGAAGGTTATGGGCGAACTCATTGCCGACAGCATTCAGGCAGTTGGCGCGCAGGTCATCATCGACGACAACTTGCAAGTTGATGGCTGCGGCTATTTCTCAAACTATGCCGGCGAACCACCTGTTACATTAATCACAGAAGGTTTCGAGAGCGCTACATTCCCGCCCACGGGCTGGACAGCAGCAATCGTGACCGGAGCAACAAACTGGGTCCGCTACATCACATCGCCACATTCTGGCGCAGCTTGCGCACGCCTTTATTCCACAACCCGTGGCGAAATAGCAGAGCTTATAACCCCTTCACTAAATCTCTCCGGTGCTGTAAGTGCCACACTTACTTTCTGGCACAAAATGGCAGCATGGGGCAGCGATCAGGACACACTCAAAGTTTATTACAAGACTTCAGCCGGTGGCTCTTGGACTTTGCTTGCCACCTACAACATAACCACCGTGGACTGGACACAACGCACACTTGCCTTGCCATCACCTTCGGGCGACTATTACATTCGCTTTTTGGGCAATGCTCAGTATGGTTACGGCATTCACATCGATGACGTTACAGTTGTCAAATCCATGGGCGGTTCGTTACAGAATACCGAAATCTGCGGCGGAACAGTTACCACATCTGTGGATATCGAAGCAGGTGGAGACATAAACGCTGCTGGTGATGTTCATGCAGATGCAAACGTTACTGCCGGCGTCAATGTCGCTGCAGTTGGCGACGTATCTGCTACATCGATGACGTTAAATGGTGTTACCATAACCACCTGGCCCGCAGCAGGCGGCTCAATGAACAGCCTTGGTGACGCATACAATTTCGGTGGTCCCGGAGCTGGCAGAACAATTATCGCCAATAACGGTCCTGTTGTCGTCAATGCGGCAGTTGCCGATGGCGATACTGCAATCGTTGCCATGGGCAATTCTGCTATGCCTACAGCAGTTTTCACAAATGCCGGCGTAGGTACTGCAATCGAAGCACGCAACACACTTGGCGGCACAGCTCTCGATGTTTACGGACAAGCACTTTTACATAACAATGCCATTGTTATGGGCAAGCTCTCTGTGGACACCATCTTCAATCCTTCGGGCGACACAGTTCGCATCGACGACAAGCTCGCCGCAAAAGAACTTGTAACCGATACCATCGAACCCACAATTGCCGGACCTCATTTCGTCTTTGTGAACGGCGGCGTTGCAGTGCGCGATTCCATCCGCCTCGGTGGAGTTTGGCGCAATAGCTGGCCCACAGGCGACAACTGGGGAACTCAAGTTGCTGCCACCAATGCCACACTCACAGGCAACGGCACAGCAACTACTCCTCTCGGTTTGGCACAACAGGGTGCTACAAACGGTCAAGTGCTCACATGGAACGGAACTGCTTGGGCACCTGCAAATGTCCCTGCTGGCGCAGATGATTGGGGAACTCAAGTTGCCATAACTGCCGCACGCCTCACTGGCGACGGCACAGCAACTACTCCTCTCGACTTGGCACAAAATGGCGCTACAAACGGTCAAGTGCTCACATGGAACGGAACTGCTTGGGCACCTGCAAATGTCCCTGCTGGCGCAGATGATTGGGGAACTCAAGTTGCCATAACTGCCGCACGCCTCACTGGCGACGGCACAGCAACTACTCCTCTCGACTTGGCACAAAATGGCGCTACAGTCGGTCAGGTTCTCAAATGGGACGGCACTAACTGGACTCCCGCTGCTGATGCCGGCGGCGATAATTGGGGAACTCAAGTTGCAGCCACCAATGCCACACTCACAGGCAACGGCACAGCAACTACTCCTCTCGGTTTGG
>CAYUDB010000126.1:0-8083 GCA_964443405.1 uncultured bacterium | reverse complement strand
GGTTGTCTGCTGACGAATTTTGCCAAGACACAAGTATTCACTAAAACTATGTTCTCTTTCCGTCATCTCACCTCCGAGAATGCGGGGGCGGCGAAGCCGCCCCCACCGAGATTCAAAACGGTTTGTCGAGTTTACTTCTTATCATCATCATAGCAAAAAAGATAAGCCTTTTTTGGATATAACCAATCGATCTCGAGGATTTTCCATTGCCCATCTCGGCTTTTTTTGTAAGTAAACTGCACTGTGTCGGTACGTGCCTGCTCTTTTTCGTGCTGGCGAAGTGTGTATGCGTTCACAATGGCAAGCGTGTCGGTAAGCTCAACTATATGCACACCTCTTAACTCTGTGTCCCAGTTTGATTTCCCAAGTTCCTTCCAAAACTGCTGCCGAAAATGAGAGCGCTCCATCTCATAATGCGGTCTATCCTCGTGGAGATGGTTCGCCATATATCGATAATACGAACTCGCATATCGCATTGTGCAAAGCTTCCAGGTGCTCTCGATAAGCTCATAGCGCGTATCTTTCGATGCGCAACCGGCGAGCAAAAAAACGAGCGCGGCAAGTATTACTCGCCCAGAAAGTCGAAAAGTTTTTCTATCCATGTTTCTGCCCCCTAATTAGCATGAACTACATAACATTACAGAATTATCAACATTTACAAACTGTGCACTTGCGCAAAAGTTGCGGGCAACCGATAATGCTCGGGCACAAAATTACGTTCAAGTATTTTGCCGTTCAAAATCGAAGGGAGACTGTCGATAGAAGTGCCGCACTCCTGTAGGCAGGAGGTAGTGAACCCAATAAGCGTATCGCCCGAGTACAAAGCATAATAACCATCTACACCAGAAAGAGTTGGCACAAGCAGCGAGTCATACAGCTCCATTGCAATTGTGCGCTTATCATATGGAAAATATACGGCAGCAATGTCCTTTCGTGTGTAATAGTTCAACTCAACATCCTCAATTCGCCGCGGTTCATACATCAATCCATAATAGTCATACTTAACAAGCGTGTGTTTGTTCGCGCGCAAAAGATCTTTGAGCGCCGCAACATCCGTTATTACGTGTATGCCTTTAGCTTGCAATTTATTACGAAGTCGGCTATCTGTGAGATTTTTTGCAACAGCGTGTTTAACTCTTTCGGTGTAATATGCGAAAAATGTTTTAAACACACCACGTTCATGGATAGTCATACGTAATTTTATCTCATCCGAAAAATACATCAGTGCACGAGAAACAGGGTGCATTTTATGAGATTGCACAGCATTCCACACATTTTTGTGAACTTGCACAGATGTATAATGTTTAATGCATATAAAATCTGGCAATCGCGTGAATTCAATAGTAATCAACGCAATTACAAGAATCACGAAGATAATACTGTACCAAATTTTCTTATTCATTGTGTTCCTCCAATATCAGTTCCAAACTTGTCCTTTTCGTCTTAGATAAGGTGGGTGTGGATATTGTTCACTTGCTTCCTCACGAGTATCAAACACCCCTCCGATGCATGTCAATGTGCCATCTGACCATTCACAACAGAATCGATACCTATCTTCGGACGTATTACCATGTGTGTTAAAAATGCCACATCTAGGTCGAGTCTCCATTATTTGCAAGTCACGATTGCTTGCACTAATGAGAATCACTAAACGCTCCCAGAAAGCATTGGTCATTTGCGGCGCAAAAGCATTGGTAAGGCACGTTGGTCGAATGGACGATGCAAAACCTACTTCGCTAAACTGAAGCCGCGCAACAAGTAACACCATGTCGTCGAATAGGCTCATGCCGGTTTTCCACCCCAGTTCCACCTGCGGCGTGGTTGTCTGCTGACGAATTTTGCCAAGACTATCGTATTTACTAAAACTATGTTCTATTTCTGTCAACTAACCTCCTCGAGAGTGCGGGGGCGGCGAAGCCGCCCCCTATCCTGCGTAACCCTCGATTTACACAACATGCATTGAGCAATATCAGTATGAATTACCTTTTGCCGCATCCGTTTTGATACCTTCGTGCAGCTATACTCATTTTTCTTTGACAATCCAAATGACACTCGTTAGCAGTAAGCCCACAGACATTAATGTCGATGGTGTGTCGAAAACGTGCTTCAACACTGGCACAACGCCAAGTGAAAAAGCAAGATCCACGTAAAATAGGTAGACTACAAGACAAGGAAAACTCATTGCAAAAACAAAACGCTTGTGCCAATCATCAAAGCGCCTGGTGATCAGAAAACCAAAAAACGCTGCAGCAAGGACATAAATTGCTGTGTCTGTCTCTGCAAATGTGTGAGTCATTGTAGAAATACCAACATTATGTATTACATATGTAGCAATTGTGATCACAATGACAAAAAATAAGATCATTAGCAACAATTGCTTGTATGACAGTTTACTAACTCGCATGTTGAGTTCCTCCTTGCGAAGGTAAAGGAGTTGGTGTGAAGTTTCTCACATTCGGATCCCTATGCAAACTAACATAACCACTTCGAATACATGCAATAGCAAAGCCACAATTCTCATTCATTCGAGCACTTAGAGTTGCTTTTATTTGTGTAAGCAGACCTACAGAGTATTCTAACGCCCCAATTATGAAAGCACCTCCACCAACAAGAAGCAATGACAAAGTACTTTGCAAGGCAAGAATTGAGCCAATTGTTGATGCAGTAAAAAGTACTTCATAAAACATAATGTCGTTCACAAACCAAGTAGCACATGCAGAACTACGCGGCAGAATGTGCTCGGAACAATTTGCCTGTGTAATATCCCATGTGCTCGGTCCAAAAGCCATAGCAGCGGGGCTTTGGTGTCCAATCTCGAAAGCACGTCCATTTTGCGTATTGTGTATGATTTTCGAACAATTAATCACATAATCCGGCAAGCCTGTCAAATTCATGCCGGTTTTCCACCCCAGTTCCACCTGCGGCGTGGTTGTCTGCTGACGAATTTTGCCAAGACAATCGTATTCGATGCGGTTCACAACTGCGGTCGGCGTGAAAATCACTGCTGTGCTTCCATTGGCATCGGGCAAAATGTAATAGGTATTCGCAGAATCGTCCACATACCCGAGGAACTTTGTGCGGCACCAATGGTAATAACCACGCCACGATTCCGTGGCATTGTTGTAGTCGGCGAGCCGTGCGCTGCCATTGTGCGCAAAAACACTTTCGCGCGTCCCGTCGTCGTAACCGCGCAGATGCCCCAACAAATCGAAATCGAACGTGTGGGTGTCGCCGTTAGTATCGGTGATGCCTGTAAGAACGCCGTTCGCGTCGTAGGAAAACTTCGTGATAGCCCCAGCAACTTCCTGCGCTTTCAGCAAACCTTGCGAGTTATAGGAGAAAATACCCGTGCTCCCTGCAGTATCATCTTTGTAACAGACAAGCCTGTTGAGCGCATCATAATTCATATGCAGCCCTTCATTACTTTTGTTCGTTATTCCGAGCAGATTGCTGTTGGCATCATACGAAAGGTTTAACAAGTAGTCTGTGCCATAACCTGTAGCCTCACGCGTTTCGGTAAGAATTCTACCGATATCGTCACGCTTGAAACTTGTTTCGCCATATGTAGTTCCCGATGCGTCATTGTAGTTGTAAATCTGTGAGACCAAGGCAAGGTTATCATACCCGTAGCTAATTCGGTGCTGGAGAACATTTGAAGCATTTTTTAAGTCGATAATTGTGATCTGCCCGCGGTTATTGTAGGCAATATCTGCATACCAGTTGTTTGGGTAAGTAATCCTCGTACGCCAACCACGGTCATCCACAAGAAAAGCGTAAGATGTGGCTTCAATACTCGAAAGCGTCAAATTGCCATCATCGTCATAAGTATAACTGCGAAGCTGCCCATCTTTGCCGTAAACAGTGGAGATATTGCCAACACCATCGTATGAATAACTGGTCATTCCACCGGCAACATTGTCAATGGTCAAAACACGCCCGTTCTTGTCGTAAGTGTAAACAAGGTAATCGAGGAAAGCAGCAGGCACATCCTTTTCATATGCTCGACACGCTATGCGCCCAATGCTGTGCCCACACCAAGTGTAGTCCACATGCTGCCCAGAAGGAAATGTTTTACTCAACAATCGCTTATTGGCATCATAAGCAAAAGATGTAGTACGAGCGTTTTTACCAATCAGCGCAACGGGTACCATGGAAGCAATATCATATGTTACTTCACTCTGCTGTCCAAGTGGATCGATTGTCTTAACTGCTTGCCCGTAAACATTGTTCTCGAATTTGGTAATAAAACCTTTCGGATCAGTAACTGTTTCAATTGCTCCAAGTGTAGAATAATCGTATCCTGTCGTTTCGCTCTCCTGATTTGTAACCGTAGCAATTTGACGCAAGTTGTTGTAAGTAAAAGAAATAGTGTTTGAATCTGGATCCGTAATTGTAGTAAGCAAATCATTTTGATCCCATGTGAAACCATACTGCTTGCTTAAGGCATCGGTAGTTGTAGCAATAGTGCCGTTAACGTTGTAGGTGTTTGTAACTGCCGTAATAGCGCCTGGCAAAACGTGTGTTAAGATTTGGTTATCGGAATTGTAAGTCCATGAATATGTCTTACTGCGCGGAGTAACCAACGATGTACGACAACCATTGACATTAAAATTGTGTGTCCAGTTCTTATTGCGCCCATCAGTAACAACAGTTTGATTTACATTGTAAGTAAAAGTAAATGGGTGCGTTCCATCTGGAATGACTTTTTGATACACCTTGTCATTCGCAAATTGATACTGCCACTCGCGTGCTGATGTATCAAATACATAAAAGTACGTCAATGGTGCATCCTGGGCAAAAAACATGGTCATTTGATTTGGATAAATGACCTTGTTCAAAAAATTGCCAGAATACTCGTAACGAATTTCGAGGCTTTCCAAATTCTCTTTCACCGAGATAACCAGATCGCCATCATAGGAGAATTCTACGGATCTCCTTACTGGCATCCCACTTTCCTCAATATGACAACTTTCAATTTTTGTAATGTGTCCTGCAACGCGAGTTACAGTGTGCAAAACTCCAATTGAGTTTTCAAGGGAAGTGAGATTACCAGAGGCGTCAAAAGTTGCCACAGATTTGTCGTGCATGTTTGTAAGCGTGTATATACTGTTTGCATACTCAAGTGTTGCAAACAATCCTGCAGGACGCACATACGCAGTTCCGTTCCAAGTAAAAAGCCATTGCGCACCAGTGGCATCGATAAAATACCTGTTGTTGCCTGAAACGATAATCTTCATCTCCCAATTCGAGTGCCAGCCATACCCAAACATCCCAACAATGTCGCATCGGCTGTTAAAATACCGTTTTAACATCAGTGGGCTGTTGTAGAACGGCAGCGCAAAATCGAGAACATCGAGCACTAAATTGCCGTTGTGCAAATTTGTCACATCGCGCAAGGTGCCCAAACCAGTGTCGAGCTTTAAGCCCAAGCCCAATGATGGGCTGTAATGCCTAATGCCCGAGTAATCGTAGTTGCTTGGCACGCAATCACACTCCTTTAGTTTGGGTTACAATTTTATTATATCTATTTAGCGAAAACTTTCAACTTTTTATTTGCAAAAACACAAGTATTTTCTATTTCAAAACCAATCACATTTCGTATGAATTTCAGAAGAATTAAGAACATAACTATATATTTTGCTGGTATTTGCTGTATTTGTAAATAAAATGTTCACAAACTTACTACTGCTTAGCAATTCTATACATAACTACATGTGCAACACTATGTTTGATTTGCGTGTTTTAAATATTTAGCCACAGACTTTTTTGTCTGTTCAAATAGTAAAATTAAAAAACTTTAGTATGAAACAATACATAAAATATTACTTCTACTTGTTATTTATCTGCCACGTTCGATAGTATTGAAAATTTTGCAAATTATAAAACATCTGTTTTGCAAACTTTAGCCAACACAAAAACTTGCACAAAGGCAAAAAAAATGTGATATTGATTGTGAAAAAGCATATCTTAAAGTTGCCTAAGTACAGGGGGAAGGATATTGGAACATTCCGAGAAAAAAGAGCGCTTACACACAAATAGTGTTTGCCAAAAAGGCAGGTTTAGCACAAAACGTGTAATAAAAAAGCGATACTCTGCGCCCAATGAACCAATTCCCTCACACAAGCAATCGAGCTCACAGGCTATTCACCACAACGACTCTCACTTTTTCGACAAATATTTCGTCAAGGCACCATTTGCTTATATTTCGCTCAACAGTATGTCGATAAGCGAATTAAACGACTCTGCCGCAAAGTTATTTGGTTCACAACGCTCACAAATCATCAACACCGATATTCGACAGTTCTTCCTCGAAATAGATATTCCACGTTTCGAAAACTTTTGTGCTGCGCTTAAAACCTCGAGTTTCGAAAAAAGCTGCGAAATATCCTTACTTGTGAACTCAAACGTACACGTTGTAAAATTCGAGTTATTCGATTACAATACAACAGACGATGTTTTCGAATTCGCCATAACACCTCTTGCGCGCGCGGCTTTTTGCAAAAACGAGAACTTCCTCACATGTGATCACCTCACTTCGGTGCTTAATGGCATCAACGGTGTGATTTTTGTATTTTCTCCGCTTTGGAAGATTACTGCTGTTTTTGGCAATTTTAACAAGCTTTTTGAACAAAGCTTTGTCAATCACAACAATCTCGATCTCGATGAACTGCTTTTCTCCGAAAATGGCACAACCTTCGCGCATATTCTTTCGCAGACGCTCGAAGGCAAGCATGTTCGCACCATATTCCGCCTCAAAAATACAATGCAGCCCGTTGAAAAATGGATATCTATCGACACATCACCAATTATAGCCGATGGACTACCTGCAGGCGTTTGCGCTATTTGCCTCGATTTAACTAACGAAAAAGTATTTACCGAGAAATATATTGCCAGTGAACGCTTTTATCGCAATGTGTCGCAAACACTTTCCGATTATATCTACCGCGCTAGATTATTCGAAAACGAGCTTCTTACATTCGAACACGTATTGGGCGCATTCGAACAAACATTGACCTACAGCCTCGAGGAAATCCAAGCGCTTCCACACAAGTTTTTATCCATCGTTCACCCAAGTGACATCGAAAATGTCCATGAATTTTGGCGCAAAATTGCTACAAACAATCTCGCCGAAGTCCAATATAGAATTTTCACAAAAAACGGGGAAACTCGTTGGTTGCACGATTCGGCAACACCTGTTTTCGATGAAAAAACAGGCAAGTTCGATTACATTGCCGGCAGTGTTCAAAATATGTCACAACTTCATGCCACAGTTGAGCTTTTGCAAAAAAGTGAACAACGATTCACACAACTTGCCGATACAATCGATGAGGTTTTCTGGCTTCGCACAAAAGACCAAATACTTTACATAAACCGCGCCTTCGAAAAAATATTCGAGCTATCGCGCGAGAACATTTTTGAAAATCCTCAAATATTCCTCGATCGAGTTCTACCAGAAGACTTTGCATTGAACAATCTTGCACTCGATACATTTACCAAAGGTGAAAATATTGAATGCCGTTATCGCATCGATTGTGGAAACGGACGTTTAAAATGGATCGAAAGCAAAACTTTCCCCATCAAAAACGCAACTGGCGAAGTAATTCGCGAAGCAGGATTAGCACAAGACATTACCGACAAAGTGCTTGCCGCAGAAAAAATTGCAGCGCAACACAATCTAATTCGTGCCCTAGCCGAAAGCACGAACCTCGATGACGCACTGCGCATTTGTCTCGATGCAGCTCTCGACACGATGAATCTCGATGCAGGCGGCATTTACATTGCCGATGAAGAAACCGGTTACCTACATTTGCGTTGCCAGAGAAATATACCACCAACATTTATCGAAAAAATAGCAAAAGTGCCACTCGAAGCGAAACAAGTCATCGAAACCATCGATTGCAGTGCCGATATTGCTTACAACATGCCACTCGACAGCGAGTTTGCACCTTTTGCTCAAATGGCAGTAACCGCTGTTTTTCACGACGGAAAACTAGTTGGCATAATCAACGTCCCTGCAGGGAAAAATGATGTTATCGATGATAACTCGTTACGAACATTAAAAACCATAGCTACGCAACTAGGT
>CAYUDB010000125.1:0-8137 GCA_964443405.1 uncultured bacterium | reverse complement strand
ACCCAATGGCACACGTGGTTTACGATATTGCCACAAACCAGTTCAATCACCAAATCGTTGTTGTGAAAACACGCAAGGGTGAAGAAGTTTTCATCGATGTTACCGATGATATTTGCCGTGATCTTTTACCTGGTTATTATAGCAAAAAAGCGACACTTACACTTACCGGCAAAGGCGAAGATCTCAAGTATTTCCCTGTGATTCCTGCCGATAAAAATAAAGGTACAATTCGCGCTACCACCAAGATCGATAGCCTCGGCAACCTGACAAGCAAACTCGAAATCGATGGCATAGGTCTTTACGACGAGGTAACTCGTCAACTGGGACAATATCTCGAAAAAGAAGACCAGAAAAAGTTCTTCCGTCAATATCTCTCACAAATTGATCCGAACGCAAAGCTTGTCGCAGTGAAGCTTGAACCAGATCCAATTAAAGACCTCGAAAAACCCACAAAAATCACTATCGAATACGAGATTCCCGAATATGCAGTTGCCGCAGGCGATTTCATGTTGCTTACAATACCGAACGCACAACATGTTTTCGATTTGCTTGCAGGCACAATAGGCGAAAACCTCAAACTCGATGAGCGCAAATATCCTGTGGAGTTCATGTTCACATTTGCGTCTGATATTGAAGAGGTAGTGGAACTTGCGGCAAAATATCAGCCCAAAAGTATTCCCGATCCTAAAACCATATCAAACAAATATTTTGATTATAATGTCAGCTACAACATCAATAATAATGTGGTGCAGTACAAAAGCTCACTGAAACTCAAAGATGTAGAAATTCCACTCAAAGATTACGCCGATTTCAAAAAAGCTTACGCCGATTATAAAAGCACCGAAAAGAGCATGCTCGTTCTCAACAAATTCATCGACAAAGACATCGAAAAGAAAACTGGCACAAAACCTGCAACTAAAAAATCTAGCAAATAAGGGAGCCATTCTATCATGAAAAAAACTCTGATAATCGTAGCGGCATTATTTTTGTGTGTTTGGGGCAAAAACTTTTCTGCCGATACCCTAATTTCTCCCGAGCTTAAATCATTGATCGACAAAGCTCCGTCGGCTGTTCAGTTTCCAAATGCGTCATTTTACGTTTTGCTCGATAGCACACATATAACCAAGCTCAATACCGGTGGATACGAGATTCGTCGCCATTATATTGCAAAAGCGCTCACATATCGCGGAAAAAAATCGCTTTCGAACTTCAAAATCGCCTACAACCCCAATTTCGAAAAAGTAGAGATTTTGAACGCGCGCACGATAAATCCATCGCGAGTTGATCCGGTTGATTCTACAGAGATGAACGAAATTAACCCACCGGAATATTCTGAAGCTACAGTGTATGCAAAAATTACACAGCTTGTTCTAACAATGCCATCATTTGCCGAAAGCTCAATTATGGAAATTGAGTATCGCCTTTTCACGACACAAAAGCCACCTGTTCCTTTTGGTGGCATGAAAGTAATGGTTGGTGAGGAGCCTGCAGCAAAAGTTTGTCTATACGTTGGCGCCGAAAATGGCGAGAAAGTCTATTATTTGCAAGCAGGCAAAATTGCCGAACCACGCACCGATAAAGGCATAAAAATTTGGTCTATCGAAAACTATGCAGGCACCCAACTCGAAGCTGGTACACCACCCATGCGCGAAGTATTGCCAACTGTATATTACACTTCATCGCGCACATGGGGTGAAGAGGCAGAACAGATCTCATCGCTGATCTATCCCACGCTTTTGCCAAACGCAAAAATACAAACACTTGGCGATAGCCTTTGTGCCGGAAAAAAAGGTCGCGAGGCAATTGCCGCATTTTTGTTCTATGTACAAGACAAGTTCAAAAAAATATACGCCGATCCCAATATGTTCGGTTTTCGTGGCAATGAGGCAGGCAAAGTGCTCGAAAATGGTTACGGAGATAGCCGTGATCTTAGCGCTTTGCTCATAGCACTTCTCAAAACCCAAAAAATAGAAGCCTATCCTGTGCTCGTGTCAAGTGGCGGAGCTGCAATTAAAGAATTGCCGGTAACTGCACAGTTCAACGGTTTTATCGTGGCTGCCGAAACAGGTCAGGAAATGATTTATTGCGATCCTATGGAAGAATATGCGGCACCAGGTTTTGTTGGTGCTGTGAACGGCGAAATGGGCTTCCTTGTTCGCCCGGGCAAAAGCGCGCTTGTCGAAATACCTCGCACAAACCCGCTCGAAAATAGCGCAAAATATCTATTCCAGCTCGAACTTGCACCTTCGGGCGCTGTTTCTGGTAGTGTGAACTGCACTTTCGCTGGTGAAGGCGCTATGCAGATCCGCGATATTTTCCGTCACGCCAAAAAATCGAAAATCAAGCAAAACTTCCAAAAAGCTGCGTCGAACATAATCGATGGAGCAAAACTCAAAGGCGAACCGACACTTTCGGGCATAGAGGAGAACACTGGTACTGCGAATGTAAAAATAGGCTTCACAGCCGAAAACTTCATGACTTTGCAAGGAAATATGGGCATATTGTGGTTGCCGAAGCTGCCCTTTGATGTTGTCGGTCTGCCAGATATTTCCCAAGAGAAACGCGAATATCCACTTTACATCGACATCCCCGTTCATTTTGAGCGTTCGCTTGCGGTAACTTTGCCTCAAGGATATTCGGTTGTTTATGTTCCGCCAGCTACACATCTCGAAGACGAACTTGGTGCTATCGACATTTCCTCAAAAACCGATGGCAACAAGCTCGACTTGACAGTGAGTGTTGTGCTCAAACAAAAAAGAATTTCGACGGCAGATTACGATCGACTCAAAAATCTCATCAAAACCGTAACTGCAAAAAAATACAAAATAATACTCCTTGAAGCCAAATCTTAGGCATAGCAAATGGAGGATACCATGAAACGAAAAGTAGCCCTACTTTCTGCAATCTGCGTCATTTTGGCATTGTTCGCGATGGTCTTTGCTCGCGAAAGTGGCAACGCTTTTCAACAAATTCAGCTTTTGAGCAGTGTGATCTCCGCTATCAAAGAGGAATATGTTGATCCGATTGATTTTCGCAAGCTCATCAAGGGCGCACTAGATGGCATGACTTCAACACTTGATCCACACACTGTTTTCTTTACACAAAAGCAGTATGAAGATCTGCAAATCGACACGCGTGGTTCGTTTGGTGGTTTGGGAATACAAATCGGCATGCGCGATAACTGGCTTACAGTCATTGCCCCAATGGAGGGCACACCGGCACATCGTGCTGGCATTTTGGCAGGCGATCGCATTGTCAAGATTGAAGGGAAAAGCACACGCGGCATTACAACCGACAAAGCTATATCGCAGCTTCGTGGTGAACCTGGCACAAAAGTTGTCATCACCATCGAGCGCGAAGGCGACCCACAACCTTTCGATGTGGACATTGTGCGTGCTGTTATCGAAATTAAACCTGTTCCTTACTATGGGCTTACAAAAGAAGGTGTAGGTTATATTCGCCTTTCGACTTTCTCACAAGAAGCTGGCGAAGCTGTTGGTAAAGCACTTGCTGATCTCAAAAAGCAAGGTGCAAAAGGCATTATATTCGACTTGCGTAGTAACCCTGGTGGTCTCCTCACACAAGCTGTTGATGTTGCATCACACTTTTTGCAGGCGAACGATTTGGTAGTCTATACAAAAGGCAAAACTGCTACGCAAACGCGAAAATACTTCACCTACGCAACGGGCGAATATCCCGAAGGTCCTTTAGTTGTGCTTGTGGATGAAGGTAGTGCTTCGGCATCTGAAATTGTTGCTGGTGCAATTCAAGACCACGACCGTGGACTGGTTTTGGGTGCAACTACATTTGGCAAGGGGCTTGTGCAGTCTGTGCGCCCACTGAATGGTGGCACTGCACTCAAAATTACAACAGCCAAATACTACATCCCGTCCGCACGATGCATCCAACGCGAGGAATATCTAAAAAACAAGCGTTCGGCAATTATCTCCGAGTTCAACGATACCGACACACTCGATGCTGAAACTGATCCTTGGGATTTCGATTTCGAGACAGATCTAGAACCTGCTATTGCCGATTCCGATACTGTTTCATTGAAGAAAGAAGATAAGCCAAAATTCAAAACCGAAAGTGGTAGAACAGTTTACGGTGGCGGCGGTATCACACCCGATATCGAATTCAAAGCATCGCGTCTTTCTCGTATAGAATTTGAGCTTTTGCGGAAAAACTTGTTCTTCGATTATATCGTTCACTATCTTGTGTCGAATCGCTCGAAGATAAAAAGCACCGATTATCCCATCACCGACGAAATGCTCACTGATTTCCGCAATTACGTGCAAAACGAGAAAAAATTCGAGTTCAAAACGCGCTCCGAATACATACTCGCCCAGCTCGATTCAGTTGCCGAAGAGGATAGTGTTTCTCAAAAAACCAAAACCATGCTCGCGCAAATCAAATCGAGCCTCAAAGAAGAACGCGATAACGACTTCGATAAATATCGCGACCGTTTGCGCAAGCAATTGAGGCGCACGCTGATTTCTTCGATTTTCGGTGAAAAAGAGCGCTATACGTTTGACCTCGATAACGACGAAACAGTGCGCGAAGCTGCACGCATTATCACCGATACCAAGCTTTACAAAAAGCATTTCGACCAAACGGTATCGGAGCCAAAAAACGGCAAAAAGTAACATACCCAAACCTGCGAGTTACACAAACTCGCAGGTCTTTTAACGAAAAGAATGGAGACTCATATGACCAAGCTACTTTGGGAGCTGTCGAAAGAGGGCAGATGTGGTGTAAAACTTCCGGCACCCGATGTACCTGCATCAAACGTCGATATTTTGCCTTCAAACATGGTCCGCACGAGCGACAATGGCTTGCCACAGCTTTCCGAACTTCAAGTTGTGCGGCACTTTGTCGAGCTTTCGAACAAAAACCACCACGTGGACAAAGGTTTTTATCCGCTCGGTTCTTGCACCATGAAATACAATCCGAAAATCAATGAGCGCACTTGCACAATGCCGGGCTTTCTTGCGGCTCATCCACTTGCACCCGACAAATATGCTGCTGGCGCAATCGAACTGATGCGCGAACTTGGTGATCTACTTTGCAAAATTGCAGGTATGGACGCTATAACTTTACAGCCTTCTGCTGGCGCGCACGGCGAATTTTGCGGACTTTTAGCGATTCGAAAATATCACGAATCACTTGGCAAACCGCGCAAGAAGGTTCTTATTCCCGATAGCTCGCACGGCACAAACCCGGCATCGATAGTTTTCAGCGGTTGGGAGCCTGTGGAGATAAAATCTGGTCCCGACGGGCGTATTGACCTTGCCGCACTCGAAGTGCATCTCAACGAAGACCTTGCAGCAATGATGATAACCAATCCGAACACACTTGGGCTTTTCGAAAACGACATAGCACTTATTGCCGAAAAATTGCATTCGGTTGGCGCCCAGCTTTACATGGACGGCGCGAACATGAACGCACTTTTGGGTATTGCTCGCCCGGGCGATTTCGGTGTGGACGCCATGCATTACAATTTGCACAAGACTTTTTCCACACCTCACGGTGGTGGCGGTCCTGGCTCGGGACCTGTTGCGGTGAAGTCTCATCTTGCGCCATTTTTGCCAAAACCCACAATACTTTCTTCACCCAACGGTGCAATTCTTGATTATGGTGAAAGCACAGAATGGGGTAAGTTATCGGCTTTTCACGGTGCTTTTGGAGTTATGGTTCGTGCGCTAACTTACATTCTCATAATGGGGCGCGATGGTTTGCGTCGTGCTGGCGAAGATGCACTGCTCAACTCAAACTATCTTTGTTCGCTTTTGAGCGATTCCTACGACCTTCCATACAAATCCACACCCATGCACGAATTTGTTCTCAGTGGTGAATTTTTGAAAAAATACGGCATCAAGACGGCAGATATTGCCAAGCGTTTGCTCGATTTCGGTTATCATGCACCCACGATTTACTTTCCGCTTATTGTGCACGAGGCGATAATGATCGAACCTACCGAAACCGAGGACAAGGGCACACTCGATGCTTTTGCTGAGGCTATGCTTGCCATACTCGACGAAGCGCGCACAAAGCCCGATGTTTTGCACGAGGCACCGACCACAACTCCCGTCCGCCGTCTCGACGAAGTGGGTGCCACGAAAACCGCAGTCGTAACTTGGTGGGATGCTCAAAATTGCTAATGCAACTCCGTTCACCTCTGTCCTCACACCTAACCACCTCGAAACTCTGTGTTTTCAGCTGGGGTGAATGCGCATTTGCACTAATTTCGGGGACGCACTGCGTAGGGCTCAATAATTGCGGCTTCATTAATCGGCGCGTTTAGGCTTACAGAAACGAAGCGTGCTTTGCAGTATTGCTTCAAAGTTGAGGCGCGAGTGGCAGTTTCGCTATACATTGAGCGATGCGTGACTTACTAAGCGGGGATTTCACTACAAAAGTCGCACGGCGTTCTTGTCGTCGGGCGAAATTGGGTTGTTAGAATCTCCACACTATATGGTTATGCGAGGCATCTGATATTGTAAGCTTATAAAATGCTTTGTTAAAAGGGCGCGCGACGTTTACGGCACAGCTTACACTATGGCAAATACTTCCGCGCAAAAAACTCGCGCTCGATGTCGCAAAACACTTCGAGCGCGTTTTATTTGGCACGATTTATGCTCTAAAAGTATGCTGCGCCAAAGTGCAGCAGAAGTTTTAGAACTTGCAACTCGCTGAACTTCAATTATCTTTTCCAAAACGCTCGCAAGGATGGATTTATGAGAACCCGTTTCACCGTGCCAGTTTTCCTTTTTGCGCTGTTGTTCTGCGCATATGCCGAACCACTGCTTACACTTCCCACTGCTTCACCTCAATGGGGTGCACCGGCGCCGATGTTTGATAGAAAGTTCGCTCTCGCCACAACCGCCGAATCGCTTTACGTATTCGATTTTGCAGGGAACATAGCAGTAAATTTTCCAGTTCACTGCGGCGGCGCGGTTACGTCCAAAATTGCTTGGAATTACATTGATGGCGACTCGCATTCGGCTATGCTCGTAACGCTTGCCGAAAACGGCGTCCTTATGCGCTACGACATGCACGCTTCGGGTGAAATTGAGCACCGTTTCACTGTTGATTTGGGTGCAGGGCAGAAATACATTTCGCCGTTGATCTTCGATTGCGATCGTGATGGCACCGATGAAATCTATGCTGCTGTCGATTCCTATCTTGTGCGCGTGTCGGAAGCGGGAGTTGTTCAGTGGAGTGCACGTTTGTCGTCTTCCACAGGCTTTGCGGTTTCAACACCTGCTATTGGCGATATAGACGGCGACGGATTTTACGAGGTTGTCGTCACGGGATACAACTGCATCGATGCTTTCAAGTGTGACGGTGCCGTTTGTGAAGGTTTCCCATTTGTGCTCGAGTCTGGTCAGGCGATGAGCTATAGTTCGCCCATCACATTCGACTACGACCGCGATGGAGCAGATGAAATCTACTGCGGCGGGTTTTACAACATCTCCGGTGAGCACGGTTTTTTTCTTGCGCTAGAAGGCGGCGGTTCTTCCATCGGCTCGCCCTTCTACCTAATATCCACTTTCGGGAGTTGGATTTACGCCTCGCTTTCCTCAGGCGACGTCAACGGTGACCACATACCTGATCTTGTTGCTTGCACAGTCACCGGTACGGTCATTGCAGTAGATTACAGGCGTATTGTAACTTCCTTCGGCGGTGTAGGACTCGACCATGCAGGGAGAATCTATTCCAGCGCATTGCTTTGCGACATCGACACAGCCGCGGGCGCAGAATACGTTTTCCCAATTTCCATCGTTGAAGACTCGCTAATCCAGTTTATCGTTATTGAAGCGGATGATGATGACATTTCTGGCTTCCCCGATACCATCTCGGGCGAAGGTGAACAGGGCATAGGCACCGCCGCCGCGCTTATAGACGGTGACAGTACTCTTATAATCTTTGCAGCACCTTCGGGTGCGGTTCACGGCTACGCATTTTATCATGTCGTTGAGGCGGGATACACCAACTGGCTCGAACTTTTCGGCGATAGATTTTGTTCTGGGCGAGTTTTGCCCGCGCCACCCGACGCTAAAATCTATTATCACCGTTGGGGTTATGAAATAAGCTGGGCAAAATCCACATTTGTTGGTTTTGGCGCATATCGATT
>CAYUDB010000124.1:0-8238 GCA_964443405.1 uncultured bacterium | reverse complement strand
GATATAGTGATAATTGAGTTTTCGTGAGATATTAACAGAAAAAAGATGAAAGGCATGAATAAAATATACATTCTACTTTCGTTTATCAGCCCGAATATTAATATGTTGGCGAGTAATACAGAAAAAACAAGAAATGCTTTTATTTGCGCGTCTGAATATTTTATAACAAAATAGGAAAAATATAACGCAGAAGTTATGATAAATACCGAGTTCAGCATTTCCATTGTGAACAGATTATCGAATATTAAATCTTTGCTATTTCGCAAAAAATAAATATGGTTTCCTAATAGTTCATGAGCTGAATCGGGAGAACCATCGGGTATACATATGAACAAACATTGGCGAATTATTTTTGTGTAAATTGCGCCAAACAGAAGCAAAAGAGTTCCGAAAAAAAGTTTTTTTATCGAAACGAGGTGGAATTTCGTTATGGATGTGAATTGTATTGAGTCGAGGGCTATGTATAATGCAATAAAAAGAGCGCTTTCTCTGTTAAGCAAAGTTACAAAAATAGTATGCAGAAAAATATAGTTTTTTTCCTTTGCAATATACCCCAGGCGAATAACATAAAAAGGATTGCATCCAAGCTATCCCATGGGTAAAACCACTTGTGCTGAATGAGAATAAATGAAAAAGAATAAATCATTACCCATATTAGTGATTTTCGGAGTGGCATATTTAGTTTTCGCAATAAAAAATAAAACAAGAAGTTTTGAACTAGAGTCATAAAACAGATATAAACTTTGAATGACGCGAAAAAAGGAAGACCTATCATTGAGATAAGCTGAACTATGTAGGAACCTAGTAAACGGTTTTGGTATGCTATCCAATTGGGTTTGCCAATAAGCACTCCATAGGCATTTTTGGTCAATGTATCGAACTCAGCAGCATGTATTTGCATGAGCACTTTAAACACAGCAAAAGAGATAAACGTTATAACGAGGGCAGGAAATATTTTAGATATGCGCTCGAGTATAGAATTTCCAATTTTTATATACTTATACATATGGTAATTATCGTTGTATGCAATGTCAACTACGACAAAGATAACACTGAAATGTCATTTGTCAAGCTCTTTGAATATTTCCCCCAGTGAATCTAGGCTTTAATTACATTTATTGATTATTGTTAGCATACCGGAGCGGTATTTCAGCAAATCAAAAATGCACCCTTAATAGTCATCCCAATATTGCGTTGGTTTAACTTTAAGGGTGCAATGTTGTGTGAAATGTAGTTAAACGACTGTTACGTTTTTACCTTACGTACATAATTTTTTTCGCCGACGTCTGCCCATTTTTTGTTGTGGTTCGAATGAAAAATACGCCGCTTCCAATGTTTTTCTCGGGTGTCCAGATGGTTGCGTTTTTGGGTAGAGTGGTTATGCGTGTGCCGTTTATGTCGAAGATTTCTATTGTGGCATCGTGCGGCGCAAAAATGGCGACTGAGGCATTAAACGGGTTTGGAAAGACTTTTAGCTCAGTTGCGCTTGGCGTGATTACGGTTTCATGAATATCAAGCCCGGTGCATATTTCCGTGAACAGGGGGCTCACTAAATTGACTACCGGCGAGACATTTGCCACTGTAGGTGTTATGGTTGAAAAAGTTGGGGTGGCGTCGGTGAAAGTGGGGACGATATTTGTGACGACAGGCGAAACACTTTCACCAAAACAAGTGTTGCCATCTGCAGCAAACTTCACAAGCAAAAAAGCGTTCGAGCCAGAGCCAAAGCTTTCGGTAAACCCTGCAACAGCAAAACCACCATCGCTCGCCTGAACAACTGAATAACCACGGTCATCGTCAGTTCCACCTGCAACTCGCGACCATTGTAAGTTTCCAGCAGAGCTGAACTTAACAATGAATAAATCACTAGCCCCTGCGCCAAAACTCCTCGTATCTCCTGCAACGACAAAACCGCCATCGCCCGCCTGCACAACTGAAGAACCAGCGTCATCACTCGTTCCACCAACAGCGCGAGACCATTCTAAATTTCCCGCAGAATTTAACTTTACGAAAAATAAATCAGAGCCACCCGCACCAAAACTCCTTGTATATCCCGCGATAGCAAAGCCACCATCACTCGCCTGCACAACGCAAGTGCCATAATCAGAATTCGTTCCGCCAATAACACGCGACCATTCCAACTCCCCAGCAGAAGTGAGCTTAACAAGAAATAAATTGCTCCATCCTTCTCCGAAACCCCACGTATATCCCGCAACAACAAAGCCGCCATCGGTGGTCTGTGCAACTGAATTGCCACCTTCTTCACTCGAGGAACCAACAGTGCGAGACCATTGTAAAGCTCCCGCAGAAGTGAATTTCATTATGAACAAACCTTTTGTGCCCGGACCAAAAGTCTCTGTCCATCCTGTAACAGCAAAACCACCATCGCTCGTCTGCGTAACCGAATAACTATTATCTCTGCTCGCCCCGCCAACAGCACGAGACCATTCCATTGTGCCTGTAGAAGTGAGTTTTATGAGCAATAAATCATTTGAACCTGCACCAAAGCTTTCGGTCCAACCCACCAAAGCGAAACCACCATCGTTTGTATTTACAACAGAATTGCCATAATCATCATCTGTTCCGCCAACAGTGCGAGACCATTGTAATGCTCCCGTAGAAGTGAATTTCACAAGTAAAAAATCAGTGACACCAGCACCAAAGCTTTCGGTTCTTCCTGCAACAGCAAAACCACCATCGCTCGTCTGCACAAGAGAATAGCCATAATCTTCATTTGTTCCGCCAACCGAACGGGCAAATTGAGAATATGCAGGGCAAATTGCGACAAGCAGCAACGCCAATAACACTAATTTTTTCGTTTTCATCTTTCCCTCACGCTTTGAAAATTTAACATAATCTATTATTTGCTCATTACTTAGCAAATGGTAAATTGTTCAAATCGCAAGTTCATGTCTCCTTTGGTTTTTACTTCACATACACAATTCTTTTTTCTGCCACACATCCGTTTGGTGTTGTGGTTTTGACGAAATAAACGCCGCTGACAATGTGTTTTTCGGGTGTCCAGATGGTTGTGTTTTTGGGCAAATGGGCGATACGTGTGCCGTTTATGTCGAAGATTTCTATTATGGCATCGTGCGGCGCAAAAATGGCGACTGAGGCATTAAACGGGTTTGGAAAGGCTTTTAGCTCAGTTGCGCTTGGCACCGAAACAGATTGCTTAATGTGGGTTTCGACTGTGTCGGGGAAGCTGGCGATGTAAACATCCAATGTATCTTCGTCAGTGGCTGCTGTGCCGCAGACAAGTATGCTGCCATTTGCTGTCTTCGTTGCGTCCTCGAAATAAGTCTCGTGCACACCACCATACGCATAGGGAAATGCCCATAAAGTTTCAAAGCGTGGATTCAGCTTTGCCAGCACACCTTCCACAGAGCTGCTCCCTCTCAAACCAGTGAGCAAATAGCCATCGGCTATTGGCGAAATTGATGTCAAATCGCCAGTAGAAAAGGGTATAGCAAAGCTTTCATCCGATACTATGGCGCCGGTTTCATCTATTGTTAGAAGATGCATCCACCCCGAAAACTTCGTGAACACTTGAATACTACTTCCTTCTATCGCTTGTGGGCTATACGCTCCGGAATAAGTATATGCACGTGTTGCCAATAGTTCGCCAGTGTCGGAGAGTACCCACAGAATAAATGAGCTTGTAAATGGTGTAACTATTCCGCTTCTTCCAAACACAAACACGCGACCAGTAAGCGAAACCACAATATTAGTAATGTAACAATCATTAGTATCGAGAATGTGTGTGGTTTGCCAAAGTATTTCGCCTGTATTACTTATCTTTGCGCAGCATAGCTCTTTGAAATCCTGTATCCAGGCTACTCCTGCATTTGATGCATCATATTGTGTTGTGGCACACCCTCTCAGTGAACCAGCATGGAAAGTGTCATGCTCGAAAACATGAAAGAATGCGGTCTCGTGTGCGGCATTTATACCCAAAACACCAAGCTTCACGTGCGTTCTTGAGATTGATGTGTCTGCATCTCCTGCCAAAACTATTGTCCCATCTTCCAAAAGTGTCCCCGAGCTTACAGCGAAACTATTTCCCTCTCCTCCGTTATATAGTCCACTCCACGCAGTGTCACCATCTTCTTTTATGGCTATCACATATGCGCAATACCATCCTCGAAAAGGTGAATAATAGTAAGCTCCGCCTGTGCCCAAGACAATATACTGTTCATCAATCTGACCAAGAATTTTGATTCCACCCTCAAAGTCAGGCCCTTCATCAGTAGTGTTATAAAACATACGTTCCCAGTTTTGCGCACATACGAGAGCAGAAACAAATAGCAGTATAAGGGTTACTAACTTTTTCATAATACACCTCGCTCTGGGGGGGTTAGTTATACTTTTTCGCGCAGTGAGATTTTTCACATGAGTATTTCGCTATACGCGTTTGAATTTCGCAATTATCCTTTTGTATTCTTCTGTATCTCGCAAGTGTTTCCAGTTGTCATCGCCCTCGACATCCTCTAAGGAAATCAGTTTCTTTCTGATGCATTCTTCGAGGTGGTTGAAAGCGTTTTCTTTTTCGAGAAGCAAAGCTTCGGCACAGGCAAGGTTGTATAAGCACTCGTTTTGGTTCAGTTCTATAGCTTTTTCTGCATCAGCTTTTGCATTGCGAAAATATTCATGCTCGCCGGGCTTTATGCCTTTCAAGCTAGCTAAAAGAAGGTAAGCGGTAGAGCGATTGACGAACGCCTCAGCAAAATCTGGTTTCAAGCGTATAGCTTCGTCGTAATCTTTTATCGCGTCAGCATATTGCCCAAGTTCAGCTTTCGCAATCCCACGAACGCCGAACGCCTCTGCAAAATCTGGTTTCAGTCGTATAGCTTCATTATAATCCTCTATCGCATACTTATAATTTTTGAGGCTAAAATTAGCATTGCCGCGGTTGAAAAAAGCATCGGTCAGCAGTTTTATAACATCATCATCTTCTTCATAAGGTTTGAGACACGTCGTTACGTTACCATAATGATTGATTGCTTCGCTGAAATTCCATTCGCCCATTTCCTTATCAGCATTTTGCATTTCCTTATCAGCAGAAGCCTTATCTAATTTTTTAATTTCGTTCTTGACCACATTTTTCATTTCCTGTTTAGCTTCTTCTGCGGTAATGTTAATCTCCTTGCGGAAATTGGTTTTCAATTCCTCAAACTCATCTTTAATTTTCTTGGCGTCATCACATTGGTGCTTTAGTTGCAAAGAGGTTTTTTCATATTCTTTTCTCACTTTTTCAAGGGTTCCTTCAGATTCATGTAGAGTTTTCTCATAACCTTTCAGAGTCTCACGTGTTTTTTTCTGCTGTTGCCATTGGATAAATCCTAATATTGCACCCGCAGCAACAAAAATAATTCCTATAAACCACCTAAGGTTATCTATTATTTTATCTGTTGTTCGCAAAGTGTTTTCATAAGTTTCGCGCTCAATTGCAATTCGTCCGTCGTCAAGCTCTACTGTGTGGACAAATATGGTTTCGCCTTTCGCAGAATCTGGGGCGATTCTTTCTGTTACGTTTGCCAGAGTGAGTTTTTTCCCCTGTGGGGTTTGCCCAAAAAGAGCAAAAGCAATTAAACAAAGCAGCAATATTTTTTTCATACTTCCTCGCCTGTTATAACATCACAATCGGCTTCCTCGAAAGCGCCACAACACAAGCGCTCAAAACCCATCAACCTATACTATAAAATAAACCTCTAAAATCAATTGTCAAGTATAGAATGCATTGTATAATATTTTATATTAACGAGCAGGAGCAATGCATGCACCACCATGTGTAATTTATGCGATGCCTCACATATTTTAATGATTGCATTTGTGTCAAAAATTGATATTTTAAGAAAATACAGTGCGGGCTTATTAAAATCCTAGCAATACAAACTCGCACAATGGCTTGCATTAGCGAATCATACACGGAGAAATGATGCGAAACTTATTGCCAAATTTCATCGCGCAAAAATTCACAACAGGCGAAACTTCAGGCTTTTTCGATGCTGACACTATGTTTGTGGACATTTCGGGCTTCACCGCCATGACGCAAAAACTCATGGCAAACGGTAAAGAAGGTGCCGAAGTGCTTTCCGACATAATCAACCGTATTTTCACGCCCGCCATCGATGCCATACACCACAATAAAGGCTTCATAGCCACTTTCGCCGGCGATGCTTTCACTTCGATTTTTCACAAAAACGCTTCCGAACGAACAGACGCCCTTCGTGCTGCGTGGGAAGTGAAGAAAATATTCGATGAAATGGGCACTCAGCACACAAAATTTGGCGATTTTGAGCTTTCGGTAAAAATTGGTGTTTCGTGTGGCAATGTCGAATGGCGCATTTTCGGCGACGAGAAAAGAGGGTATTATTTTCGCGGTAAAGCCATCGACGACTGTGCCGCATGTGAACATCACTGCGAAAAAGGCGATATTGTCATATCCAACAAATACTTAGACGCAATCGAATCATACAATTTGCAAATTTCACTTGCACCAAAAGATGAACAACATTTTGCAATTACAGGCTTCGATTGTGCCAACAAAAACTTAGGCGACGATGGTGTTTGTACTATCGATCGCTCAGTTTGTGAATGCTTTTTGCCATCGTGTGTGCAAGAACTGCGAGTGTCTGGCGAGTTTCGCGACATAGTAACCTGCTTCATATCCTTTGCCGAAAAAGGTGATTACAACGGTGGCATCACCAAAGTGCTCGAACTGTGCGAAAAGTTTGGCGGATACTTCAACAAAACCGATTTTGGCGATAAAGGTGGAGTTATGCTAATTCTTTTTGGTGCACCATCTGGCGCCGAAAAGCTTTTTGCACGTGCCTGTGATTTTGCACTTGCTGTGCGTGGTATTGAGAATTTCACAACGCGCATTGGCATAACTTTCGGCACGGCTTTCGCGGGTTTTGTGGGCTGCGATAATCGCGCAGAATACACCGCCCTCGGCATGACAGTGAACTTTGCCGCTCGCCTAATGATGCTTGCGAATTTCGGCGAGATTTTTGCCGATAGGCATGTTTGGGCAAATGCCAAAAATGAATTCGATTTCGCCGCACATGAACCTCATGTGTTCAAAGGTTTTTCCGAACCGTTACCATATTTTGAGCTTCTGGCTCGCAAAAAACGCTCGCAGACAACGCTTTTCAATACACCTTTTTTGGGCAACGAAAAACAACTGCACGCGCTCTCAGCTTTCCTCAACCCGCTGCGTCGGAATTTGCCAGCCGGTTTTGCCATAATAGAAGGAAATGCCGGTACTGGTAAAAGTCGCCTACTTGCCGAAGCACTTGCCACACTCGATTTTCCGCATCGCACGATAACGCTTTATGCCGATGAGATTTTGCGCAAAACACTTTCGCCTGTGGTTGTTTTCCTTATGGCTCATTTCGATTTGCCCGAAAACATGACAGAAGGTGTTCGCGCACAAGCTTTTGAGCAAAAATTTGTCGCGCTGCACAAAACCATAATCGAACATGGAGCATCACAGGAATTTGCCGCAGAGCTTTTTCGAGTGCGCTCGATTTTAGGTTCTCTTTTGGGTTTGCGCTGGGATGGCTCGATTTTTGAACTCATTGACCCTAAAGATCGACCTCAAGCTATACGCATGGCGCTCAATACGTTTTTTGCGTCACTAGCTTTCGAAAAACCGTGCGTAATTATCTTTGAAGATTCTCAATGGCTTGACAGCGAAACACTTACGCTGCTTCACACATTGAGGCAAAACACCGAGAAGATGCCCTTTGCCATTGTGGCACTTGCGCGCACCGAAGATGAAATCGCGCGTAATGCACTCACTTGCGCTCAACTTGACAGCATCGAGATTCGGCTCGAAAATTTTGATGCCCAGATGACCACAACATTGGTGGCAGAGCTTTTGCACGATTATTCCAACGCGCCACTTGCGCCATCACTTGTGCAGTTCATTTTCGACAGAACCGATGGCAACCCATTTTACATCGAGCAGTTCTGCCTTTACCTCGCCGAAAACCAAACTCTCGCCCTCAATGATAATAATGAGCTGTCGCTCAAAACTTCAGTGCGCGAAATCCCTGCCAACGTAAACGCAGTTATGATTGCGCGAATCGACAAACTTTCGGCACAGCTTAAAGATGCAGTATTGCTCGCTTCAGTTTTGGGGCGCGAATTTGAGCTGCAAATTTTATCGGCACTGCTTGCGCATTTTTCTCAAAGCGAAATGCGCACTTACGACGAAGCTGTGCCCAC
>CAYUDB010000123.1:6750-8285 GCA_964443405.1 uncultured bacterium | reverse complement strand
GGGAGCAATGAGAAGCTCGAAGGTTATTTTGACCACTGTTCTTTTCCTGCTAGCGTCGCGTAGGTTTGCGGTGCCTCACTATTTCACTTTTCAGGGTTTTCTAACCGATGCTACAGGACGCGCAATTGCTGATGGCAGTTATACCATCGATTTTCGTGTTTTCAATGCTCCCTCTTCGGGTACCGAACTTTGGTGGCAGGAACTCACAGTGCACACCGAAAAGGGTTTTTACAGTGTCGATTTAGGACCTGTGCCCACAGAAACTTTTAATGGTGCCGATGTGTTTGTCGAGCTGGAAATGGGCGGCACTGTTTTTTCACCACGCCACAAAATAACCTCAACCATTTATGCGTTTCGAGCCGACAAAGCCACGCGCGCCGATACTGCAAACGTTGCGGCGAGCATGCCTTGGGGAGGGCTTACAAGTGTGCCATCAGGTTTTGCCGACGGCATCGATAATACTGGCACAGTAACTGCCGGCTCAGGTTTGGAAGAAGCGCCAGTTGGAACATTTAATGTTGTGCCCGATGAAGTTACACTTACCATCGACGATGACGCGGTGGCGGTGAAAAACGGCGGAATCTCAAATGCTCAAATATCGCCTACGGCTGCAATCGAATGGTCAAAAGTGCAACACCCCACTTTACTTTCCGACACAACTTGGTGGAAAGCTTATGCTGGCGGCGGGCTCTATGGCACCGATTCGGGCAGAGTGGCGGATGGCATAGTTCTCAGCTTTTCGGTGGGTAGCGGCGATGCTATCGAAGTTGGCGAAAATGCTATTGCTTTGCGCTACAACAGCACGTTCTTCGGCATCGATGGCGGCAACAACCTAACTCTTGTCGATGGCGGCATAACAGGCGACAAAATTGCCGCAGATAATATCAGTCTGTGGCATATTTCTGCCGCCGGCGCCGAACCAGGACAAGTGATTGCCAATTCGGGAGAGGGCTTATTCTGGACAGACATCCCTTATCCGACGGAATATGATGGCGAAATTCAATTTAGCTATGAGGGTGGATTTTCAAGTAGCGCTGGTCTTTATTGGGATCCATACGAGGAAAAACTTGGTGTTGGTACAAGTGAACCTACTGAAAAGCTTCATGTTGCGGGCAATTTGCTTGTCAGTGACGGTGCAATAATCGGTCAAGACATTTTCACCGGCGATTTCTATCAGATTCTCGCCTATGGCGGCGATGTGTTTTTGCAATCGGAAGCTGGTAACTTTGTATTTGGTAGCACATTACCTTACCCATACGAGCGTGGTGGACCTTTGCCAGGTCCGGCAAATGTTTACATAACAGGCACGCTCAAAGTTGACGACATTCCCACGCCCGAAGGTGCCTCTTGGTTTTTGGTGACGAACGATGACAATGTGATTTCGAAAGTAAGCAGCGATATTCTTTTTGAGGATCTTGATGAGCAAACGCTTGCATTATATGCAGATACATTGCGCATATCGAATGGAAACGAGGTGCGATTTGTTGGCTGGGACCGCGATGCATCAAACGATGTTATCACAAGCACAGCTTTTG
>CAYUDB010000123.1:0-6650 GCA_964443405.1 uncultured bacterium | reverse complement strand
CGCTGGCACCTACGACGCGTTAACCGTGCAACAGCTTCAGGGACATGCGGTTGCAGATGCAACGCCTTCTGCAAATAACGTGCTTAAATGGAACGGCACGCTTTTACGTTGGGAGCCGTCAGCAGACGATGCCGGCAGCGATAACCAGAACCTTGCAATTGTCGGTGATTCGTTGAAAATCGAACGCGGAGTTGGAGTTAACCTCGCGGCATACATGGATAACACAGATGCACAAAACTTGCATCTTCTTAGCGATTCGCTTTCAATTTCTGGTGGAAATTACGTTAAGTTTGTTGGCTGGGACCGCGATGCATCAAACGATGTTATCACAAGCACAGCTTTTGGCGGCGATGTCGCTGGCACCTACGACGCGTTAACCGTGCAACAGCTTCAGGGACATGCGGTTGCAACTTGGTCACCTGCAATTGGACAGGTGCTCATGTGGCGCGACACATTGTTCCAATGGGCGCCCACCACTTTGCCCGCGCCGACTGTACCCACTTTTGCCGAAGTGCTCGAGCAAGGCAATGATATGAATGGATTTGCGATTACTGACACTATCGATAACAAAGTTGACATTTTGGCAACGGTATCGGTTATGGGCGGCATGCAGTTCAACCGCGATGGCTACAACACAACCATTCGCCCGTTGGCACTCTCCGGCGCACACGTGGCATCGCTCCCAAATGCTTCGGGCGAAATATCGTTACTTGGGCAATCCATTGATTCAGAGGAGATTACAGAAAGCTCTATCGATGACTCGCACATAGCAGAAGATGCGGCAATCGCATGGTCAAAAATAGATCATCCCGAGCTTTTCGCCGATACGCTTTGGAAAGCATATGCCGGAGAAGGACTTACTGGCTCAGATTCGGGTTATATCTCAAACGGCATCGCTTTCGAGTTCACAGTGAACGCCACCGACGGTATCGAGATTATCAACGATTCGTTGCGCGTGAAATATGATGAGACAACTATCGGAACCACAGAAGGTTACCTCTCCCTGCTCGAAGACGGTATCACCACAAAAGAACTCGCTACCTCTGCTGTTCATCTCGAAAACATTGAGAGCAACGAGGGCAATTATGGCGAATTCCTCATGACTCGCGGTAGTAGTACAGGTGTTACATGGGCGAAAGTGCCGCACCCTGCGGGCACAAATGGCGCCATACAGTTCGCCAGCGATGATACCTTTGCCAGTTCATCTGCGTTTAAATGGGATGATTACAATTCGCGACTTGGAGTAAACCTTTCTACTGCACCAAATTACACGCTTGACGTGGACGGTGATATTTATGCCAGTGGCAGATACCATTACTACGATTTTGCAGATGCCACAGCGCCAGCCTATGTGTTGGTGCCCTATGCGGGCGAAATTGCCCAATTTGCCATAACCGACCTCGACATATGCAATTGGCACGTAACCGATAGCATCTTGTGGACAGATAAACTTTGGGGCATAGCACGAGGCAATGCAAGTAACTACGCAACACAGTTTTCGCAGGTCAACTTGGGTATAGCGTGCACCACTTCCGGTGAATTCTCATCGGTGCTTGCAGGCTATGCCAACCGTGCCAACGATGACTATACAGTTATCGCTGGTGGTGCCCACAACAAAACTGGTTGGGGCTACACTTTCATCGGCGGCGGCGATAGCAACGAAGTTGTTTTTGACCATGCAGCTATTGTGGGCGGCAAGAGAAACATAGTGCAAGGTTCACTTTCGTTCATAGGCACGGGTTCGGGCAATACCATAGCAGGTGGACTTTCCTCAATCGTAGGTGGCACGGGCAATAGCGTTGGTGGACATTTCTCGACAATTGCGGGTGGCGACACAAACACCGTTAACAATTCTTGGGCTTTCATCGGCGGCGGCAGAAACAACCACGCCTATAGCAACCATTCGGCTATTGTTGGCGGTTCACTAAACTATGTCGATGGCATGTATTCATTTGCGGGCAACGGTTACGCCGATTCCATCACCGGTGCAAACTCGGCAATCATCACCGGCGAGCTTAACAAAATTCAAAGCGGTGGGCACCACGCTATAGCGTCGGGTTATTCGAATACCATAGCGTCGGGTTGGCACAATTTCATCGGTGCGGGCTACGAAAACTACATCAACTGCTCATATGCAGGTATCGTAAACGGTTACCAAGACTCCATCTTCGGGCAATACGGCTTCATCGGCGGCGGTAAATGGAACATGGTCGGCACAACCACTGCTCATGAAGCTTCGGCGATAATGGGTGGTATCTCAAACGCAATCGAAGGCAGCTATAGTGCAATTGCAGGCGGCTTCGAAAATTACGTTGGCGGTGATTATTCATTTGCTTTCGGTAATGGCGTTTACATCGAAAGCTCATACAACGCAGTCTTTTACGACGAACTCTATCCGGGTTATGTGGGCATAAACAATTCCTACCCATCCGAAGCACTTGATGTCATCGGCAATGTGAAAATCGATGGGAGCATCGAGCTTCTGGGTGGTATTCGGCTAGGTGAGGTTTTTGGTGATTCGGGTGAAGTGCTTATGGCAGATGGCGAAGGCGGTGCAATATGGTCAACTGTATCGCAATCGGGCATACTTCGCGATGGCAATGGCGTTTACGATTTTGAATATGATGGTTCGGGAGATGTAAATGTTGAGCTTGATCTCGAACCTGGTGGTGGTCTCACTTACACCGAATTCTACGGTTCGCAAGATGAAAAGCTCATTGTCGATGGCGCGGCACTTGCCGGAGACGGACTTTACAACACCGATGCCGAACTGAGCATTTACACTGGCGTTGGTCTTGCCATAGCCGACGATTCGCTCTTTGTGGACGAGTATAATATACCATACACGCCTGCCAATACTGGCAATTGGTCTGGAGAAACCGATCCGGGTAATGTGAACGACGCACTCGATGAACTTGCCGTGAAAGCTGCCCTCTGGATAGATAACGGTGGCAGTATATCACCAGCATGCAACGGAAACATCGAGATTTATTCCGAAATCGACGGTGCCGCCATTGCATACTATGGCGACAATGCTGCAGGCATCTACGTCGATTGCGGCGGTCAGAAGGGTATTTACACTTCGGGTGCAAATTACGGTCTCTATGCCGCAACAAGTGGCAACGGTGGCGTAGCACTTTATGCTGCAGCCGATTCCACGATAGGTCAGTTTGCCGCAATTTTATCGGGACACGTTCAAATCGATGGCGAACTTTGGGTTTACGGTGGCATTAACGATGGCAGCAGCACTGGTGATTCTGGTCAAGTGCTCACGGCGAACGGTTATGGTGGTTTCGGTTGGGTCGATTTGCCCAAGCAGGATCCCTCATGCTCTCTCTCTGCCGACGTTATCTTACCATGCTCCGGCGATTCCACCCAGATAATCACTATGGCGAGCCAGCTTGCCGTTAAAGGTGATATTCACGCACAATCGCATCTGCATATCGACTCCCTTTCCACCTTGCCCGCTGCAAACGTCGAATCTGTTCTCGTAGTCGAAAGTGGCGTCGTGATGAAAACTCACATAAGCGCTTTCGCCGATAGCGATTGGACTCGCAGTGGCAATATGCTTTACACATATTCACCGAGCGATAAAGTTGGTATTGGCACATCCACACCCACGCGCGTTTTTGAGGTTGTAGGCACCGCAGATAGCTTCATGATGCCCATCGCTCATGTGAACAACTTGGGCACAGCAGGTTGCGCAATATATGGTCAATCGAACAACCCCTCTGCCATGAGTGGTGTTGGTGTTATGGGTGTTGGCAAAACTGTCGGCGTGAAAGGTTCGGCAGTTGCAAACTCAAGCATGCCTGTTTATGGTGTGCAATCCGAAGCAAGTGCCATCGATGGCATTGGCTCGGCTTATGCTTTCTATGGGTATGCTTCGGGTAAAGGTATGCCATATGGTGCCTGGGTTATGTCTTATGCAGAGAGCACAGCTTTCAGCGCATATGGTCTTTATGCCAGTGCGTCGGCGCATCCTACGGTGATGAACGTTTACGGCATCTATGCCAGCGCTATGGGTGGTCAAAACGCCTATGCTGGCTACTTTGACGGTAGAGTAAAAGTAATGAGCAACTTCGAACTAAATGCACGTTTCATCGACAGTTCAGGCGACAGCGGCGCAATAGGACAAATACTCACGTCCACAGGTTGGGGCACCGATTGGCAGACGCGCCCACAGTTTTGGACTTTAGTTGACGACACAGTTTTGCGCACCACAAGCGAATGGGGACTTACGCGAAATGCGGGCAACACACTTTTGGGCATTTATCGCAACACGCACCTCAATTTCGGCTCAAACTGCACCACCGGCACCAGTGCCAACAATTATGCCTACTGCACAGTTGTAAACGGCTACATGAATGTTTCTGGTGGCGATCGTTCTTTTGTGGGCAGCGGCGATTACAACCGTGCCATGGGCGAGCGTTCATTTGTTGGTGCTGGCAGCTACAACGAGGCTCTCGCACCACGCACAACTGTCGTAGGTGGTGGAAACAACAAAGCTGATGGCTACGGTTCGTTCGTCGGCGGCGGTTTTTACAATAAAGTGCTCAACGATTTTGGCTTCATCGGCGGCGGCGTTTACGATTCGGTGTTTGCTGTTTCTGGTGTCATTGTGGGTGGCAAAAACAACCGCGCGGGCTATTCCTATGCCGATACTGGCGCCGCAGTTTTGGGCGGCATTGGCAACTACGCCAAAGGCAGGTTCTCGTCTGTTGTGGGTGGTTTCAATAATGCCACACACGGCGATCGTTCGGTTGTAGTTGGCGGCAGCTATTTGAGAGTTGGCGCACGTTCATTCGGCTTTAGGGGCGGCATACTCGACAACCCTTCTGCCTTGCTCGATGTTTCGTCCGATAGTTCCACTTTCCACATTGTCGATGCAAAATTCCGCTTCAACTACACAAAAGTCGATGCCGATTTCCGCATCGATGGCGACAACCTCGACAATGTGTTCTTCATGGATGCAACTACCGACCGCATTGGTGTGCGCACAAACGCACCGTCTTCGGCACACGAGATAAACGGCTCAAAAGGCTGGAAAGTTTCGGAAGTGGCAAGTGGCGACACGCTTAACGAAACGCATAACGTTGTTTACATTAACAGCACAGTTACAGCAACGGTTTATTTGCCAGATCCCTCAACTTGCCCAAACCGTGTTTACACAGTTAAGCGCAAAGGCAGCGGCATAGTTAGTGTAAACGGTGGGTCATATCTCATCGACGGCAACTCCTCTGTGAACTTAAGCGCCATATGGGATTTTGTAACAGTAATAAGCACCGGCTCTGAATGGCTCATTATTGGCAAGTAACGGAACTCAAAAACTATAAACAAAAGGGGGTTCCGTTATGAGAAACAAATACTCGACAATATGGTTTTTAGCGCTCTGCATATTAGCGGGCGCGAGCTTTGCACAGAGCACCGGCGGCACATACACAAACGAAGCTTTTACAATACCTTCCGCAGGTGGATGGGAGCAAAACGGCTTTTACGATGTGTTTTTTGGCGTAGGCACTGCTTCTTCGGGAACTTCAACTAACGGCACACTTATTCACCATGCGGGTTTCTACCGTCGCACGCTTTCGGCACCCGATGCACCACTTCTCGTTTTGCCTGCAGATGGCACAACGCGTTCGGCTCGGTCGATAAATTTCGTATGGCAAGTGCCTGCCGATTTGGACGATGATTATTTGCACTTTGTAGTCGAGCTTTCGCCTTCACCCGACTTCACCGCACTTGCCTATTCTTTCGACTCGCAGCTTTCGCCTGAGGACTTTTTTCCAACACCACCTGTGCCACAAGGGCTTGGGCTTTGCAGCCTCGATGTGCCAATATATCTCCCGCCTGGCGAATACTATTGGCGCGTAAAAGCTTACGATGGTGCAGTATTTTCCGATTACTCCGAAATGCGCCTGTTGAATGTGGCGGGCTGCGATTCGTTCTTGGCGCGACTGCTTTGCCCGGGAACAAGTGGTTCGTACATATCATGCACATCGCAAAATTTCGAAGTGAAAGTGCGCCCACTTTTCGTGCCCGCAATTCCACTACCGGCAAACCAAATCGTTGTGGAACTTGGTGTTGACAATTCCATGACCGAAACCTTCGAATATGGCGACGGTTATTTCTCTGCTTTAGTCGCGGGCTACGATGGCATTTTCGAACCTTCCACAGACGGCTGGAAATGGGGCAAACCAACTCGGGGTCCTTTCGATGCACATTCGGGCGAAAAATGTTGGGGTACGCGCCTCGATGGTTTCTATGCCGACTCTATCATTTGGGAACTTCGTTCCATACCGCTATCATTGCCTGCCACAGCTGTAAATCCAAAGCTCACGTTCTGGCATTGGTACGAAATTGAAAACGGTTTCGATGGCGGCAATGTCAAGCTTTCCACCGACGGCGGCGCAACATGGGTTCTGCTCGAACCGCAAGATGGCTACGATGATGTGATTTCCGAACGCTACTCGTCGCCAATAGCGGGTGAAGGCGCTTTCACTGGCAGAAGCCTCGTGTGGCGACAGGAAATTTTCGACCTTTCGGGTTTCGACCTGAGCAATATGCGCCTAAAATGGGTTTTCGCGTCCGATGTCTCCGACCACGCTGGCAATGGCTGGTTCATCGACGACGTGCGCATCGGCAGCATG
>CAYUDB010000122.1:0-8406 GCA_964443405.1 uncultured bacterium | reverse complement strand
TTCGACGACTCGCAATTACCAAAAGATTTGGCTCAAAACGCTGTCGAAGTCTCGTCCGAAGAGGATGGGCTTGGTTTTTGGGCTATAGTGCTCAACATATTGCCGTGGTTGCTCATACCGCTGCTCTATTTTCTTTTCATTCGGCAAATGCAGGGTTCACAGAAAGGCATTTTTGCTTTCGGCAAAAGCCGTGCACGCCGTGTAACTCCCGATAAAGAAAAAATAACCTTCGACGACGTAGCCGGTTGCGACGAAGCCAAGTATGAACTTTCCGAAATAATCGAATTTTTGCGCAACCCGAGCAAATTCAGCCGCCTCGGCGGCAGAATACCAGGTGGCGTTTTGCTACTAGGTCCCCCCGGCACAGGCAAAACGCTTTTGGCAAAAGCAGTTGCGGGCGAAGCAGACGTGCCATTTTTTTCGATTTCCGGTTCCGACTTTGTCGAAATGTTCGTTGGTGTGGGCGCATCGCGAGTGCGCGACCTTTTTGAAGAAGCCAAACAGAATGCCCCGTGCATCATCTTCATCGACGAAATCGATGCAGTGGGCAGATGGCGCGGTGCAGGCATTGGCGGTGGTCACGACGAACGCGAGCAAACACTAAACCAGCTTTTGGTCGAAATGGATGGCTTTGATCCAAACGAAGGCATCATTGTCACAGCGGCGACAAACCGCCCCGACGTTCTCGACACTGCACTGCTACGACCAGGGCGTTTCGATAGGCGCATTGTCGTCGATCAGCCCGACATTCGGGGCAGAATCGAAATTCTAAAAGTGCACACCCGCAAAAAACCGCTCGCCGAAAATGTCGATCTCGAGACCGTTGCTAAGCGCACACCCGGTTTAGTCGGCGCCGATCTCGAAAACATCGTCAACGAAGCCGCACTCATTGCCGCACGCTCAAACAAATCCCAAATTGAAATGGATGACTTCGAAGCTGCCATGGACAAAACCATGATGGGTTTGGAGCGCAAATCCCTTACCGTTTCAGATGACGACAAGAAAATCACCGCCTATCACGAAAGTGGGCATGCGCTTGTTGGCATGATGCTCCCTACAGGCGACCCGATTCACAAAGTGTCAATCATACCACGCGGTTTTGCACTTGGCGTAACGCAATTTCTAAACCAAGATGACAAAAGGCTTTACACTCGTTCTTATTTAGTTCACCAGCTTGCACACATGCTCGGCGGGCGCGCAGCAGAGCTTCTTGTCTTTGGCGATCCCACAACAGGCGCCGGCAACGACCTTCATCGAGCCACCGAAATTGCTCATCGCATGGTTTCAGAATGGGGCATGAGTGAAATCATTGGTCCCGTCAACCTCGCTGATGGTGGACAGGAAGTATTTTTGGGCAAAGACCTTATGTCAAAAGCAAAAATTTCCGAAAAAACCACCGAAGCCATCGACAAAGAAGTGCGTCGTCTTGTAGAGGATGCACAGAACTCGGCAATTGGTGTTCTTCGCAAATGCGAGAAGGCTTTACACGAGTTGGCACAAATGTTGCTTGAGCGAGAAACAGTATCTCGCGAGGAAATCGAGGGCATACTGGCGCGCAACGATTCTCTTCCCTCCCCCGCCTGACCTCAGGCGGGCGGAGCGGCACATGTCATCGAACTGGCATGTGGTGCCACCGGCTGAGACGACAGCGATTACTTGGCAAAGTAGGTGAGTGCGATGCTTGGATTTGGGCAAGCGCATGGGCGTTTGGGGAATTTACGACGATAGCGGGTTCAGTGGCGCTCAAAAGTGTGGGGGGGACTCAGTGAAAAACTTACGACATTGGATACGAGTAACCTTTGATTTTGTGCGTGCGGGTGTGGCGTCGCAACAAGAGAACATGCAAGACGCTTCCGTATAACTGGTAACCACAAACAATTACAAGTTAGCGAGTACAATTGCAAACTGTAAGCTTAGTTGTCAGAGTGAGCAATTATGCCGTTAAAAGATGAATGTATTGCAAAACGTAATTTCATTCAGGGAACTGCTTACATACGAACTGATTCACTGCGAACACAAAGCATTTGTTATATGTGATTTGACTGCACATGATTTGTTATCTGTAAACGAGTTTTTTTAGATATTGTTTTAATGAGTAATCGATTACGGAAAAATATGCATTACACATTGGGCAAATCTACTATTGTTTTAGTAAGACAGATCACAAAAAACTTGGTTTTCTCCTATCGTAGTTTATATTTTTTTCATGAAAATTTTGAAACTCGCAATGCTTTTGCTTACAATTGGTTACGCATCTATAGTTTGGTGCGCAATTGTGGTGAATGAAATAATGTTCAAACCGCAAACCGGCGAACCAGAATGGGTTGAGCTTTTTAACACCAGTGACACCGCTATTACACTCACCTCATGGACTATAACCGACTCTACACGGGCTAACACCTTGCCCGACATTGTGATAGACGCAAACAACTTTGTCATTATCAGCGCATCGACCATCGATTGCGCTTGCTCGCTTGCGGTTTTGCCATCGTTCGTGCAGCTCAACAATACTGGCGACAACCTTTATCTCTTCGATGCCACAGGCATATTAGTTGACGCAATTATCTACACTGCAAGCAGTTCATGGGATTATGGCTTGAGCATTGAGCGAGTTTCGGCATACAGTAGCGGCGCCGAAACCGCCAATTGGCAACCCTCCACCGACCCCACAAAACACACCGCTTGCAAGACAAATTCCTGCACCACGCTACCCGTAGATTTGACAGTTATATCGATGACACCATCGCCCACACTACCGCAAAGCGATGTGAGTTTTAATGTTACCGTAAAAGTGACAAATCTGGGACAGTACACAGCAACAAATTTCCACGCGTTTTTGAGCGACTCGGCAGGCATTTCCCTCGATACCTTACCAATTCCAAGCTGCGCTGCCGCCGAAACCGTTTCTGTAACCTTCCAGTTAGCATTACCCGCAGGCATACATAACATCACAACGCAAATAACCGACACTGCCCGCACAAATAACGCACTCTCTACAAAAATTTTTGTCGGCACACAAATTGCGATAACAGAACTTTATTTTTCACCGAACGAAAGTGAGTGCGAGTGGATAGAACTATACAATACAAGTGGTTATGATATCCCATTAGAGGGTTGGACTTTATGTGATCCACATGCATGCGCAACTCTACCTGCAGATTTCATCATCTCCGACAGCTCGTTTGCTATCATATCCGCAGGCGATATTCTTGCTGCATGCGCCTGGTATAAAACCTCATCGTTTCCTACATTAAACGACGCCGGCGATGGGATCTTTCTTAAAACGCCGTCCGGTGCCATTGCGACTTCGGCAATATACAGCTCGTCTGCGGGCGATCGCGGAGTTTCTGCGGAACTTTCTACACCTCAATCGGATAGCTATTATCCCTGCCGTGCTGAAAGCGGGAACACTCTTTGCGAAGGAAACTCGCTCTGGGCTGCCACGCACATGAGCGACATCACTTTTTCGTGCAACCCTTTCGACCCAATTGCTTGTGAGGCATGCTCTTTCTATATTGATGCGAGCGCTGAAGCATCGGTGGCGGCACGCTTATACGATTTATATGGACATTTGGTAGTAGATTTTGGCGACGGCGCGCAGTTCACCTGGAACGGAACTACAAACGGCGAAGCTGTTAAAAATGGAACATATATTTTTGTTGCAGAAATTGCCGAAAACTCGAATGTTAAACACATAAAACGTGCATTCATTATCGCTAAAAATCTAGCCAAACCGCGTGTCGCAAAATAAATTGCAGCAGACGAAAAACCTTCTTGCGAAAAAACAAATCTCCCTTAACATAATCCCCATGAAAAAACTCTTTGGAAAAATTACGCAGCTGCGCTTAGAAGAATTTTTGGCAGTTGTTTTCCTTCTGCCTTCCGCCGCACTTACTACTTATGCCTATATGTTTTTTGCAGCGACCGGCAAAGTTCCGCGTTATATTGCTGGCGGAATGTTTCGCCCGCTTGCTGCTGTTATATTTTTCATCGCCCTGTATTTCATTGCAAAATATAAAGATAGGCACAGAATACTCGAGATGCTCCGCGAGATATTGCCGTTTGCGCTGGCGGTGATAGTTTACACGAATTTGCACGACACAGTGGCATTTGTGAACTCGGGAAATATTGCGCCCACTCTCATTCGCATCGATGAGGCGATTTTCGGGGGCGTGAACCCAATTCTTTGGGCAGAAAGGTTTTATAATCCGCTACTCACCGAATTTTTCTCGTTTTGCTACATGAATTTTTTCTGGTATTCTTTCACGTTGGGCTTGCTTCTCTGGCTTTCGGGCATGCGTGCTGAGTTTCGCACCACCTTTTTGGGTGTGATCTTGCTTTTTTATTCAGGTTACATTCTTTATACAATTTTTCCGGCTGTGCCACCGCGAATAATGCTTAAGCCTTTATTTACAAAAAGCTTACATGGAATTTTTCTTACAGAACTTGCTGACAAAATAGTAAACGTTTCGTTCGCCACATCACGTGCAGCCTTCCCGTCGCTTCATTGCGCGAACACACTACTTACGCTTATTTATTCTTACCGCTACAAAAAAGTATTCTTCTGGATTTTTCTGCCTATCGCGTTGGGGCTTGTGCTCGGCACAGTATATTTGCGACATCATTATGTCATAGATATAGTTGCCGGATTTATATTAGCAATTATCATTTATTTTACTGCACCAATCATCGAACGAAAATGGCGTGCACTCGGAGCTACTTGACGCGAAATTGTGTTAATTTCAGAAAAATGTCAACCTGCTGAACAAATTCGCTTCTATTAATTCGGAGAGCCAAAAATTGCTTTTCGACGGAAATCGAATGACCGATAACAAAAAAAACGACGTAACACTTGTCGATGAAGCTAGAAATGGCAACAACGGCGCTTTTGACGAGCTGATGGCACAAAACATGGACGTAGTTTTCCAAATTGCCACCCGCATGCTTGATGATCGAGAAGAAGCGAAAGATATAGTTCAGGAGGCTTTTTTAAGTGCTTATCGAAATATCAAAAATTTCCGTGGAGATTCAAGTTTTAGAACTTGGATCACTACCATCGCAACTCGAATTGTCATCGGCAGATACAGGCGTAAACGAGTTTTTGTTCAGCTCGAAAATGTTTTCACACTTGGTCGCAGCGATGACCACGACACGCCACTCGACGGACACACCATACGCACCGATATCGCACGAGGGCTGGAAAAGCTTTCCGCAAAAGAAAAAATGGTTTTCGTTCTTCGCCTCGAACAACAGCTATCAACGGCACAAACCGCGAAAATTCTAGATGTTACCGAGGGCACAGTCAAAACGCTACTGCATCGTGCCAATGCAAAGATGCGGAAATTTCTCGCAACTAAATATGCCGATTATAATTACGATGTGCCTTCTGCTGACATAGAGATAATGGAAGAGTTCAACACTTAATAGACAAGTTTTAAATGCACGTTAGATACACGAATTCCAACTGATAATTTGAAAGTTAATTATTTTTATTATAATAAATTAACAGTAAATAAAATATGAGCGTGAGGTGAATTACCATGAGCAAATTTATTGATGAGAATATCGAAAAATATATTAACGAGCTATGGTCTGAAAATGCACCGAAACTCACCGAACGCGAAAAAACTAGTTTGCGCAACCACTTTTGGCTGCATGCTAAAAGCAAAAACATTCGCCGGCACAAGCTTGTCAGATCGTTTGCAGTGGCAATGACCCTGTGCTTGTTTTTCGTGTTCGCCTACCGAACCACAAATGGCAGAGCGCCTGAACAGGCACAACTTGTTGCAACAGAATCAAATAGCGCCACATATGACCAAATTGTGCAAACACTTTCAGCAGATGACGTAGTGAAAACGTTAACCTCTGCCGAACAAGAACAGCTGATAGCTATACTTTCTGATATGTAGCAAGCGTGTTGAGATAGTTTTAAGATAATTTGCCTTTTAAACTGATTTTTAATATGTAAACTCATACTGTATTGGGATGGTACACATGAAAACAGCACATATGTCAATAATAATAGCAGCTGCATTTATTGTGGCTTTCGCGCAAGAACCTCCAAGCGACATGCCAAACTGCATGAGCAACGGAGTTTTCGAGCGTATAGAATCGCTTAAGGCTCAAAAGCTTGCGCGCGAACTCGAATTGGATGAAAGCGAATTTGCCAAACTCTTTCCTGTGCTCAACGAGTTCCGCCTTGAGCGTGAGGCACTTAGCAAGAAACAGCAATTAGTTCTCGAGGAACTACGCATTGTCCTAGATGAAAACGCCGATACAATTCAATTATTAATGCTCATCGAAAAACTCGCAGCACTGCGAGACGACGAAACTCGTTGTGAACGAAAGTTTTACACAAAGCTCGATCAAATGTTGGACGCTCATCAGCTTGCAAAATTTCTCATTTTCGATGCTGAATTTAAGCGTCGCATGGTTGATGCCGCTCGCGAGATGCGTCACGATCGCTTTGGTCGTTGCCCATTACCGTTCGATAACCAATTATTAGATAAACCCAAACACTAATGGAGGTTCTCATGCGTAAGTTCTATACCGCACTTGCGGTTATGGCAATTGTATTTGCCGTATCGCCGGTTTCGGCGCAAGGCAAAGGCATGCCCGGCGGTCGCGACGATAGAGCGTTCGCCAGTTTTGCCAACGCGGACATGCTCGAAAAAATGAGCACGGAGTTAAAGCTCACGGACAAGCAACTCGCTGAAATCAAAACAGTTACACGAAACGCTGAAAAGGAAGCGGTTGATTTGAAAGCCGCAGTCAAAAAGGCTCGCATGGATTTGCTCGACGCGCTAGGTGATGCTAAAGCAACAAATTCCGACATTCGCAAAGCGGCAGAAACAGTGGACAAGAATGAGCAAGCACTAAGTGATAACGGGCTTGCAACAATGCTCGCAGTGCGAGAAATCCTTACCGTGCAACAACGTACAGCAGTTATCGAGCATATGAAAAACGCGCGCGACGAACGCCACGGCGAAATGAACAACATGCCACCGATGCAAGGAAATACACCGCCTGCGCCTGGAAAAGGTTGTCCCATGCAGCAGGGCGGTATGCCACACAAAGGCTGTTCAGGACATTAATCCACTACAAATCAACGAGTTACTCTCAAGATGCGCCGCTTATTAAAAGTGGCGCATTTTTACAATTACAAATCATTACATTTATTCTTTCGCCATTGCGCATGCGTTTTTGTTGGCTGTTACATCATGTCGATCGCGTCCACATCGATTCGGACACGCGCATCTTTAAAATCAGTATATGCTATATCATGCAAATTTCGCAGAAGTTTGCGTATATTAGTTGTCCGCATAAGTAAATGCCAGCGGTAATATCCTTTTAAACGCGAAATTGGTGGAATTGTTGGAAAAAGTATTGTCGTTCCATCAATATCACTCGAAAGCAATGTATTATAAATGTACTGTATAACATCTTTAGCTGCACATTCTTCCATATGTTGTGCCACCACACGTACCAAACGTGAAAATGGCGGGTATAACATCGTTCTGCGTCTCATTATCTCGTTGTTATAAAATGACTTATAATCGTGATTTATAGCGCACAATACCTCCATATCATCGGGGTGGCGAGTTTGAATAATCACAGTCCCAGGATTTTCACCTCGCCCCGCTCTTCCGGCAACTTGCGATAGCAACTGAAAGGTTTTTTCGCCCGCTCTAAAATCAGGGATATCACGGCTTGTATCAGCATCGATAACGACCACTAATGTCACATTATGTATGTCATGCCCTTTTGCAATCATTTGAGTACCAACGATTACCGCGCCATCAGTAGAGATGAAACTTTCCAAAATTTTCTCTAGTGCTCCACGACGAGAAACCGCATCTGAGTCGATTCTAAATATTTTTTCCGCAGGCAAAAGCTCCAAAAGCGCAGTTTCGATCTTCTGAGTGCCCTTACCGCGATGCTTAAAACCTTCAGTTTCACACACCGGACAAATATCAATGGCTGGCATGCGAAAATCGCACCAATGACACCGAAGTTCATCTCCCACAACATGATAAGTGAGCGAAACATCGCAATTCGGGCATTGAGGAATATGTCCACACGACGTGCAAATTATATTTGATGAAAATCCACGTCTGTTAAGTAACAAGATTGCGTTCTTATTAGCAGAAACAGTTTCCAATATAGCGTTGACTGCGTGCGGACTGAAAATTTGTTCGTTCGCTCGCAACTTTTTTATGTCCACAACCTGCACTTTGGGCAGTTGACTACCCGGTACACGTTCGGGCATTTCCAATAAACGATATTTACCAGTCTGAGCATTGTAATAGCTTTCAATACTTGGAGTTGCAGAACCTAACACTACTACAGCTTTGTCGAAACCACCACGCACAACTGCTGCATCACGCGCATTGCAAAATGGCTGCT
>CAYUDB010000121.1:0-8423 GCA_964443405.1 uncultured bacterium | reverse complement strand
AACACGGGTATATCAAATTTCTCGTTCGATATCGACGGCGCGGAGACAGTAATGGTTACACTTGCTGCACTCGATTGCAAAGATACCGTTATAATTGCCGCCATCGATTCCATGCGTTTGCGAAATGGTGGCACCGAAATAATCGATTTTGGCATTCAAGTAGTCTCAATAACCGCAACGGGCAAAACATTTTATGCTGGTAGCGCACCGGGCACCGATACCTTTACTGTCCGCGCCATTTTCAATGAAACTGCAGCACCGCCAGCTTCTTCAACTTTCGATGGCGCACACAACACGCTTTCTTCCACCACTCTTTGGGCAAACGGCACAAACTTCCAAGGTGGCGGCTACAATATCCTTCCACAGTGTTACAACGGTTCGGTAACTGCCCTCACGCAAAATAGCGACAAACTGTGGCTCAAAATCATTGCGCCAAATTATGTCCGCGATGCTCCCGGCGACATGAACGTTACTATAAAACTCATTGTGCGCTCTCGAATACACACATCCTAACACTTAGTTGCGCACGCAGTTGCGTGTTCTAGATGCGCCTACGGCGCCGGCAGTATTTACAACAACTCGACGGCTGCTTTTTAGAGCCTCTTTGTCGTCAAAAATTTTCTCTTTCTGAAAACACGCAATTGTGCACGCAGTTGCGTGTTCTAGATGCGCCTACTTCACTTGGAAGCTGGCATAGCGGCAAGTTTCATCGCATGGCGAAGCTTTTTGCGCAAGTCACAAAAAAAGGCTTGGGCAGTTTCGGTTTTGTAATCGCCGTATGTCCACGGCAAAAACTCATATCCGCTTGGGCGCCATTGCATTTGCACATCGCCATAAACACTTTCACCTATGTAAACTCGATGGGCATAATCCTTAAAAGTGGCAAGCACAAGTTTTGCCTCAGTTATATATCCTGGGTCTAAGTTTATGGTGCGCATACCATTAAAAACAAATTGCTGCTCAATTTCGGTTACTGCATATTTGAGCGGCACAAGCAGCTCTGGCGCAGAAATGCGCTCGTCGCGCCATTCTAGTGGAAACCAAAACCTGTGCAAATTTTTTCCCATCTCATGCTCGTAATAGTCTGTAACCATTTCAAAATCAATATGTTGCGAAAAAGGTTCACACACATGCCAATTGTGTTTTGCAAACAATTCTACAAGCTCGAGGCTAGGTAAAACCACATTGCCGATAAATCCGCAAAAAAATTTCACACCTTTCGCTTTAAACGGCTTAGCCATAGCTCCATCACATTTTCGGTTTTTCGAAATTTACATAAAAAAACATTCCCAAACAAGCGCAATCCCAAACAGCAAATTGCATTTCGCGATAATAATCTTATTGTCAAATATTTAGTAATAATAAAGCATATAAGTTTTTTGTTGCATGGTGTCATGGCATCTGTTTGTAAAAAAAATGTGAAAACAACACTGTGCACTAAAAAATTACCTTTTCCTGCACAAAATTTTGAGCTAAATTGAAATCATTAGTGTGCGCAAAAATAACTAAGCATAGGTCGAAAAATGGCTACAATAAATCTTATTTTGTGGGAAGACTTTACCGCAAAAAACTTCTATCCTGTTGCTGTGAATCACCCAGTTTTTTTGCTACGTGCGGGTGCCTTCACTTTCAGCGAGCGTGCCGAAAAGTTTTATCCCGATTGCAAGCTTTTTGCTATATGCCGCAAAGAATTACACGACAAGACACATGCGGCAGGTATTTCCACAAACCTCGCCGAAATTGACCCGCGACTTCCCACTTTGCTTTTGAATGGCAAAGTGTTTCTCACGCGCAAAGCCGTGCACGACATAGCATCTATAAAGGGAAAATGCGTTTTTGTTGCAAATCGTTTCCCTGCGGCGGTGCGATTTGCAGCAGGCGAGGCTTTACCGCAGGTGTTCACAAATGCCGCCACCACTGGTGGCATCGTTGGTAAGGACGCTCTCGCCTTTTTGATGAGCAATTTTGAGCAAGTGGATATTGCAGCGCCAATCTTCAATGCTCTATGGGAAATTTCTGCCGAAAACAGTAAGCTTATCATCGAAGACTTCGCTACTTTTTTTAGGCGCAGTGTTACAAAATTTTCCGATGAACAGCGCTGTGCAATTTACAACCCTACCGATGTTTTCATCGATAACACTGCTCAAGTGGACGCATGGACTACCTTTGATGCGCGATTGGGACCAATACTCATCGAGTCGGGTGCAAAAATTGGCACAGCGGTTTTCATTGAAGGACCAGCAGTTATCGGCAAAAACGTGTGGGTTATGCCTTCGGCACGAATTCGCGCAGGTTGCAGCATTGGCGAGCATTCGCGCGTTGGCGGCGAACTTGAAAGCACAGTGATGCTCGGTTATGCTAACAAATATCACGATGGTTTTTTGGGGCACAGTTATATCGGCGAATGGGTGAATTTTGGCGCCATGACCACAAATTCCGACCTCAAAAACAATTATGGTGAAATCCGTGTTCACATACCGGGCGCTGTTGTTCCAACAGGGCTAAACAAAGTTGGCACTTTTGTCGGCGACCACGCCAAATTCGGAATCGGCACACTAATACCATCAGGTTCCACAGTGGGCTTGGGCGTGAATTTCTTCGGCGGTGGCATGATGCCCAATTGTCTCCCACCTTTTATTTGGGGTTCAAACGACGGCGGTTTCTCAAACTACGATATTTCAAAAGCCATCGACACAGCCAAAGTCGTCATGAACAGGCGTGATTGCGAGCTTTCGTTATCCGAAGAGAAGTTGCTCGCTGCACTCTCTGCTTTCTACGCTGAGGCAAGACTGCACTTCATGCGCGAACATACTGCCAAAATCAATAACGGGCGACCACAATAATTTTGCTGTGGCGAACCACCTGCACTTTGTTAGGCTATGCCACCTCACCCCAAAAAAAATCACAGCACCGAACACAACGAGTCTTCGTCAGCGATTACGCCACCCGTGAGGTGAGTTTTACACTAGATGTCTAAGCGAATTTTTGCCAGTGGATACGTTCACAACCTCACCTTTTTAAAGCTCATTGCGGACAGAAAACTTCGCATGCCGTCCGAGTATTTTTGCCGTTGCTACACAACCTGCATCAAAAAATCGCAGCACTAGCACTGCTGCAACGGTTTTTGACGTAGCATGCCAATGCCACAAACGCCGACCGGCAGTTTTCGCAGAACCTCGTGCCCAAAATACGATGAATTATTCGTCACCAGTCATGCGAAGTGGAATTTCGCTTTCTGGAATATCAAACCGGTTGATAGTCAGTGCCTTACCAGTTTTCTCGTCGGCAGTTATGAACACGCCTTGCAGCCTTCCACCACTTTCTGAAGGCGCAAAACGCACTTGCACACCTCGCAGAAAATGCGCAAGCACAAGCTCCTTTTTGACGCCAATAACCGAATCATGTGGACCTGTCATGCCGACATCGGTGATAAATGCAGTGCCATTTGGCAAAATTCGCTCGTCGGCAGTGGGCACATGCGTGTGAGTTCCTAAAACCGCTGTAACTTTTCCGTCGAGAAAATAACCCATAGCAATTTTTTCGGAAGTTGCCTCTCCGTGCATGTCAACGATTATGAGCTTAGTTTGTTGCATGAGCTCGCGCAAAACTCGCTCTGCAGTGCGAAATGGGCAATCGAGGTTGCTCATAAAAACTCTGCCCGACAGCGCCATTACTCCAATTTTTGTGCCGTATTCGTCTTCGTGCGTGCAAAAACTTCTGCCCGGATTATCGGGCGGGTAGTTTGCGGGACGAATGAGTTTTGCCATTTTCTCAAACCCTGCACGAATTTCGTCTTCGCGGTTGAATGCATGGTTGCCAAGTGTAATAACGTCCACACCGTATTTGAAAAGCTTGGTTGCCAAGTTTTCGGTTATGCCAAAGCCACCAGCTATGTTTTCACCGTTTGCGATAATAATGTTTGGCATAAATTTTTCGCGCAAATACGGTATGCTCTTGTAAATTATATCCTTGCCGGTTTTGCCGAAAACATCGCCGATGAAAACTATCCTTTTTTCCATTTCTGCCCGCTTTTTTGAAAATGCTTTAGCCTAACTAACTGTGCCGCGCTTTTTTTGAAAAAAATACGTGCAATTTTGCTAAATACAACGGCAAAACTCAAATGGAAAAAAAACTTGCCCGTCACAGAGCGGAACTTAAATTGCGCATACCCACAAAACCGGAGGGGAAAATGCTCGAACAAAACTTACGCCACCAAATCGAAACACTCGCCACACGCGTGCGCTTCGATATAGTTAAAATGACATATCATGCTGGCTCAGGACACCCAGGCGGCTCGCTTTCAGTAACCGATATTATAGCTGTTCTCTATAAAAAACACTTGCGCCACAATCCTCAAAATCCACAGTGGGCAGAACGCGACCGCGTAGTATTTTCGAAAGGTCATGCAGCACCGGCACTTTACTCAATTCTCGCCGAATGTGGATACTTTCCACGGGCAGAATTGTGGACACTGCGCAAACTCGGTTCGCGTTTGCAAGGACATCCTGCTTTGCTGCATGGAGTTCCGGGCACGGAAGTTGCCACAGGTTCACTTGGGCAGGGCATATCCGTTGCAGTTGGCATGGCGCTTTCCGATAAACTCGATAAAAACAACAGGCGCGTTTTCGCCTTGCTTGGCGATGGCGAAATCGAAGAAGGACAAGTGTGGGAAGCGTTTATGTCGGCAGCACATTATGGACTATCAAATTTGTGCATCATTATCGACAACAACGATTTACAAATCGATGGCTGCGTGCGCGATGTTATGAACATTCATCCTATACCCGATAAACTAAAAGCTTTCAATTGGAATGTTATAACCATCGATGGACACAATATCGATGCTATCGACGAAGCATTTGCCACTGCTAAAAACGCCGATAAACCCACGGCGATCATCGCTAAAACAATTAAAGGCAAAGGCATATCCTTTATGGAAAACGATGCCAGTTGGCACGGTAAAGCACCGAAACGTCAGCAGGCAATAGCCGCTATCGAAGAACTCGGCTTTCCCGCATCAGCCATCGATGAGGACATAAAATGAAAACGTATCCCGAATTTTACGAAGATTGCAAGCGCACTTACGACCCATTTGGCGAATATGGTGCCGGTCGCATAGAGCGACTAACCGATTTTGTGCGTCAATATATCGACTTGCCCACAGGCTCCAAAGTGCTCGACATAGGATGTCGTTACGGAATTTCTAGCGCAGCGCTTGTTGGGGCGGGCTATGATGTTTGGGCTTTGGAATACGATTTTGAGCCATCAGTTGGTGCTAAAGAATTCTTTGCGACAAAGGCACAACCTGTTCACATTGCCTGCGGCGATGCGCGCAAAATGCCCTTTGCCGAAAAATCGTTCGCCGGTGTAGCATTGCTTTTCAACCCCATACCACACTGGAACATAGACGATTGCGCCGCCATTTTTGCCGAAAGCATACGCGTTCTCGATTCGGGCGGCGTAATGGTAACCGAGTTCCTAGATATGCTCGAATTACAATTCGCAGGCGGCTGGAAAGAAACTTTCATCGATAGCCTGAATGACAACGAATTTTTAATTGTAACACGCGGCTTCAATACCGCAACCGGCACCGTAACTCAAAAGCACATCGACCTTTGCACAAATCGCCATTACGATACCGAAATGCATTTGTGGTCGCAATGGCTGCTCGAATACCTTGCAAAAACTGCTGGGTTTTCGCAAGTGCAAACCTTGCGTCAAAACTCTCCAATGCCACGTAAAGTGCTCGTGTGCAAAAAGTTCTAATTGCACTCCAAACCACATGGTTCAAGAAGCATGCACTTTATAGAAAAATAAATATGTCTTATAATAAACGTTCCATCAACGAAAACTGTCGTTAATATATTGGAGGTTCGCGATGAATTTGCAGCAAAAATACGCCGAACACAATTGGACCCAAACGCCTTCGCGCGAGGGTTTTGGCAAAGCTTTGGAAGAGCTTGCACATACTTGTGGCAATTTAATCGTCATCGGTGCCGACCTAACCGAATCAGTTCGCGCGAATCTTTTTGCCGAAACCTGCCCCGAACGTTTTTTCAATGTGGGTATCGCCGAGCAAAATGCTGCCTCAATGGCGACAGGTTTAGCACTTTCGGGCAAAATCGCCATTTTCTCCACTTATGGCGTTTTTGCCGCCGGTCGCGCTTACGAACAAATTCGCAACTCAGTCTGTTACAACCATGCGAAGGTCATCATTGGCGGTGCACACGGTGGCATATCTGTTGGTCCCGATGGTGCAACACATCAGGCACTTGAGGAAATTGCTCTTATGCGAGTTTTGCCTGGCATGACCGTTTTCGTTCCTGCCGATGCGCCAGAAGCCAAAAAGTGCACATATGCGGCAATCAACGAAATCGATGGACCATCTTACATTCGTTTTGGGCGTGCACCAGTGCCCACCATCACCGACGAAAACACACCTTTCGAAGTGGGCAAAGCACGGCTTGTCCGCGACGGCAAAGACATGACCATTATCGCTTGCGGCGCTCAAGTTGCCCAAGCCATACTTGCAGCTGAAGAACTGGAAAAAGATGGTATTTTTGCGCGCATTCTCGATTTGCACACTATCAAACCCATAGACGAGGCTGCAATAATCGCTGCTGCGCGTGAAACTGGTGCAATTCTCACCACCGAAGAACATCAGGTTATGTGTGGCATGGGCTCAGCAGTTGCCGAAGTTGTTGTGCGGCATTGCCCAGTCCCAATGGATTTTGTGGGTATGAACGACAGATTTGGCGAGTCCGGAGAACCCGACGAACTGCTTTTTCACTTCAAACTAGATTATCTTTCCATTGCCGAACGCGCCAAAAAACTTCACTCACGGTGCCGCTAAGCACACATAGCGTGCGTTTCAATTCTGAACACCACTGCACTGCAAAAGCTGTTTCAATCCTTAATTGCAAAAGCTGCGACGTGAATAAAGCTCACGCCGCAAAAGTACCGTAGCACAAATAATGCACAGCTTTCCCTCACAAATTCTCGTCCTTAAGCAAGTTTTACCTTTGCTTATGCGACGCAAAATTGCGCATGCATTTTACAGTTAAGCGTTGAAACGCACGTAATGGCAGTGGGAAGTTATGGGATTTGGCGCACGAAAAAATACTCGATGAGAATGCCTAAAAGCATGAAACACAAACCAATTGTGAGTGGTGTTCTGAAAAGTTCTTTGTAACGCCGATACTTTTCGGTTTCCACTTTGGTTTTTTCCATAGCGTCAATTTCTTTGTAAATTTCGCGCAGTTTTTCGGTGTTTGTAGCGCGAAAATATTTGCCGCCGGTGACGTTGGCAATTTGCATAAGCATCGGCTCGTCGATTTCCACGTCCATAAGCATGTATCGTGTGCGCCCAAACGCATCTTTGACGGGATACTCCGCTTGCCCAATTTTGCCCATTGCTACGGCGTAAATTTTTATGTCTAAGCTGCCTGCCGCCTGTGCCGCAGTAACCGGGTCGATTCTGCCAGCATTATTGCGCCCATCGGTGAGAAGGATGATAACTTTGCTTTTTGCTTCGCTTTTGCGCAATCTGTTGCCCGCAGTGATAAGTGCATCACCAATAGCTGTGCCGTCTTCTATCATGCCGACCTCAACTTTACTTAAAAGCGAGAGCAAAATTTTATGGTCGATGGTAAGCGGGCATTGCGGAAAAGCCTTTGATGCGAAAACTACTAAGCCTATGCGATCGTTTTTTCGCCCTTCGATAAACGTTGCCGCCTCGATTTTCGCCGCTTGAATTCGGTCTTTTGGTTTAAAATCCACCGCATACATCGACGAGGAAATGTCGAGCGCAATGACTATGTCGATACCTTCGGTATAGTTTTTTTCCACATCCGAGCTTGAACGTGGACGCGCTGCCGCTATAACAAAAAAGGTAATCGCAAGCATCCAAATGTATGGTAACGCTTTGAGCAGTTTTACTTTGAACGTGCTCTTGGCGTTTTTGAACCGCCGTGTAACGGTATAAAGCATTGTCGCACGCCGATATTTCGCGCGCAAAATCCAACCTATGGGCAATAGCAATAAAAGCAATAGCGCCCATGGGTTTGTAAATGTTACGCTTTCTCCAAAAATCGTGAACATCGTTGTCCTCTCCGATGAAACACCAAATTTTGAAAATACATAATTTGCCCGTTTCCGCAACATTTTATTCTCGGTTTGTTGTCGTCACTGAGAGCAGGTGGTTCTTAACGGTGTTTTTTCTGCGCAACTTCATTTTATTATGTAGGTAACCTCATTATGCGACGACGCCGTAGCCCTTCTAAACGTGCAAGTGTGCATTTCACATGCCGACAAACTGTGGAGAAAAGAATTGCGAGACGATGGAATTTTTTTATATTGGTTTCAGAAAAAGGATAAGTATGAGTGGAAAAATAAAGTTTTGTGCATTTTTTGTGCTCGTCGTT